>JBAUIH010000451.1:0-17136 GCA_049682755.1 Candidatus Aminicenantales bacterium | reverse complement strand
GGGGTAAGCCCCACGAAAACTACGACATATCCCCATGAAACCACCCTTCAGAGCAAAACCACTCCAGATTCTCGTCGCCGGGTATTTCCTGATCACCGTGCTGGGTACAATACTCTTGGCCTTGCCGGTCGCAACGGCGGATGGAGCGGGACAACCTGTCCTTGACGCCTGGTTCTTGGCGACCTCGGCCGTCTCCACGTCGGGGCTGACGGTGGTCGACATCAGTCGCTATTATTCGCTCTTTGGACAGGTCGTCATTATGACGATCTTTCAGATCGGCGGACTCGGATACATGACCTTTTTTGTTTTCATGCTTACCTTGATGAAGAAAGATTTGTCCATCAGCCGCCGAGTGGCAGCCGTCGAATCCGTTTCTGGCGCGGGCGAGATCAACCTGTCCAAATTTTTCAAATTGGTTCTTCTGGTCACCTTTTCTCTGGAGTGGATCGGCTCTCTTATCCTCTATTTCTGTTGGCAGGGAGATATTCAACCCGGGAGGGCCGCCTACCTCAGTGTATTTCATTCGATCTCCGCCTTCTGCACGGCTGGCTTCTCCTTGTTTTCCGACAGCCTGAGCTCCTGGCGGAACAGCATTCCCGTCAACTTGACAATCTCGATTTTGTCCCTGCTCGGAGGAATCGGGTTCATCGTGCTCACCGACCTGCATGGATTCCTCAGCAAGGTGGCTGCGGGGAAAAGGCCAGGAAGACTTTCCCCCCATACCAGACTCGTGCTCTTGGCAACCGCCTTGGTCATGGCGGTGAGTCTGCCCACGATCTTGATTGTCGAGCCTTTCCAGGGCTTTGGATTCGGAGAAAAGGTTCTGGCTGCATCATTTCAGGTAGTTTCGGCTTCGACAACCGACGGCTTTAATACCGTAGAAATCGGCGCAATGGGACCTTCCGGTCTTTTTATCCTGATCGTTCTGATGCTCATCGGCGCGGGGCCCGGGAGCACCGGAGGGGGGATGAAAACCAGCACCTTCGGAACGCTCGCTCTGGCGGCCTGGTCTTATGTCCGGGGCAAGAAAGACGTAAACTTTCAGGGGAGACGAATCCCGGACGAAACCATAGCCAAGGCCTCATTGATCCTCTTGGTTTTTGTTCTCATTGCCGCCTTCGACACGGTCGTCCTGGCCAGGACTGAAAGCGCGTCGTTTCTGCAGCTCGTCTTTGAGATTTCCTCGGCCCTGGGGAATACGGGGCTATCCATGGGGATTACCCCGGCCCTGACACCCGCAGGGAAGCTCTTGATCATCCTGACCATGTTTGCGGGAAGGGTGGGCCCCCTGACCCTGGGATTATCGCTCTTGGGGAAAACAACCAAAGGTGACTATCACTATGCGAAAGCCACTGTTTATGTGGGTTGATCGGAACTGCGGCGACGATTCATTGACCTGGGGGCTTTGTCCTCTGTCATCGAAACCTCTACCGGGCGCCTAGTATCTGATACGGAGAATACGCCCACCCGCGCTCTTGTATCATTTGTCCCTGAATATTAACAAGCGGGCCGAAACATGCTAAAATGAAGCGTCCAAAAGGAAGAAGACAATGCCGAGAAAAAGAAATAAAAATATGAAGAATATCCTGTTCTGGGTATTCGCCGGGGTGATCATCATCACCATCATGAGCCTCCTCCAGTCGCCCGGCCTGACCAAGCGGGAAGTGAACTTCAGCCAGTTCATGAGTGACGTCGAGGCCAACCGAGTGGAAGAGGTGACCATCACGGGGAACCAGATCAAGGGCAAATACAGGGACACGGGAGAGACGTTTAAGTCCGTCACCCCTACGCAGTATGACGATTTGGTGAAGATCCTGCGGGATCATCAGGTCGCCATCACCGTCCGCGACGCCAACCGGAACTCCTGGTTCTCCTACCTTTTCACCTGGTTCCCGATCATCCTTCTCATCTTCTTCTGGGTGTTCTTCATGAGACAAATGCAGGCCGGCGGTAACAAAGCCCTGTCCTTCGGCAAGAGCCGGGCCAAGCTGTTCTCCGGGACGCAGAAAAAGGCCACCTTCAAGGACGTGGCCGGAGTCGAAGAGGCCAAGGAAGAGCTCAAGGAGATCATCGACTTCCTGAAGGATCCCCAGCGCTTCCAGAAACTCGGGGGGCGCATTCCCAAGGGCGTCCTGCTCGTCGGCGCTCCGGGGACGGGGAAAACCCTTCTCGCCCGGGCCGTGGCCGGTGAGGCCGATGTTCCCTTCTTCTCCATCAGCGGCTCCGACTTCGTCGAGATGTTCGTCGGCGTCGGCGCGTCCCGCGTCCGTGACCTCTTCGACCAGGGCAAAAAGCACGCCCCCTGCCTGATCTTCATCGATGAGATCGACGCCGTCGGGCGGCAGAGGGGCGCCGGACTGGGAGGCGGCCACGACGAGCGCGAGCAGACTCTCAACCAGCTCCTCGTCGAGATGGACGGTTTCGACTCCAACGAAGGCGTCATCCTCATCGCCGCCACCAACCGGCCCGACATCCTCGACAGCGCTTTGCTGCGGCCGGGCCGTTTCGACCGCCGCATCGTCGTCAATATGCCCGACGTCAAGGGACGTGAAGAGATCCTTCGGGTCCATGTGCGCAAGATCCCCCTCGATAAGGATGTGGATCTCAAAGTGCTGGCCCGTTCGACCCCCGGGTTCTGCGGTGCCGACCTGGCCAACTTGGTTAACGAAGCCGCCCTGCTCGGCGCCCGCAACGATCAAAACAGCGTCGCCATGAAGGATATGGAAGCGGCCAAGGACAAGGTGCTCATGGGCGTCGAGCGCAAGAGCATGATCATCTCCGAGGAGGAGAAAAAGAGCACCGCCTACCACGAAGCCGGCCACGCCCTGATCGCCCAGCTCATTCCCCAAGCCGACCCTATCCACAAGGTCACCATCATCCCGCGCGGCATGGCCCTCGGCCTCACCCAGCAGCTTCCCCTCGACGACCGTTACACCTACAGCAAAGAATACCTGGAAGCCCAGCTGTCGGTGCTTATGTCCGGCCGGGTGGCCGAAACGCTCCTCCTCGACCAAACGACTACCGGTGCGGCCAACGATTTCGAAAAGGCCACCGAGATCGCCCGCAAAATGGTCTGCCAGTGGGGCATGTCTGACCTCGGGCCGCTCACCTTCGGCGAGCGCGATGATCTCATTTTCCTGGGCCGCGATCTGGCCATGAACAAGAACTTCAGCGAGCGCACGGCCGAGCTCATCGACGAGGAGGTCAAAAAGATCATCAACCGGTGCTATGACCGGTCCAAGGAACTGCTGGAGCGCCACCGGGACAAGCTTGTCGAGATCGCCAAAGCGCTCCTCGAAAAAGAGGTTCTGGACTCGGGCGAGATCGAGAAGATCGTCGGCGTCATAAAGGCGTCCCGGATAAAAGAGGAAGCGGAGAGCAAGGAAGCCTCTCCGCCGGCACCGCCCGCCGAAGGCAAGAAAGAGGAGGCCGGAGAAGGTCCGATGGCCAAGCCGCTGGACAAACCGGACTTGGTGAAAGTGTAAACGTTGGGAGACACACACCGATTTCGAGTCAGGGGCAAGGCCTTTGACCTCGGGCCCAGAACCTGGCTCATCGGTGTCGTCAACGTCACTCCGGACTCGTTCTTTAACGGGGGCCTGTACTTTGAGCCGGCCCGGGCCATTGAACGCGCCTTGGCCCTGGCCGCCGAGGGGGCCGACATCGTCGATATCGGCGGCGAAAGCTCCCGGCCCGGTTCCTCCCCCATCCCGGCGAAGGAAGAAAAAAAACGGATCCTTCCCGTTATCGAAGTCCTCAAGCAAAAGAAGGACGTTTTGATCTCGGTCGATACGAGCAAGGCAGAAGTGGCCGAAGCGGCCCTGGCCGCAGGGGCTGATATCATCAACGATATCAGCGCCGGCCGCTTTGATCCCAGGATGCTGCCCCTCGTCGGCCGGAGCGGAGCCGGGCTCATCTTGATGCACATGAAGGGCACACCTCGAACGATGCAACTCGCTCCCCACTATGACGACGTGGTCGGCGAGGTCAAGGCGTTCCTCGGGGACCGGCTGGAGGCTGCGATATCCGCCGGCGTTTCCACGGAGAATATCATTCTCGACCCGGGGATCGGATTCGGGAAAACGCTCGAACACAACCTCACGCTGCTCAACAGCCTCGGCTCGCTGGCCGGGCTGGGGCGTCCGCTCCTCATCGGCGTGTCCCGCAAGTCGTTCATCGGAAAAATCCTGGAGGTCGAGACCCAGGACCGGCTCGAAGGAACGATCGCCGCTTCCATCGTCGGCATCCTGCGCGGGGCGTCGCTCCTGCGGGTCCACGATATCCAGCCGGTGAAACGGGCGGTCGCCGTAGTGGAGGCGATTCTGTCCCAGGGCGCTTTGGGTCCCCCGCCGGAGGGGAAGGGCAAACCATATGTTCACTAGTATCCTCAGCGCCCTGACCCATATCACCCTGGCGGACGTCCTGGACATCCTCCTCGTGGCCTTCATCCTCTACTCTTTTTTCCGCCTGATCAAGGACACGCGGGCTTACCAGATGGCCATCGGGATCGCCATCATCGGCCTCTTCTATTTGATCACCCAGTGGGCCAAGCTCCTCGTCACCCATCGCCTGATCAAAAGCTTCACCACCTATTTCATTATCGCCATCATCGTCCTTTTCCAGGGCGAGATCCGGCGGTTGCTGACCGGGCTCGGATCGCGGACCTTTCGCCGGCCGTTCTCGCTCCGGTCGTTGGAGGAGAAACTCGAAGACCTTTTTCTGGCCGTGGAATACCTGTCCCAAAAGAGGATCGGGGCTCTCATCGCCTTGGAAAAAGACATCTCGCTCAAGGTTTACGCCGACCGGGGAACCCGGCTGGATGCCCTGATCTCCAAGGATCTTCTGGTGAATATTTTCTTTCCCCGCTCTCCTCTTCATGACGGCGCCGTCATCATCAAAGGAAACAAAATCCTGTCCGCCGGCTGTCTGCTGCCCCTCCCGGCATCGCACAGCCTGGGAGAGGAATTCCTGGCCCGGACGCGGCACCTCGCGGCCCTGGGTCTCTCCCAGGAAACGGATGCGGCCGTCATCGTGGTCTCTGAAGAGACGGGGACCGTCTCCCTGGCGACGAAAGGCCGACTGGCCAAGGTCCAGGATAAAGACCATTTGAAGGAGGCGCTGCTGCGCTATCTGGGTTAGACATGATCAAGACCCTCCGCAACCTCTTCCTCCGCAACTGGGAGCTCAAGCTTCTCTCCCTTTTCATCGCCTTCTTCGTCTGGCTATCCCTGATCCCCGAGGAAAAGACCTTTTCGGAAAAAAGGCTGACCATCCCCTTGGAAACGCATAACATTCCGGCCGATCTGGAACTGGTGGAGAAACCCGACTCGACCGTGGATGTCACCATTCGGGCACCCAACAGGATCATCGACGAAATCAGCGCCGCCAATGTCTTCGCCAAGCTCAATCTCAGCCGGGCCTCCCTCTATCAGCAGGAATATCCCCTCAACGAAACGATGATCAGCATCCCTACAGGCGCCGAGGTGGTCCGGATATCTCCCGCCATAGTCCGGCTCACATTCGAGCGGACCCGGGAGGTTTCTCTTGATATCGTGCCCAACATCATCGGACAAGCCAAGGAGGGATATGGTATCGCCAAGATCGAAGTGATACCGCCCCGGGTGCTGGTCAAAGGGCCGGAGAGCAAGTTCGGAGCGAAGGACAGGGTCTCGACCAGCCCGGTGGATATTTCGGAGTTGACCTCGTCCACAGAGGTCGAGGCCGACCTCATTCTCCCCAAGCCCGAGCTGCGCCTGGCTTCGCCGCGGGCTAGGGTCAGGATCCGAATTTTCATGGAGGAGATCGGCCCGGCGGAAAAGCCCGCCGCTAAGAAAAAATGAAGACGCTTTTCGGAACCGATGGGATTCGAGCCGTCGCCGGCCAATATCCGCTCGATGACGTCACCGTCCGTATCCTCGGCCGAGCACTCGCCGGGCTCCTTAAGGAAGAAAATCTGGAGCCTCGCATCTTGATCGGCCGGGACACCCGGGAATCCGGCCCCTGGATCGAAAAGGCGCTGGCCGCCGGGATCGGGTCCGGCTACGGAGACGCCGTCTCGGCAGGCGTTGTCCCCACCTCCGCCGTGTCGTTTCTGACACGGAAACACCGTTTCTCCGCCGGGATCGTCATTTCAGCCTCCCATAATCCCTTTCGCGACAACGGGATCAAGATTTTCTCCTCGGAGGGAGTCAAGATCTCGGACGCATGGGAGCAGCGGCTGGAAAAAGCCATCACGGACAGGAAGGGAAAAGATGCGTCCGCCATCCCGGACAGGCCGCTTCAGCCCTGGCCTAAGCTGATCGACGAATACGAAGACTTCCTCATCGGGCGGCTTCGGGATTCCCAGGTTCCCGAAGAGTTGACGGTCGTCCTGGATTGCTCCAACGGAGCCAGTTCGGTCATCGCCCCGACGGTTTTTTTCAGGCTGGGATTCAGGGTCATCCCCGTTTTCAATGCTCCCGACGGGCACAACATCAACCGCCGCTGCGGCTCTCTCCATCCTCACAACCTTGCCCGTCACGTCGTCGCCTCCCGGGCCGATGTGGGTGTCGCCTATGACGGAGACGCCGACCGGGCGGTCTGGGTGGACGAGACCGGAAAGATCCTGAACGGCGACCATACGCTGTTCGTGCAGGCGCGCTATATGCTGGAGGGGCAGCGGCTCAAGGGGAACACCGTAGTAGCGACCACCATGAGCAATATGGGGCTGGAGAAAGGGCTTCGGGAAATGGGTATCGAGCTCATCCGGACCCGGGTCGGCGACAAATATGTCCTCGACAAGATGAGGGAGATCGGGGCCAACCTGGGCGGCGAGCAATCCGGCCATACGATCTTCCTGGACGACTGCCCGACCGGTGACGGGATCCTGACCAGCCTGAAGATGCTCGAGGTCATGCTGGCGACCGGGATTCCGTTTTCCAAGCTGGCCGGGGAACTCAACGAATATCCCCAGGTCCTCCGCAACGTCCGGGTCAGAGAGAAGGTGGATTTCGGTCAATTCCCCGAGATCGTCCGGACGATCGACGAGATCCGGGCGGAGCTGGCCGGGGCAGGGCGGCTGGATGTCCGTTATTCCGGGACCGAGCCGGTGGCCAGGGTCATGATCGAGGGAGAAAATCTCGCCCGGATCGAGGCGCAGGCCGTCCGGTTGACCTCGGTCATCGCCAAATACTTCGGGGAATGAATGAGGAGACAGGAATGAGACTTGCGGTCAATGTCGATCATTTTGCGACGCTCCGTCAGGCTCGCCGGAGCAATGAACCGGACCCCGTGCTCGCCGCCCTGCTGGCCGAGCAAGCCGGAGCGGAGGGTATCGTCATCCATCTCCGGGGCGACCGGCGCCACATCCAGGAACGCGACCTTCGCCTCCTGCGCGAGGTCGTCAAGACCAAGCTCATTTTGGAGATGGCGGCCACCGGAGAGATGAAAAAAATCGCTCTCAGGATAAAGCCGGACGTCGTTTCCCTGGTGCCGGAACGGCGTGAGGAACTGACGACCTCGGGGGGTTTGAATGTCGTCGCGGGTCAAAGGCTCCTCGGCCCTTTTATCCGTGACCTCAAGAAGGCCGGGATCAGGGTCAGCATCTTTGTCGATCCGGACTCCGCGCAGATCAACACTTGCGCCAAGCTCGGTGTCGATCTCATCGAGATCAACACGGGCAAGTTCGCCGACCTGAAACCGGGAACAGCCAGAGACAGAGCCTTGAAAAAGGTCAAGCAGGCGGCGACTCTCGGACACAACCTGGGCCTGGAGGTTCACGCCGGACACGGCCTGGACTACCGGAACGTGGGCGGGATCGTCGCGATCCCCGAAATCGCCGAGCTCAGCATCGGGTTCTCCATCGTCGCCCGGGCGGCGGTCGTCGGCCTCGTTCAGGCCGTCCGGGAAATGACAGGACTGCTATGAAGATAAACCTGGAACGCCTCCGCAAAGATATCGAGGACCTGGCCCGGATCGGCCGGGATCCCCGGGGCGGAGTGACCCGGCCGTCCTTCAGCCAGGCCGACTTCGAGGCCCGGGCCTGGCTGAAAGACAGGATTTGCGAGGCCGGACTATGCTACCGGCAGGACGGCGCCGGCAATATTTTCGGGCGTCTGGGCGGAGACGGCCCCACCGTCCTCGTTGGCTCTCATCTCGATACGGTCATCAACGGCGGGGCGTTCGACGGAGCGGCGGGAGTGCTGGCGGCGCTGGAATGCCTGCGCCGGATCAAGGAACAGGACAGGACTCCGTCCAAGCCTCTGGAACTCGTCTCCTTCACGGATGAGGAAGGCAACCTGGTCGGAGATTTCCTGGGCAGCCGGGCTTTCGCCGGAACCTTGAACAGGGAAGAGATCGAGAAAGGTCTCACTCCTTTCGGCCGGCCGCTGCGGACTATCCTGGAAGGAACGGAATTCAGCTTGGAAAGTATCCTGAACGCGCACACGGAGAGGCCCGAACTCGAAGCCTATCTTGAACTCCACATCGAGCAGGGAGCCACCCTGGAGATGGAGGATATGCCCATCGGTATCGTCGAACGTATTGCCGGCAAAATATACCGTCAGTGCTTTTTCGTCGGCCAGGCCGCTCACGCCGGAACGACGCCGCTCGAACTGCGCCGCGATGCCTTTCTGGCAACGGCTGATTTCGCCCTCCGCGGCACCCAGCTCGTGGCCACCAAGCATTACGGGAGCATGATCACAGTCGGCAAGGTCACCGCCCATCCCGGCTCGTTCAGCGTTGTCCCCGGCAAGGTCGATTTCACCCTCGACCTCCGCAGCACCTCCGGCGAAACTCTCCGCATTTTGGACGCAGAGCTTCAGGAGCTGGCCGGCGACATCGCCTCGACCCGGGGAACCGAATTCTATTCGCGGGCGATCGACCGGACGGAGCCCGTCGCCCTCTCCGAACGGATCATCGGGATCATGAAGGAGGAATGCGGGAAGCTCGGCAGTTCCTGGATGCCGCTGACGAGCGGCGCCGGCCATGACGCCCAGATCATCGCCCCTTTGACCGATGCAGGGATGATCTTTATCCCTTGCCGTGACGGGATCAGCCACTCCCCGGAGGAGATGATCGACTGGGAAGACCTGGAGAGCGGCGCCAACCTCCTTCTTCGGACCCTTCTTCGACTGGCCGGCTGAGGATCTTCAGAGCTCATCCGGACCCGGGCGGAAAGCCCGGAGCAGCTTGATTTTGGCCCGCTTCTTCTTGGCTTCAAGCATCTTGAGTTTCGCTTTTCTCGACCGTTTCCTCTTCTGCCGCCGGATCTTCTCGATCCGTTGGACTTCCTCGCTCTGCTCGCCGAGAATTTTTCTTTCGATTTTCTCGGCCAAAGTGCGGCGGGCCAGAAAACGGTTGAGAAGCTGGGAGCGCTCGGTCTGGCACTTCACCTCGATCCCGGTGGGACGGTGTTTGAGATAGACGCAGCTGGCGGTCTTGTTGATCTTCTGGCCGCCTTTCCCGCCGCCGTGAATGAATTTCTCGATGATATCCTGCTCGCGGATGCCCAAGCGCTCCATCTTGAGACGGAGCGCATCCTGCTTTTCCGGCCGGACCCCGAAATTGATCATGTCCGTATCATACCATGAAGGGCTCGGGGTAGTGGTATCGAAACCGCGCCCATTTTCTCCCCGCGCGGAAAACGGGCTCGATTCGTCGTTCGCTCTTCTCTCCCTTCGGTCGAGTCACCGTGCCCGCTCACTCCTCATACGGGTTTCTCCCCCACTGCCCCTCGCCTTGGCAATCGCACAGTTGCCCGTCGCTGTTGACGCACCAATATCGATTGACTAGACTGCCAATATTATCGATAGACAGAGAGGAGACTTTAAATGAAGAAACGGATAAAGACAATTCAAATCCTGGCTGCTATTTTTTGGGGAGTGAGCTTCGTCGGCGCATCGACCGCGGCGGCACAGGAAAAGCCGCTGACCGTGGCCGAGAGCAGCGGGTACCAGGCCACCTCGCGGTACGATGATGTCCTGTCGTTCATCCGGAGCCTTCAAAGGCTGAGCCCATATGTGCGGGTGGAAACGCTGGCCCGGAGCCCGGAAGGAAGGGACATCCCTCTGCTTGTCCTCGGGAAACCCCTTCCCCTTGCTCCCTCCCCGCTCCGGCATGACAAGAGAGGCGTTGTCTACATCCAGGCCAACATCCACGCCGGAGAAGTAGAGGGGAAAGAGGCTTCCCTCATGCTCGCCCGGGATATTCTTCTCTCCTCGGATTTCTCCTATCTTGACAAGCTCATCATTCTGATCGCTCCCAATTTCAACGCCGACGGCAACGAGAAGATCCGGCCGGAAAACAGGCAACACCAGGGCGGTCCGAAGGAAGGTGTCGGCGTCCGCTATAACGGCCAGAACCTGGACCTCAACCGAGACAGCATCAAGCTCGAAAGTCCGGAGCTCCGCGGACTCGTGGCCAATGTCCTCCTCCGCTGGGACCCGCTTCTCCTCGTCGACTGCCACACCACCAACGGGTCCTTCCACGAGGAGGTCGTCACCTACTCCTGGGGTCTCAATCCCAACGGCGACGCCGGCATCATTGCCTACCAGAGGGACAAGATGATGCCCGAGATCGAAGCCATCCTGGAAAAGAAATACAATACACCGGCCTTGGGCTACGGCGGATTCAGGGATTTCAGGGCCCCGGACAAGGGCTGGCAGACGTTCGAACCCCAGCCCCGCTATGTCACCAATTACATCGGCCTGCGCAACCGCTTCTCCATCCTCGATGAGAACTATGTCTATGCCGACTTCGAAGCGCGGATCATGGGCAACTATCACTTCCTCCGCGCCATCCTGGATTATTGCTCGGCTCATGTGGAGGAGATCGAACATTTGGCGGCCGAAGCCGACCACCGGACGATCCTCAGGGGACTTCATCCCGGGCAAGATCATTCGTTCTTTGTGGAATATGAGCTACGGCCGCTCCCGAACCCGGTCACCCTCCACGCTTATGAAACCGAGATCATCCCCCAAGGTGAGGGACAGAGGCCGCGGCTCCGGCCGACCGATAAAGTGAACGTTTTGACCATCCCCTACTATTCCGATTGGATCGGAAAACGAGGGGTGCCGTTTCCTCATGCCTATGTGCTCGGCGTGCCCGACTCGGAAGTCGTGACCAAGCTCCGGCAACACGGTCTCGTCATCGAAAAACTCAATGAGTCCGTCAATCTGGAGGTCGAGATCTTCAAGCTCACGGAGTTCAAGTCGGCGGAAAGAGCCTACCAGGGACACCACCTGAACCAGGTCAAGGGAGATTATGCGCTGGAAATGAGGGAATTCCCCGCCGGGACGATCATCGTCCCGACCGCCCAACCGCTCGGCGGCTTGGCCGCCTATCTCCTCGAGCCGGAAAGCGACGACGGGCTCTTGGCTTGGAACTTCTTCGATCGCTATCTGGTGCCGCAGTGGAGCCGCGAGCTCCAGATCTATCCCGTCTATAAGCTGTTGAAGCCGGTGAACCTCGTCAAGGAGCTGGTGAGGTAACTATTTTTTCTTCTTGCGGGCGGCGACCAGATACTTGCCGCAGTTCTCGCAGATATAGATATCGTTGCTATCCTCTATCGCCGAGCTCATCTGAGTGGCGATCCTCATGTTGCAGCCCTGACAGGCCCCATCCCGGACTTCGGCCACGGCAAACCCATATCTTTCCATCAACTTGTCAAAGCGGGTGAGCAACGCTTCATCAAGCTCTTCCCGGATGAGCTCCGCATGCTTGCGGAGCTCCCGGAGCTGATCCTTGGACGCTTTCTTCTTGCGGAGTTCAATCTCCTGGAGCTTGGCAAGCAAGCTGGCCCGGCTGATGATCCGGTCCTCCTGGGGCATGGTCAGCTCGATCTCAGAAAGGATCTTAAAAAGCTCGGTCTTGTTCGGCGCTCCGAACAGCCGCTTCCGGTATTCCGGCTGCCTCAGAAAGCGGGCCAACCCCGCGAACAGTTGGTTGAACAGGCCCGGCAGGGTAGGATTCCAGACGACCAGGACGATGAGGTGGACTTTCTTCTTGTCGATCGAGTCGAAATCGATTCCCTTCTCCGACCGCCCGACAGCGATGGCGATCTCACCGCCCGTGTTGACCCGTGCGTGGGGCAAGGCGACGTGCTCTCCGATCGCCGTGGATTCCAGCTGCTCTCGATCGACGAGGCGGGTCAGGATGAGCTTCTTGTTCTTGATGAGTTTTTCTTTGAAGAGGACGTCGAGGAGTTCCTCGATGGCGAGGACCTTTTCCTTTGACTGGAGCTCGTAAATGACCTGAGACGGCTTGAGAAAATCGGAGAAATGATGACTCTTCCGCAGGTCGGCCATGGGCACGGTGGACTTATTTTATCATAAAAAAATCCACTGTAAAGTGGCTAGGCGAAAAATGGGCGCTTTCTGATCAGGTCATAGGTCTGTTCGATCCCGGAGACCCCGGCCGCTTCGGAGGCGAGCTCGGCGCCGAACCCGGCCGCCTCGACGGGATCGGCCCCGGTCGAAAGCAGGGCGGCGGTGCCCGCGCAAAAAATGTCCCCGCAACCTGTGGTATCGATCACCTCCCCGGCTCTCGGCGAGGCCATCTTTCTGGAAGAACCGGGCATCATGACCAGGGCGCCTTCCGAGCCCAGCGTGATGAACACCCCTTTTATACCCAAATCAAGGGCTGTTTCTCCAAAACGGCCGACGCCTTCCCGCGAGGGGATCCGCTCCGGCTCCCCAAGCATCGCGGCCACCTCCCTCAGGTTCGCCTGGAGATAGGTCACTCCTTCGGCCCACTCCCGCCACTCGGGCAGGGAGCGGTAGCGGCGCGCCGTGTGAAGCTCCTGCGTCAGGGCCAGTGAGTGGATATCGAACCAGAGCGGGCAGCGGGCCCGACTCACGATCCGGCGCCAGTCCGGAAGCGTGATGTCGAAGCCGGAGTTCATAACCAGGATGAGCAAACCGGTCCGCGGCAGGTTGGCGAGCAATCCATCCGGCTGGAGCGGTGGAACGTGCGACTCCAGGACCTCGACGCGCTCCCCCTCTTCCGGATAATGAAGAAAGACCCTGTTCCCCGGCCCGGATGCGATCTCAATCCTAGTGCTGTCACACGTCGGCCAACGGTCGACGAGGGAATTGACCTGAGGAAACAGGTCTTGGCCGACGTTTGTATAGAGAGTAACGTCCTGATCGAGCCCACACAGGCCCGCGGCCTGGTAGAGGATGCCGCCCAGACCCGATTGAACGCGGCCGGACGCCTGGGTGATGACATCCCGGGTGATGGTTCCGATGAGGCCAAAGCGGTGACTTTTCTTTTCGAGCATGGGCGAGGCCGTAGATCGTTTCGGCGGCCAAATCTTATGAAAGCCGAGAATAAAAAGCAATCCCCAAGGACACCTGGGCAAACCCCTTGCTTCAGTTATGAAAAGTGCAGAAATGTCCTAAAAAAACCGGAGGGATAAAATTTGGACAATTCTTCTTCATCCGAGACGCAGTTGGCCTATAATAGGGGTGACGAGCACGATCGAAGAATCCATGGCGGCGGTCAATCATCTCGGAACATCGGGGTGGAGCTACCCCGGCTGGAAGGGACGGTTTTACCCTCCTGACCTTCCCCGTTCCGAGTGGCTGTCTTTTTACGCCGGCCATTTCTCCACCGTCGAGATCAACATGACCTTCTACCGGTTCCCCAGGCCGGAGACCCTCCAGGCATGGTTAGAGAAGAGTCCGCCCCACTTCACTTTCACTCTCAAGGCCAACCGCCAGATCACCCACCGGAAAAAATTGCGCAACGTCAAAAGCGAGGTGCGCTATTTCACCATCCTCGCCGAGTCGCTGGGGGAGAAACTCGGCTGTCTCCTCTTCCAGCTTCCGCCCTCGATCGAAAAGGACCTGGAGCTCCTCGAGGAGTTCCTCCAAACTCTCTCTCCGCAACACAAGAACGTCATCGAGTTCCGGCATGAGAGCTGGTACAATGAAGCCGTCGTGGAAAAGCTGCAGGCCCGGGGGGTGACATTCTGCACTGTTTCCTCCGCTCAAGTACCCGACACGCTGATCGAACCGTCGAATGTGGCTTACTTCCGATTCCACGGGCTGACCGGGGGATACCGGCACAGATACAGTGACGAAGACCTCGCCCACTGGGCAGAAAAAATAAGCGGGGCAAAGGCGGAAGAGCGCTATGTCTATTTCAACAACGACTACCAGGCCCACGCCGTGGACAACTGCCTCAAGCTGGCCGAGCTCGTCGCCGGACTAGCCAACCCGGCTCGATAGCGACGCTTTTCCAAAGGAGTGCCCCTTCAAGCCTCCGCTAAATCAAAGGAAGCGCTTATGTCTTGGGCGATCTTCCTTTTTCTGCTATAATGCGCCCAGGGATAGGAGGCCGAGATGGAAGTCGCACTCCTCAAGAATATCATCCTCGCTTTGATCCTGCTCTGCGTCATCTGGATTTTCCGCGTCATCGTCAAACGGGAGTATGAAAATCTCATCCGGGTCGGACTCATCTTCATTCTCCTCGGCGCCGTCTTCTTCTTCCTCCAAAGGACAGAATCCGAGACGATCACCCTGGGGGACGTCGGAGCCCAGATCAAGGATACTTTCTTTCCCGAGAAGATACCCAACTACGTCTACCACAAGGAAGAGGGTATGACCGGACAGCGTCGCTACACGCGCTATTTTTTCGAAAGCCCCGGACCGGCTCTTTCTCTCAGTATGGACCCGAAAACGCAATATTTCCACATCAAAAACGTGCGTTCGGTCAACCGCATACTGGAGTATCTTGGCCTTCCTCAGGTCAAGACGGCCGTTCAGGAACTGGCCTCGCTGACCGGTTCGCGCAACGACCTCACGCTTTACCGCTGGGAAGATTACCCGTTGGGTATTCTGACGGTCGAGCGCGCCATCTGCCAGGACCGCGACCGGCTCGATTCTTACCAGTGTATCGTCAGTGTGATGATCTTGCAGCGCTAGCTAGGACGATCGCGATCAGCAGGAAATAAGCCCCCGCCAGGGCCAAAAAGGTCCAGGGAATCACTTCTTTTTGCCTGTAAAAGTCCCCCTCTCCCGGTTGGGGCAAAGGGGCGGGGTCCCAGGGCAATCCATAACGCTCACAAAGCCCCTTGATATAGAGCAGGTGAATGACCGGGATGCCGCGGGCCGCCATCTCGAAGATCACCCCGCGCCGCCCGCGCGGAGGAATGCGGGAAAAAACCGCCAGACCGGGTGACACCTTGAGGATCTCTGAGTCCGTCCCCATGTTCGCGTAGCCGCCTCCGACGTTGATGAACGCCCGGATCCCCGCTCCGCCGACCGCCGTCTCAAAGAGCCGGAGACGTTTCGCCACATTCCTCTCCAGGTCGGGCTCGGACAAGAAGGGAAGCCCGGTCTCGCCGGCGGCCCGGACCAGAAGCTCGCGGCCTTCCGGACTCATGTCTTTTCCGATATCGCCGTCCCCACCCAGAGAAAGGGCGATGGGCTCGGTCGTCAGGAAACGCGATCTGATGAGACAGTCGAGGATTTGAAGCCAATGAAACTCGGGATGGTTGGCCCCCCAATGGGAAGCGCCCAGCGAACAGATCAGGAGAGGCCGAAGATCCATCGCCTCAGCAGCGCAGAGTGAGGCAATGATGAGGCCGGGAAAGGAACTGGAAGCGCCGATGGCGATACTCTCGCCCCGGCCGACGCCTGACTGGCGGAGCAGAAGAACGATGAGACCCGCAAAATTGGGATTGACTGTCGTCCGTTTGGCTTCCAGATTCCCAAGTGACGTGGTGATCGGCGACGATTCGAGGCCGATGAGCCCAGTCCGGTTGATGTCCGGCAACGGGTTGACGGGAATCCCGGCAGCTTCGCGGCAATCCCGGACCGCCGCCACAGCCTCAGCCATCCGGCGGGAAGCCGTCCGCATCTCGTCCTGGGTCCGGAGCGGCCTTCGGGCGAGAAACAAAGCGGCCATTAGGAACAGGAGGCTCAGGATGCCGAGGGCGTGAAAAACCTTGTCTCTGAATTTCAGGGGCATGATCTGAAGCTCAAAAAACGATCCGGACCAGGTTGGCGATGAAATAGGTGGCCACGGTCACCGTGACCAGCGAGGCGAGCGTCGTCAGGAACTTCTGTCTTTCCAGGTTGTTGGCCAGGAGTCCGGGGATGATGAAGCCGATCACCTGAAATTCAACCGGGGAGGGGACGAGCCTCGGCACCGCCAGGGCACAGAGTTGGGACAGCACCCCTCCGACAAGGAGGATAAGCACGAAACGCCGGCTTCCGAAAAGGATGAAATACCTGGCCAGAAGTTTGTAGATCACCAGAGAGAGACAGGCCACGGCGACGGTCGTCAGCGCCTGGGCCGGATGGTCGAGAGTGAGAGCCAGGAAAGCGGGGACGATGATGCCGCCCGGATAAAGGCCCATGATCTCTTTGTATAGGAGCGCCAGCAGCAAACCGATGAAGATCGTCTCAAAGGGCATAGGTCCTCCCGATATCTTGCCAGTGCTCGACCAGCGCTGCTCCAATCCCGCCCATATTTCCCAGCCCGACGAGGACGGAGGCGACACCCTCCAGGGAAGCGATCCTGTTCGTTATGGAGGAGGCGGACCGCCCGGATAGCGGGGTGAAGACATGATGTCCTCCTGATTTTTTTCGGATTCCCAGGGCGTGAATGTGGGCACCGACCACATAGACTCTCCTAAACCCTGCAAAAAAACCCCTCTTCTGGGCGTCCAGCCACTGGAGAGTCCGGTCGCCTCGGTCGGTCCGGAAGTTCAGGAGACCGATGAGAGGCCGGCCCTCCCGAGCGACCTTCCCCTGAAATTGCGCCAGCACGCGTTCACTCGACTCAGGCTCGTTGGCCGCGAAAGCGCTGACCAGGATCCAGGGTGCCGGTGGAAACCCAAGGTCGGCCTCCCAGGCCTGGAGGCCTCCGAAATCGGGCCGGGCTGAAGCAAACCCCCGCCTGGCCATTTCGGACGGGATGCCGAAATGGGCCGCGACGGCCTCGGCCAGAGCCCTGTCTTCTTCGAAGAACGAAGAAGACTCCGTCCTGTCGACGCGGATGATCTTCGCCCGGACCGAGGCGGCGGCGCGGTCGAGGTCCGGATAGCCTTCATCCCCGGAGATAAAAACCACGGCTTCGGGAGGGATGGCTGACGCCAGGCTCCGGGCGATCTCCGGTTTCGTCCACCCCATCTCTTCGCGGTGGTCC
>JBAUIH010000450.1:0-2564 GCA_049682755.1 Candidatus Aminicenantales bacterium | reverse complement strand
CTGGCGGCGCAGACGGCTCATCCGGAGCCTCAAACCCTGGCGATAGGGGAGAAGGCTCCGGATTTCCGTTTGACAGGAACGGACGACAGAACCTGGCGCCTCGAAGATTTCAAGCGGCACAAGCTGCTCGTGGTCGTTTTCAGCTGCAATCATTGCCCGACGGCCCAGGCGTATGAAGACCGGCTCATCGGCGTCTGCCTGGATTATAAAGAAAAGGGCGTCGGCATGGTCATGATCTCTCCCAACAGCCCGAAGGCCCTCAACCTGGCTGAACTCGGATATACCGACTTGGGGGACACGCTCGAGGACATGAAGATCCGGGCCAAAGACAAGAAGTTTCCATTTCCCTATCTTTATGACGGGGACGACCAGAAGGCATCCATCGCCTATGGCCCTGTGGCCACACCCCATGTCTTTATCTTTGACGAAAACCGCCGTCTCCAATACGCGGGACGGGTGGACGGCAAAGAGAAGCCGGGGAGCGGACAGGCGGAAGATTTGAGGAACGCCCTGGACGCCCTGCTCGCCGGCGGGAAACCGTCGCCGGCCACGACCAAAGTCTTCGGCTGCTCCATCAAGTGGGCCTGGAAGGATGAATACACGAAAAAGCTCTACAAGGAGTGGGCCGGGCTTCCCGTCGCCTTGGAGCCCATCGACCTGGCGGCCGTCAAGCAGCTCCTGGCGAATCCTTCGAATAAACTCCGGCTGATCAACATCTGGGCCACCTGGTGCGGGCCGTGTGTCGCCGAGTTCCCCGAACTTGTCACAACCGACCGCATGTACCGCGGCCGCGATTTCGAGTTCATCTCCATCAGCGCCAACAAGGCCGACAGGCGCGGCCGGGCGCTCGAGTTCCTCAAAAAAAACCAGGCTTCCAACAAAAACTACATCTACACGGGGGAAAGCATCTATCCGCTCATCGAGACGATCGACCCGGCCTGGCAGGGAGCCTTGCCATATACGTTGCTCGTCGAACCCGGGGGAAAGATCGTCTATCGCTGTCAGGAGCTGGTCGATCCGTCAGCCCTAAGAAAGGTCATCGTCGAACACCCGCTCCTCGGGCGGTATTATTGATATAATAAGACCTCTCTCTTATTGAAATAGCCGCGTTTTTTGGGGAATGAATATCAGAATAAGACGAGTTTAAGCACGCTTTGTGAAATACTTGTTATGCTTTGGCCGCCCTTGGCTTTCGCAGCCGGCTGACGAGACGGTTGCACAAGAGCTGGATTTCGTCCAGATGATGCGTGCATATATCGAAGAGTTCCTCAGCGCTGATTTCATGATAGAAATGAACCATCCGGTTTCTATAACCCGCCATTTGCCTGAGGAGCTCAGCATCTTTCCGAGTGAGGATTCTTTTTTCAAGAAGCCCATTGGCAATTTCTTTGTACTCAGCGGCGGGATAGGCAAATTTTCGAGCGAGGACGTGACGTCCGATATCGAACAGCGCTTCCAAAGTCCGTCTCAGATAAGACTCGGCGGCGGCGACATTGTGTGGATTTTCTAAGAATTCTTTCCTATCTTTGATAGGCAGGTCTCTAATAGCCTCTCTCATCTGCTTGATCCAACGGACGCGCTGAACGATGACACGGTCATTGACTTTTCCGGAGGTCATTTCCTCATCTCCAATATGAGATCTCTTTTCATCCTTTCGAAAGGCACGATCTCGGCTGCTCTCCTCATGATATAAAGCTGATACTCCGCTTCGTAGCGGTCATCCTCAGCAAAAAGAACTTCTCCCTGAACGATCTCCAGGGCCAACATGACAGGAGCTTCCGATAGCACCACGACGTCCACTCTCGGCACGCCGAAAAGATCTTCAAAAAAGACGGCAATTTTGACCTTCTCCTCGACGCTGAGGGGGCGTCTGGACTTCAGGCCGATATCGAGATCGGATGAAGACGATCGGAGAGCCGCTTTTTTTCCGTGGATTCGCTTATAAACCTCTTTCGCCCGGCTGCCGAAAGCATAGATGAGCTGGAGATTGTATCGGCCGGCCAGCTTCGCAATCTCTTCCTGAAGTTTGTTCACGTTCGCTTTCTCCCCAGGAGACGATTTTATCACGAGCGCAGGACGTGTCAATTCTTACTTTCTTTGCGGAAAGCCTGCCGCCCTTCCAGGCAATCTTTGCGGATGACGAAGGACGCACGTATTCCCTGATGTTCGAAGCAAGCGATGAGGAAGAAGAATAGATGATGGATGTATTTAATCAAGACAGCATTCTGTCCGAAGAAAAGAGATATGCGTACTATAAGAGTTATTCCTTGATATTCTTTTACCATCACCATCCCGCCTTTCAACGGTAGGGGGACCAGAGGAGCGCGCGATTCTTGAAGGAGGCGGTTTTCTCTCTGTCGACTCCGAGCACGAGGCACCAGTAGTTCACCGCCTTTTTGCTGAGATTCCGGTTCCTTAGTAACACATCTAGAAATCTTTCTCTTCCGTATTTCTTCAGTACGACATCGACGTAATCGAACCCGCCGAAATTGATGGCTCTTTCAATTTCCATACCCGGAGTGACATTCTGCTCCATTCGATCCCAAAACAGTTCCTTTCTCACA
>JBAUIH010000449.1:0-49390 GCA_049682755.1 Candidatus Aminicenantales bacterium | reverse complement strand
CCTCGGGATATCCCCATAGTGGCCCGGCGTATTTCAAGCGGATGACGGCAGTTTCCCCAGGCGAAAAAGGGCGGCCCAAGCGCACGGAAACAAAGCGAACCTGGAAGCTTTTTTCATCGGAGAACTTGACCACACCCCCCGTTGAAGAAAGAGGGCTGCCCTTTCCGTCGGTGACTTCCTCGACGTCGAACAGCCTGTAAAGAATGAACGGAATTTCAGAAAGCGTTTCGGCGGTCGTGTTCCGGACCGTTATCAATGCTATCGCTTCGAGGTTATTCTCTTTGGGAAAAAGCCGGAACCGCAGGTCATAATGGGTGACGGAGGGAAGCTCCGTTTTTTCTTCCATAGTACCGGCGTCCATAACCTTCCCGGGTTGTTGCCAAGTGTCCCGTTCCCTTTCTTCGCGGGAAGGGACCTGGGATGAAGAGGAGGACAATAACGCACCCACCGACGACCCAAAGATTGATGAAGTGAAGAAGCAAAAAAGAACAAGCGACAGGAGAACGGCCCCGGAGGGATTTCGTTGTCCTTGGTCTGATAGAATAACGGGTTTCATCCGGCCATCCTTTCTTATCTTTATTACGCTGAAGCGATGATCGTGTTTCAATCAGAGGCGCGTTTTGTCCGGGATAAAGGCATCATTCCAATCCGGGAGCACCTCCCTGTTCCCGCGGAATGGGGACGGCCAGGTCGAGAGCGATCTTCCAAAGGCCTTCGGAGTTTTTCCTCCAGATCCGGAGGTAGTTCGAGGCCGCAGGCGGGGAAGTTGGATCGTCGCCTCTATCCTCCGTCATCCCGAATATAAAACCCAACGCTCCAAACCTGGAGACGTCTCCATCAACGGGCGCCCAGGCCCGGCTGCCTGTAATCCCCGAGAACTCCTCCCGGAGAGCATCCATTCCGGCACTAGGGAGCGTGCCGTCGCGGTAGATACGGATATCTTCATCATCGTAAGCAATATAGGCCGCCAGAACCCCCTCAGCCGCCGCTCGCGCGGCGAAATCGGCCTCGATCTTGAGGAGGGCATTCAACTCCCTGAGCTTGTCCACGCGGACCAGCCTCCTCGGCCGGCGGGCGTCCTTCCTGGTCATGACCTCCAGCGGCTTGAAGCCGGGCTGAGGATGACGTATGCCGATGTCCAGGACGACCTTCCAGAGGCCGGTGGGTTGTTTCTGCCAGAGGGAAACGTAGTGGCCGAAACGGGGAGCGGCAGAGGCATCGTTCCTGTTCTTGACCTGATAGGGCCCCGTCGTATAACCGAGGTCTCCGGCCGGAGAGACCTCCGCGTAAGCGGGCTCCCAGGTTAGGAGAGTCGGAGATTCGGCGGGCGCCTCTTCATAGGTCTTCCTCCCGGGGACTGGCCGCGGCAGGAAGACGACGGAGTCGTCCGCCAGGTAGGTCAGGAAAGCCTCCCTGGTTCCCTTCTCTTCAGACAGGCGGGAAAACGCCCGCTCGGCCTCGACCAATGTCTGGAGAGAGCGGACGGAAGACTGCCCGATAATGACGATGGGGATAAGGAGGGCGGTTCCGGCAGCCGTCCATGAAGGCATTTTCATGGGTGTTTCCAAAGGACGTGCCTGCCGATGACAGCCATTAGTTTCGTTGGCACGGGCATCGGCGCTCTCCGATAATATCTACGGTTCATCCTTCGATTAAGTTTCTTTTCCACTGATCAAAGCCGGACCTTTAGCTTTTTTTTTATAATGCAAAAGAGACTGGAATCGTCGACTTCGACGATATCTGCCTTCACATCGAGTTTCGAGGTTAGGGCCAGAAAACCTGAAGCCGTCAAGGTGGTCGCCCGGAAGCCGTCTTTGCAGGCGATAGTCCCATTGGCCGTCTTTTCCCAGTCGATCTCACCGATCAGGCCTTCCTTGGACTGCAACTCGAACCAATTCAGACGACTCTCCCAAAACTTGTCCGAATACGTGGAAATTAGAAAGACGCCATCTTTCTTAAGCACTCGAAGGCCCTCCGAAATCAACAGCGCAGGGTTCATCCGGAACGCGGAAATTCCGTTCTGGATGCAAACGACAGCGTCAAATGATTCATCGAAAAAACCGGTCCGGCCGGCGTCCATTCCAAGCAAGAAACAATTCACCTGGCCACGGAGGAACGACGTTCCAACAACCAAGCTGGAAAGGGAGATATCGATGCCCAAGACCAGCCGGGCCTTCCGAGCCAGAGGAGGAATAGCCCGGCCGTATCCGGCTCCCATGTCCAGGACTACATCCCCGGGATGAACCTGATCCCGGACAAAATCGATCTCAGCCCTAAGGTACTGCTGAACCCGGGGAGGAGCAATATCATAACAGCGCTTCAAACGCTCTGCCGCCAGCTTTCCTTGGTAATAGGAAATGGTCATGATCCTTTATTTGAATCGAACCCAGCCAGCTCGGCGGAGACGGCGATAACCCTCCGGAAAACGCGCATCGCGTTGCCGCCCCAGATCTTGGCGATCTCCTCTTCCGTGCGTCCGCGGCGGACGAGCTCTTCGGTTACCCGCAACATCTCGCTGACATCGTCGCAACCGTCGACACCCCCGCCCCCGTCGAAGTCGGTGCCGATCCCGACATGGTCGATGCCGGCGACTTCGATCACGTGCTCGATGTGGTCGACGACGTCCGCGACCGTGGCCCTCTCGGCCGGGAACTTCGCGTTGACGGCCTCAAATTCCTCCCGGGCTTTTTTGCGGACGGCTTCGTCCTCGATCGCCCTCATCGAGCCGTACTTCTCCTGGAGCTCTTTGAGCGCCCGGTCGCGGTCCGGGTTCGGCTGGGGAGTGCGGAGATAGGAGGAGACGAAGCAGATCTGGATAACCCCTCCGTTGCGGGCCAGGTCGCGGATCATCTCGTCCGAAAGGTTCCTCGGGCTGTCGCAGAGAGCCCGGCAGGAAGAATGGGAGGCGATGACGGGAGCCTCGGATGCCGCGAGCACGTCATAAAAGGACTTGTCCGAGATGTGCGAGACGTCGACCATCATGCCCAGCCGGTTGCAGGCGCCGACGACTTCCCGGCCGAAGTCGCTGAGACCGCGGTCCTGGGGGTCCTGCCGGTCCGTGGAGGAATCGCAGATGTCGTTGTCGCGGGAATGGCAGAGCGTGAGGTAGCGTACCCCCCTATTATAAAATTCTTCCAGGTTCTCCAGGTTCTTGCCCACCGGATAGCCGTTCTCCATCCCGATGAAGGCCGCTCGCCTTCCCTCTTTTTCGAGCCGGTAGGCGTCGTCGGGCGTCCGGGCCAGGCCGATGAGGGTCGAATATTTTTCGCACATCGCGTGGATGCCATCGAGCGTTTTTAGCGCCCAGTCCCTCGCCCGGATGTAGCCAGCCTCGGTTCGCTCCCCCTGACCGATGAATACAGCAAAGAACTCCGCGTCCAGCCCGCCCTCGACCATCCGGGGAAGGTCAACTTTTCCGCCAGCCCGGTCGCCGGAAGCGTGCCGGACGCCGATATCCCAGTCCCCGCCTCGGAGAAGCCGCATCGGCGTGTCGCAGTGCGTGTCGACCGTCAGGACACGGTCGTGGATGCGGCGGGCCTTGACCGCCAGATCCTCCTCGACGATCTCCGGCCCGCAGCCGGCCAGGGTGAGGATGAATGCAAAAAAGCAAAGAATAACCGATTCGGTGAGATTTTTTCGCGCCATGGCATTCCTTTCATTTGCCGGAGGGGACAAAGTCTCTCGCGCGGCACGCTCATTAGAGGGCCCTTATTGTATCACAGTCCGTCTATCTTTCTCGCCGAACGAGCGGCCGGCACAAGAATGAATCAAAATGTGGGAGGGTAAATAAATAGAGGTGGAAATTGGTCTATCCTTGATACAATTCTCTCTCCTTTGACGGGAGAGAGCCAATTAAGACCGCCGCAGTTCTGTTTACAACTTGAATCCGCACCTGGTATGCTTAGCGGTGCAGTTCGGACCGACCTATGCGTAGCCTTCCCGAAAATCGAAAAAAAAGGGACGTTCCCGCTTTGACAAGAATTATCGGAAGAAATATAAAATTGACTGCGTCTAAAAACACGAAATGGATGGAGTCTGTCTGCCATAATATCCCGTCTAAAGGAGGCCGTGTGAAAAACTCAAAACAACACAAATCATGTTCATTTTTCATTATTGTTCTCATTGTCCTGGCCGTATCTCCCGTGTCCGCCCAAGTCAAGCCGGAAGTCTTCGCCGGCTTGAAAGCGCGGTCGATCGGCCCGGCCAACATGAGCGGCCGGATCGCGGCCGTCGAAGGCGTCTGCGCCGACCCCGACATCCTCTACGTCGGTGCGGCGGCCGGCGGTGTCTGGAAGTCGATCGACGCCGGGACGACCTGGACCCCTGTATTCGACGATCAGCCGGTCGCTTCGATCGGCTCCATCGCCGTCTGGCAGAAGAATCCGAACATCGTCTGGGTCGGGACCGGCGAGTCGAAGCCCCGCAACTCGGTGAGCGTCGGCCGGGGCATCTACCTCAGCCTCGACGCCGGGAAGACCTGGAAACTGATGGGCCTGGAGAAGACGGAAAAAATCGCCAAAGTCCTGATCCACCCCGACAATCCGGATATGGTCTTCGTCGCCGCCCTCGGCGGGACCTGGGGTGACAGCGTCGAACGCGGCGTATTCAAAACCGTCGACGGCGGCAAAACCTGGAAGAAGATTCTTTATGTCAACGAGAAAACCGGCGCCGCCGACATGGCCATGGACCCCTCGAATCCCAACAAAATCATGGTCGCGATGTGGGAGCACCGCCGCTGGCCGTGGTTCTTCGCCTCCGGCGGGCCCGGAAGCGGAATCTACATCACCTCGGACGGCGGCGAAAAATGGGAGCGGCTGACCGAGAAAAACGGCCTACCGTCGGGCGAACTCGGCCGCTGCGGCCTGGCTTTCGCGCCCAACCGTCCCGAGATCGTTTACGCCCTGGTCGAAGCCAAGAAGAGCGTCGTCCTGCGCTCGGCCGACGGCGGGTGGAACTGGCAGGTCGTGAACAGCACCGACAACGTCCACAACCGCCCCTTCTATTACAGCCGCATCTTCGTGAACCCGCGGAACGAGAACACGCTCTATATGCTCGCCTCCCAAATGTCGGTGAGCGAGGACGGCGGGAAGACCTTCCGGCCCCTGACCAGCTTCGGCCAGGCCCATTCCGACTTTCACGCCATGTGGATCGGCCCGGACGGCGAGCGCCTGGTTGTCGGGAACGACGGCGGCGTCGTCATCAGTTTCAACCGCGGCCAAAACTGGCGCTTCGTCACGAACCTGCCGGTCGGCCAGTTCTACCATGTCAATTGCGACCTGGAATTTCCTTATAACATCTACGGCGGGCTCCAGGACAACGGGACCTGGCGGGGCCCCGCCTACACCTTGCGCGGCCGCTCCCTGGGAAACTATGACTGGATCAGCGTGGGCGGGGGCGACGGCTTCGACGCGGCCGTGGACCCCGAGAAGCCGAACTGCGGCTACGGCATGTCCCAGGGCGGGAACCTGTATTATTTCGATGTCTCGAAGGGCACGAGCCGGGCGATCGTGCCGACCGAATCCGACGTCAAGCACCGCTTCGACTGGAACGCCGGTTTCGCCGTGGACCCGTTCAAGCCGGCGACGATCTACCTGGGCAGCCAGTTCGTCCACCGCAGCCGCGACAAGGGCCTCACCTGGAAGATCATCAGCCCCGACCTGACGACCAACGACCCGGAGAAACAGAAGCAGGCCGAGAGCGGCGGGCTGACCCTGGACGTCACCAACGCCGAGAATTATTGCACGATCCTCAGCATCGCCCCCAGCGCGGTCAAGGAGGGAATGATCTGGGTGGGAACGGACGACGGAAACGTCCAGCTCACGCGGGACGCCGGAAAAACGTGGGAGCTCGTCTCCGCAGCGCTGACGTCGGGCAATAAGTCCCTCGTCCCGGCGGGGGTGGCCGTCCCGCACATCGAGCCGTCGCATTTCGACGAGGCGACGGCCTACGTCGTCTTCGAGGACCACATGCGGTCGAACTTCGCCCCTTACGTATTCGTTACGCACGACTACGGCAAGACCTGGAAAAGCCTGGCGAAACCCGAAATCGACGGGTATTGTTTCGTGGTCAAGGAGGACCCGGTCAACAGAAACCTGCTTTTTGTCGGGACCGAATTCGGGCTCTTCGTGAGCTTCAACAGCGGAGCCGGCTGGATGAAGTGGACTCACGGGCTCCCCACCTGCCCGGTCTACGACCTGGCCGTTCATCCCCGCGAGAACGACCTCATCATCGCCACCCACGGACGCTCGCTCTACGTCATCGACGACATCACGCCGCTTCGCGAGATCTCGGATGAAATGACCAAGAAGAAACTCCATGTGTTTTCTATCCCAGATGCCATCGCCTTCGAGCAGGGCCGGATGAGTTATTACCTGAGCCCGGGAGACACGGCGTTTTCCGGCGACAACAAGCAGACCGGCGCCTGCATTAGTTACTGCCTGATCCCCGGCGAAAAGAAGCCCGAGGAAGAGACCGAGACACAGGCAGAGACGCCGGAGATGGCCGCCATGAGGGCCCGTATGGGGGGACAGATGCCTGCCCGTATGATGCAGATGATGAGACCGGGTCGCGGACGGGTATCCATTACCATCCTCGATGCCCAGGGCCGGTTCGTCAGCGAGCTGAACGGCCCTGATGAAAAAGGCCTCAACCGCGTCTTCTGGAATCTCCGGGAGACCGAGCCGCGGACGGGAGAGGAAGAAGAGCCACGGGCAGAAGAAAGAGCGGCGGCGATGTTTTTCGGCCGCGGCATGGGCATGACGGCTTTGCCCGGACAATACACGGCCAAGGTCAAATACGAAGGCCAAGAGATCAGCCAAAAATTCGAGGTCAAGACAGACCCTCGCCTAGAGGTCGATATCGAGGCTCTCAAGGCCAACCATGAAAAAGCAAGGCAGGCTCAGGCGCTGAGCCGTGTCGTCACCCAGGCGGACCGGCGGCTCCGGCAAACCCGGCGTTCGCTCCAAACGGTGAAGGACAGCCTGCGGATGAGCCGGGACCCCAAAGCAGGTGACATCCGAAAAGCGGCGGACGAGCTCGAGAAGAAACTCAAGGAGCTGACGGAAACCCTGAGCCCGACTCCCCCCAAGCAGGGAATCGCCGACCGCTCGGCCGGCCTGCAGAGCCGGGTGATGGGCGCGGTCAGGGGCATTGCGGGCGCCGGATACGAGCCGATAACGCAGGCCGCTCGAGTCCGCTATGACAAAGCGAAAACGAAAGTCGAAGAGTTCATCGGCCGGTTCAACGTTTTTTATGAAAAGGATGTCGAACCGTTCAAGAAAATGCTCAAGGAGGCGGAATATACTCTGTTTCCCGCATCTCCGCCCCTAAAACTCGATTGACAAGCGGGGTACGCTCCTCCCTCCATCGGACAGGTTTGGGAAGCGTCTCAATCTGTGTGACAGACAACTTAGGAAAGGAAAAACGTTTCGGGAACGGCGTTAAGAACCTGAGCGGGAGCGCTGACATTCCCAAGTTGTCGGTTGAAAGAGGCGCTCACACAGGTTTGACATGAATCCCCGCGTTTGCTAGATTCTGGCTCTCGTGGTTCCATCTTTTTTCAATTCACTCCCCGCCTCAGGAGGTCCGATGAGAAAGTCCGGCCCATTCACCTGGAGGTCGCTGGCGGCCAGCGCGGCCGTCTTCATTTTTCTGCTCACGATTTCGCCCCCGGCCTCGTCTCAATCCGCGCCGGTGCCAAAAAAACCGGTGACCTATGATATCTACGATTCCTGGCGGTCGATCCGGGGGACCCAAATTTCTCCTGACGGAGAGTGGCTCGCCTATTCGCTCGTGCCCCAGGACGGCGACGGTGAGCTCGTCGTTCGCAACCTCAACACCGGCGCCGAGTTCCGGACGCCGCGAGGCAACAGCCCGGTGATCACGGCCGACGGAAAATACGTCGTCTTCGCCGTCGCGGCTCTCAAGGCCGAAGTGGACAAGGCCAAAAAAGAGAAAAAGAAACCGGAAGAGCAACCCAAAAGCGGGCTCGGCATCATGGACCTGGCCACGGGAGAAGTGAAGACCGTCGAACGGGTCAAGAGCTTCAAGGTCCCCGAGGAGGGAAGCTCCCATATCGCTTATATTATGGAAGCCCCTCCCAAGACCCCAGAGGAAAAAGCGGAAGAAGAGAAGGAGGCGGAGGAAGAGAAGAAATCCGAGGAGAAAAAGGCCTCTGAAGAAAAGAAAGGAGAAACGCCGGAAGGGAAGAAAAAGAAAGAAAGGAAGAAGGAGCCGGGAACCGACCTCGTCATCCGCGAGCTGGTCACCGCACAAGAAGTCACGATTCCCGAGGTCGTCGAGTACACCTGGAATAGGGACGGGACGCAGCTGTCCTGGGCCGTCTCTTCCAAGACTCCGGAAAATGACAGCGCCTTCGTCCGCCGGATGGCCGATGGGCAGCTCATCAGCCTGCTCCAAGGTCTCGGTCATTATAAGGGCTTCACTTTTGACGAGAGCGGGAAACAGCTCGCCTTCGTCTCCGATCGAGACAGCTACAAGGAGGAGGCGCCCGCCTTCAAACTCTATCATTGGACCGGATCCGACCAGGCTGCCAGCGAACTTGTCCCGGCCAAGGCGAAAGGCCTGGCTCCTGGATGGGCGGTGAGCGAGCATGGCCAAATCGAGTTTTCCAAGGACGGAGAACGGCTTTTCTTCGGTACGGCTCCCGCTCCTCAGGCGGATCCCGAAGATGCGCCCGACCCGATCAAGGTCGATATCTGGCACTGGAAAGATCCCGAGCTCCAGCCGATGCAGAAGGTCCGGGCCGACGACGAGAAAAAGAGAAGCTGCCGGGCTGTCATCCACCTGAAAGCAGGCGGAAAAACCGCCGCGCCGAAATTTGTCCAGCTGGCCGTGCCCGATCTTCCGGAAATCGCTCTCTCCGACGACGCCAAGCTGGCCCTGGGTTCGACCGACCTCCCTTATCGCCGGCTGATCTCCTGGGATAGAAGGTATACCGACACCTACCTGGTCAATCTTCTCGACGGTTCGTCAAAGAAGATTCTCGATAAATCCCCCTTCCGCGTCGACATCTCTCCCGGCGCGAAGTATCTCCTCTACTTCGATGACGCGGATAAGCAGTGGCATTCCTACCGGGTTGCCGACGGGAAGCGCTTCAACCTGACCGCCGGGCTCGGTGTCCGGTTCGAAAACGAGGAATGGGATACGCCCGGCGAACCTTATCCCTACGGAAGCGCCGGCTGGGTCGAGGGCGAACGGTCTGTTCTGATCTACGACCGCTATGACATCTGGGAGATCAAACCGGACGGTTCGTCGGCCCGGATGGTCACCGAGGGAATCGGACGCCGGGACCGGATCATTTTCCGCGACCTCAGGCTCGACCCGGAAGAGAAGGCGATCCCCGCCAAAGAGCCGCGTCTCGTCTCAGCCAGGGATGACAAAACCAAGGCCTCGGGCTTCTATCGGGTCAATCTAGCCGCCGTCGAAAGTCCAATCGCACTGATCATGTTGGATAAATCGCTCGGCGGCCTTCAGAAGGCCAAGAAGGTCGACGTTTACGTTTTTACCGAGCAGCGTTTCAACGAATTCCCGGACCTCTGGCTGAGCGGGCCCGATTTCAAAGAGCCGGAAAAAATCACCGCTGCCAATCCCCAGCAGCGCGAGTTCAACTGGGGAACGGCCGAACTCATCGAATACACGAATGCAGACGGAAAAATCCTTCCCGCCGTCCTGATCAAGCCTGAGGATTTCGATCCGTCGAAAAAGTATCCCCTGATGGTCTATATTTACGAAAAGCTCTCGAATGCCCTGCACCGGCATATCCCCCCCTCCCCGGGCACCGGCATCAACTTCACCCGCTATGCATCCAACGGCTATGTCATCCTGATGCCCGACATCATCTACGAGACGGGATATCCGGGCGAGAGCTGCTACAAATGCGTCATTCCGGCGGTCAACCATGTCCTCGGCCAAGGTTATATCGACCCGGAGCGGCTCGGGATCCAGGGGCATAGCTGGGGCGGCTACCAGATATCCTATCTCATCACCCGAACCGACATGTTCGCCGCCGTCCAGGCCGGCGCCTCGGTCGTCAACATGGTCAGCGCCTACGGCGGCATCCGCTGGGGCTCTGGCATGTCGCGGGCCTTCCAGTACGAGAAGACACAGAGCCGGATCGGCGGCCCGCCCTGGATCCGCACTCTTCAGTTCATCGAGAATTCGCCGCTTTTCTGGGTGGAAAAGGTCACGACACCCTATCTCACTATTCACAATGATGAAGACGACGCTGTTCCCTGGTACCAGGCCATCGAATTTTTCACCGCCCTGCGGCGGCTCGACAAAGAAGCCTACCTTTTTAATTACAACGGCGAGAAACACGGCCTCCGGGAACGGGAAAACCAGAAGCACTGGACGGTCCACATGGACGAGTTTTTCGACCATTACCTCAAGGAAGCTCCCAAGCCGGAGTGGATGGAGAAGGGCGTCTCTTATCTCGAGCGCGGGAAGCGTGACATCGACTCGCTCTTCAAAAAGAAGGAATAGTCTGAGATTTGCTCCCGTGAAAGCACCGGCCGGATAATACGCTTTTTCATTCAGTCGTGGCGGAGGGCACGGACTGGATCGACCCGGGCGGCCCGCATGGCCGGGTAGATCCCCGCCGCCAGGCTGACGACAACGGAAAAGGCGATCGCTCCCAGGCACAACCAGGCGGGATAGCTGAAATACTGGAAAAAGGGAACGCCCCCTTAGTATTTGCCGTCCATGGTGAACTCGGCGCTGTCCAGCCAGAAGCCCGACCCGGTCACGGAATCATATTGGGCCTGGAGAAGGTCATAGTGGAACCGTTCCTCGTCGGCGATCTTCTCAAAGATTTCCTTGGCGTTGGGATCGTCCATCCTGGAGGCGGATTGGGTGAAAAAGTCGATGGCCTTCTGCTCGAGCTCCATCCCGATGCGCAGGGCCTCGACTTCGCTCTTCCCTTCCGCCCGCTTCATCCGCTCGGCGAGTTCCCGGATCACGGGAGAAGGCCCCTTGAGCTCCTCACTGCGGACCTGTTTCTTCCATTCGTCCGATTCGATGACCTGGCTGAACAGGCGGCTGAAGGTCTCCAGGTGTTTGACCTCCTCCTGGGACAGCCGGACGAACATCTTTCTCCCGAGCTCGTTGTGCGTGAGGGCGGCCGCTTCGTTAAAAAAGGCCTGCCCGTTGATCTCCAGCCTGATGGCATCCTGGATCAGTGTCTTGACATCCTGACTGATTTTGCTCATTCCGGTCTCCTTTCTCTCTTTGATCCTGAATTCTACCCTTTCTGAAGGATGTAAAAATTGCGTTTGGGATTCTCCGGGGTGATGAAGAAATCAACAACGCGGTAGCCTCGTTCAAAGTACGTCTGAAACGCCCGCCTCGTCTCCAATCTCCATTCGATGGGGAGCGCCCTTACCTCCGGCGTCTCGACATCGGTCTCCTGAAGCAGGATATAGAAATCACGAGGAATTCGGACGAGGAGTGTGTCGGCCTCGATGTCGAGGTTTGCCGGCCGGACACGCTCGAGCATCCGGCGGCCGCTGCGGGCTATTGCCTCCGCTTCTTCCGCATCAATGATCAGACGCTCGGGCGCGATTTCGAGCGCTCGATCGGCCGGCCCCTCCCGCGGCTTCCGGCGCAGCTCCCAGGACATGAAGAACCGGTCGCTCGGGACGTCCAGGCGGTTGAGCAAACCGCCGTATTCGCCGTACGTTGAAATCCTGTACTCCAGGACGTCCATCCCGAAATGATGGACATTTCGCCAGGCGTTCACCCCGGTCAGCGGGTCGTAGGTGCAGGTGATGGTGGCGATGCCGAGCAGGCCGAGGACCTGCTCCCTCTGGTATTCCTTGAGGGCGACGCCCAAACCAAAATCGCGGACGTTCCGCTTAACCCCCGTGTACTGAGAATAGAACTGCAGGTTGGCCGGATCCCGAAACCCGCGCTCCTTGTCCTTGAGGCCGACAAATCCGTAGGAGAAACCAACGAATCGGGCCGGGTCGGCGCTCAGCCCTCCTCCTCGGGCCTCCGCGTAGGCCGCGATGAAGAGCGCGCTGCCATCGTGGAGGAAATTCTCGCACATCAAATTGCGGGGACCAGGTAAATAGTCCTCCGGGAATCCCCAGATCTCGTTGCGCATAGCCTCGTATTTCTCGTAATCGGCGGCTTCGGCAGAAGTCTCCACCCGGAGCAGGAAATTCTTTCCTTTCAAGCTGACAACCTTCTCCGGATTTTTCATTGCGGACACGCCTCGTCGACAAACTGCGATAAGATACGATTCTAGCGAATCCCCCGCCGGAGTGCAAACTCCACCGAAGCCAAAACTTCGAGGTCGCTTATCCATTCCAGAATTCCGTAAGATCATAGTGAAATATGGATGCGTTCTGATGTGTGAGATTGAGCCGAAGGCGGCCGGCTGTGATATAATACCGTCCTCGTTCCGGCCGATGATTCGAGCCCGGCACATCTCCTCCAAGGGAGTCCATCATGCGGATGATCAAAAATCTTCTTGGGGCGGCGCTCGTCATCTTGATGATGACTGCACCCGTCTTGCACGGCGCGGAATTCACGGTCAAGACCGTTCAGAGCCCAGACGATCTGCCTCCGGGATTCAGCACCCTGGCTCGGAAGGGGGATCTGCTTCTTGACGACGGCCGCCTGCTTGTGCTTTTCGGGACTTCACCTCGGACGCTGGTGGTGACGGGCGGCAACTATCCTTACGGCCAAGCCATGGGAAGCATCCTCGGCCTCGGACCGCTCGGTCAGGATGTCTGCGGCGACCTGACCTTCGGGGCTCCCGTCCTCCGGTTCAAGGACAAAACGCACTACGTGACCTACGCCCGGTTCGAACGGAACAAGACCGCTCAACAGGAGCAAGATGTCAGTTTCGTGGCCACCGGCACCTTCAAAGATAAGGATGGCCGAACGGCGGATATCCGGACGGTCTATCTCCTCCACCCCGGAAAAGGGCAGATCGACATCACCTCGACGATCAGAAACGTGGGCCAAGTCTCGTTCGAAGATTTGAGCTACAGCCTCTTCTTGGACGCCTACAACCGCTATTATTTCAATCCCTACCATGAAAAAAGATTCCCCCGTCTGAATTTCCGCGCTTATCAGAAGAAAGGGGGTTCCCTCGGCCTGATCGACCTGAATCCTGTGCCGACCGGGAACGCCCGCCGTCCCGGCCGGCTCTCTCCCGGAGAGACGTTCGAACTCCGATCCATCCTTCTCATCGACAGCTCCGACGTTGGGCTTCTCCGGACAATCTACCAGATCAGGGAGGAGCCGGTTGTCAGTGCCTCTGTCGTCTTCCGGGATTATGAGGGCGACTGGATGGAGCTCATCGTTCGCGAGGCCGTGACCGAAACGGTCGTCTTCCGCGGCATCCTGGAAAATCCGGTCCACCATGAGATCCTCGTGCCGCCGGGCGTCTATAGGCTGCAGGCCAACATGTTCCCCGCCGTGGTCGAAGAGCTGGTCGAGGTCGCCCCGGACAAGGAAAATGTCTTCTCCCTGACGAGTCCCCTCCTGGGCGAAGTGAAAGTCCGGATCACCGACAGCCGGGGCAACTCCGTCCCTGGAAAAATCAGCTTTCTGGGGATCGCTCCTACGGAAAGCCCGTACTTCAAACCGGAAAACCCGGTTGAGACCGGCCGCGGCTGGGAAGGATTCAAGAACTCCTGTTTTCCCGGCCAGGACGGTCTCACCGTCCGCCTTCCCGTCGGGACCTACCTCGCCGGCGCCTCCCGCGGCCCCGAGTACTCGATCGATCACAAGGTAATCGAGGTGGTCAAAGAAGAGAACCGTGACCTGATCTTCATCATCGACCGGGTCGTCGAAACTCCGGGCCTTGTTTCTTTTGATCCCCATCTTCACACCACTCGTTCCGACGGGAGGCCCTCGGTGGCCGAGAGAATCCGCTCAGTCGTGGCCGAGGGCATCGAAATCATGGCCGCCACCGATCACAACATCATCACTGATTATGCGCCCGACTTGGACAGATTGGGGCTGACCGGCGAGCTGACCGTCATCCCAGGTTGCGAGGTCACAACCCCGGACGTTCTCCATTTCAATACTTATCCAATGGAGATCCGTCCGGGCGAACTGGGAAATGGAGTCATCAATGCGATTGCCGATTCGGCCTCTCCGCTCTTCGCCGCCAGCCGGGAAAAGAATCCCGGAACGGTCATCCAGGTGAACCATCCCCGCGCCGGGGACTTGGGTTATTTCAATAACCTCTCTCTCGACCTGGAATCGGCGGCAACCGCCCTGCCCGGGCTGGACCTGAACGTCGACCTTTTGGAGGTCCTTAACGGTCCCCACTATTACTATTCCAACCGGGCCGCTATCGAGGATTGGTTCCACCTGCTCAACCGGGGATACGTTGTTCCGATCGTCGGTTCCTCGGATTCCCACGGGATCGACCGCGGGGAACCCGGCTACTCACGGACCTACGTCTGCTTGCCGGACGAAAAGCGAACTCCTTTCGACCAAGAGGCTTTCATCGCCGCGCTGAAAAAGGGCCGTTCCTTCGTCACCAACGGTCCTCTTATTGCCTTCGAGGTCAATGGACATCAGGCGCCCGGCAGTTTCATGGCGGCACAGAACGGAAAGGTGGATGTTTCTCTCCGCGTCTGGGGCGCCCCCTGGGTGGACCTGGACGAAGTGAGGCTCATCCTCAACGGTGAAAGACGCATCGTCTTTCCTGTGAGCCCGCTGGACGGGGCGATCGAAAAGTTCGAGCAGGAAATCTGTGTCTCCCTGACGGAGGACACCGCGATCTGCGTCGAAGCCATAGGCGCGAAGACGCTTTTCCCTGTCATCCAGCGTTTCTCGCGTACCGGGTCGCTCGAGGACGGCACTCCTCCTTACGCCTTGACCAATCCCGTCTATGTCGACGTCGACGGGAACGGCCGGTTCGACCCGCCGCTTCCTGAAAAAATCCGGCCGGTCGCCACCATCGGCACAGAAATCAGAAAAATCAGCCGCTAGTGACATCTTGAAACAATGAGAACGATCCGCCTATGACCGAGACGAGAGAGCATCTGCGGAACGCCGCCTGTATCATCAACCCGGAGGCCGCTCAAAAAAAATGGCTGCGCCGGAAAAGGCTGAAAAAGCTCCTCGATCGGGAGCTCCCCGGCCAGAAGTTCGACGTCCTGGTCGATAAAGACAACATGATCGCGCTTGTCCGCAAGATCAGCCCCGCCTTCTCCACGATCATCGCCCTGGGAGGCGACGGAACCATCGCGGACGTCCTCCAGGGGATCCGGGCGGCAGGGCGGGAGAAGGACGTCCTGCTCGGGATCGTTCCGCTGGGGAGCGGGAACGCCTTCCGCAAATCGCTGGCCATCCCCAAGGACGTCCGGCGGGCCGTCCGCGTCCTCCATGAAGGAGAACCCAGAGAAGTCAACCTCATGGAGATCGAGGGCTACCTCTGTGGGTTTTCGAGCATCGGGGCCACGGCCGGAGCCAGCGATAAGTCGCTGCGAACCCGGGTCCAGGGGTTTTGGGGACATCTCCTCGCCGGGCTGGGTCTGCTATCACGGCCCCTCTGGGAAGTGGAGGTCGAGCTCGAGGACGGCATCGATGAACAAGGTGTTCCTTTCGATGGGAAAACCTTGAAGCTCAAGATTCTGGACTGTGTCGTGGCCAAATCGAACTATTTCGGCTATTCCTGGCGGATCGCCCCCAAGGCCAGCCTGGACGACGACTATCTCGACATCACCTTCTATGAGATGCCGGGCTGGAAATACGCCTTGCTCCTGCCCTTGACCTATTTCGGTCTCTATCAACGCCGCCTCAAGCACTTCAAAGCCAGGAAGCTTGTCCTTCGTGGTCAGGGCCTTCCGGTCCAGTATCATGGAGAATTCCTGGGAACGCGGGACCGGGTGGAGGTCAAGGCCCAGCCCCGGGCTATCCGTATCATCGCCCCCCCGCGGACGCCTCGGAAGCGTTGAATTCCCCTTTCCATTCAGCAGGGGAATGACGCGACTGCAAAACCGGATTCCTGAGAAAACAGCCGGTCATTTCTTAAAAAGTGAGGATACGCCAATCATTCCGGGCGGATCGCGGAAAGCGTGCTTACGCCGGAGGAGAAATCACCTTGAAGAGCGCCTGGACGACCGCGGCCTGAAAGGACCGGCCGGAGAAAGAACGGATATCCTGAAAAGAATGGATCCTGTCTTTCCAGGGCGGGACCAACATATTCGTGTTGAACCGGTCGTAGAGGTCGGCCAGGGCGATGATGCCGCTCCCCAGGGGGACCGTCGACAGGTCTTTGTCGATGATGGCCGCTTCCTCAACGTAATGATAAAAGTAGTTCGCCAGGATGGGCTCCACTTCCTTGAGCAGCGAAGCCGTCGTCCTCAGAAGCACGCGCTCCCTGTCATCGGTCCTTTTTTCCGCCAGCCCCGTCTCGCTCTCCATGAAGGCCGCGACCTGTTCGTAGAGATGAAGGCTCGAGCGCAGATCTCCGGCCTCGATGAGCAGGGCTGCCGACTTGATATTTTCGACCTGGAATGTGCTCAGCCCGGCCGCTTCGCCCATCTTCCCGGCCAGTTGGGCGACGCGGACCGAGTGCGGCTTCCGCTCGTCGGCGACCTCGAGGTACTTGAGGAGGATTTCGAGAACCCCCGTGTAGGCCCTCTGGAGGTTTTTCATCCTGGCCTCCCGCTGTTCGGTGATCACTCCGATGATGGCGGCGGTCAGGATAAGAAAGCCGGCCCAAGTGACGATGCTCAGGACCTCATCGAGAGAAATCGGGGAAAGCAACCGGAAAAGGACCCTGGAAAAAACATGATAAAGAGCGACCAACAGGATGCAGAGGCTGGCCGTCAGCACGGCTTGTTTTTTCCCTAGGTAATATCCGGCCAGGATGACCGGCAGAAAAAAGAAATTGAGAAACGCGAACTTATAGTGGACCAGGAAGGCGACGGCAATGATGCCGGCCAGGATAATCAGGACCAGAGTGGTCTCGAAATATTTGAGCGCCAGAGCCCGGAGCTTGGTGAACACGCCGCGCCCCTCCTCGTCTTTCGAAACCCTTATATCATCAGCTGTCACCGAAGTCAAACCAGCCGGGGGAAAGAGGAAGGGGAGATATGGTATAGTGGAATCGGCTGACTGGAGGAGACATGATGAAAAGATGGCCGACAATCATGGCTTTGGCCCTTCTGGCGGCGGGATGCACGGTCCGGCTGGATTTCCTGGGCGAGGACAGGATGCGGGAAGTCATCCTTCTCAAGAGCCCGGCCAAAGAAAAGATTCTGGTCGTCGACATCGAGGGGATGATCGGTCCGCTGAGTCAAGAAGGAATTTTCAATCGGGAAGGGGATGTTCTGTCGCGAGTCTACGCGAGGCTTCAAAGAGCGCCCGAGGACAGTTCCGTTCGGGGCGTTATCCTGAGGCTCGACACTCCGGGCGGCGATGCCACTTCGAGCGACATCCTCTATCGAGAGGTCCTCAGATTCAAGGAAAGAACGGGCCTCCCCGTGGTGGCGCTGATGATGGGGGTGGCGGCCTCGGGCGGATATTATGTCGCTTCAGCCTGCGACGCCATTGTCGCCCACCCCTCGACCATAACCGGCTCGATCGGCGTCATCTCTCTCTTTCCCGACATGGAAGGGCTCCTCTCCAAGGTCGGGGTCAAGATGCAGGTGGTTAAATCGGGGGACCTCAAGGACGCGGGAAGTCCCTTTCGCAACCTGAGCGAGAAGGAGCAGCGCATCTTCCAGGAGATCATAGACGAGCTTTACGAGCGGTTCCTCGAGGTCGTCCACGAAAAGAGGAAAGATGAGCTCTCCTTGGATGAGATCCGGAACCTGGCGGACGGGCGGGTCTACACGGCGGTCCAGGCGTTCAAACTCAACCTTATCGACGAGGTCGGCTATTTTGACGATGCGCTGGCCAGGGTGCTGACCCTGGCGAAGATCCCGGCCGCCCGGGTCGTCGCCTACACTTATTATCCCAAGCGACAGACCAACCTCTACGCCGCTCAGCTGGAAAATCCCTCGCTGTTCGAACAGAAGGGCCTCACCGATATGCTGCCGAGCCTGCGCAGCGGTTTCTACTACCTCTGGCTGCCGCAGATGAAAACCGACTGAGACTCAGTCGGAGAACTTCGTTATGATCTCGAAGGCGGGGGCCTTGAGTATATTCAATTTGACCGTGCACGTATCCACCGCCTTGACCACTGCCCTTTTGTATTTTTCGGGGAAATCAGCGGGAAGCTGGACCTCGATCGTGATCTTCCCAATCAGTTTGCTCACGGGGTCTTTTTCCATGCGCATGACCACGCCGGCATTGTCTGTGGGAATCTCTCGTTCCTGACAAAAGGCCACGACATAGAACCCGGCGCAGGCAGCGATCGAGACCATGAAGAGGTCGAAGGGAGCGGGGGCAGTGCCCTCTCCTCCCTGGTACACTGGCTGGTCGGTCTTGACGACAAAGCCCTTGTATTCGGAGTCCACACGGAGGCCGCCGGGGAAGGTCACCTTGATCTCAGGCAATACGCTCATGCATCGCTCCTTGCAGTAGTCGTCATCCCGGAACTCCCGGAATTCTATAAATTCTATAGGAATACTCGGCGTATTTCAAGCAAACCGACTTGTGAATAACTCTATTCATCCCATCCGGCATGGGAAAACATGGCCAGAAGGAGCTTGCGGTCGCGGTCGGTCAAGGCCAGGCGGCCGAGGAGGTCCCGGACCATCTGGGTGGTATGGCGCTTGTTGGTGGGATGGATGAACTTCCGTCGCTCCAGCTTCTGGAGGATGAGCCGGATGCATTCTTCCTGCTCACTCCGCGGAAGCGGGACCTCCCGGTCGACGAAAAATGGGGCCGGTCTTTTTTTTTCTGCCTCGCTCCTTGTGAGCCTGGGAACGGAACCGCGAGAAAATGGGATTGTCCCCGTTACCCGGCGGCGGAATAGCTCGAAGAGGGTAATCAGGACGGCGGCGGCCAGGTTGTAGGAGGGTTGGCGCGAAGCTTGAGGAATGAACCAACGGAAGTTGGAAGCGGCCAGCTCGGCCGAGGTCAGGCCCGTCCGCTCGTTGCCGAAGAGCAACCCGATCTTCGTCTTCCCTGAAAACGAAAGCATCTTGGAAACGGCCGCATCGAGCGGCAGCGCAGAAAAGTTCTTGCGCCGCTTGGCGGTCGAAGCGAAAACGACGTTGAGATCGTCCGTGGCCGAGGCCAGGTCCGAGAAGGACGCGGCCTCCTTGATGATCTCCTCGGCATGCACGGCCGTCCGGGGACAGGCGATCTCGAGTTTCTTCCGTCCGACTACGCGCAGGTTGCGGAACCCGGTGTTTTTCATCGCCCTGGCTGCGAGACCGATATTCTCCAGGCTTTCGGGCCGGACCAGGATGACGAATAGGCGTCCGTTCAAGCCCAGCGGCTTTGTTGCGCTCATCGGCATCTCTTCCAACTCCCGAAGGATATATTATAATGATGGCCCGGCCAAGATGAAAATCTGATGATCGATTGACGCAGACCGGCCCGCTTCCCGCAGCGTCGCTCATTGAACGCCGCTCCAATATGTGCTAAAAGGATTCCGGTATGACCAAAGAGATTGCCACACGCTACGACCCGGCCGCGACCGAGGGGCCCATCTATCTCCGCTGGCTCGAGGCCGGGGCGTTCGCCGCTTTCCCCGACGGACGCGGCCGCGACCGGCGCTACGTCATCATGATGCCTCTCCCCAACGTGACCGGCGCCCTCCATATGGGCCACGCCATGGACAATGTCATGCAGGATCTTCTCATCCGCTGGCACCGCATGAAGGGAGACAACACCCTCTGGATGGCGGGCACGGACCACGCGGGAATCGCCACCCAGGCCGTCGTCGAGAAACGCCTGTTCGAGCTGGAGGGCAAAACCCGGCACGATATCGGTCGCGAGGGTCTCGTCCGGCGGATCTGGGAATGGAAGGAGGAGTACCAGCAGCGGATCATCCGGCAGCAGCAGGAGATGGGCTGCTCTTGCGACTGGGACCGCCAACGCTTCACCATGGACGCCGTGTGCACCCGGGCCGTCAGGGAAGCCTTCTTCCGGCTCTTCCGCAGCGGCCTCATCTACCGGGGAGACCGTCTCGTCAACTGGGACTGTCAGCTCCAAACGGCCGTAAGCGATGACGAGATCATCCACGAGACCGTGCAGGGGCATTTCTGGCACATCCGCTACCCGGTCATCGACCCCCGGCCGGGAGAGCCGGAATTCGTCACCGTGGCCACAACCAGGCCGGAGACGATGCTCGGCGACACGGCCGTGGCCGTTCACCCCGATCCCGCCGCCGAACTTGACCGGCTGAGCGAAGAGCTTCCACGGAGAATCTCAGCCGCGCCGGCGAAGGAAAAACCCGCCCTCGAGAAAGAACTGGAAGAAGTCGGGAGAAGGAAAAAAGATCTCCTCCCCCATCTCCTCAAGCTCCGGGACATGGCCGGACAGGGCCGGTCCGTGCTCCTTCCCCTGCTCGACAGGCCCATCCCGCTCATCCTCGACGAGTGGGCCAGGCCGGAACTCGGCTCCGGCTGTGTCAAGATCACTCCCGGCCATGATCCCAACGACTATGACGTCTGGAAACGCCACCGCTCCCGCATCGGGATCATCAACATCCTCAACGCCGACGGCACTCTCAATCAAAACGCCGGGCCATACGCCGGGCTGGACCGGCTGGAGGCCCGGGAAAAAGTCATCGGGGACCTCCAAGACAAAGGGTTCTTGGAGTCAGTGGAAGACAGGGAGATCGAGATCGGCCATTCCGACCGGTCAAAAACCCCGATCGAGCCGTTCCTCTCCAAGCAGTGGTTCATCCGCATGGGAGACATAGAGGGCGGCATCCTTTGCGGCGCGGGAACGGACAAGGAATTCGGGGCCGCGGGACTCGCCCAGGCCGCCATCGACGCCGCCGGGCCTGATTATCGAAGTCCCTCGGGCCAGCGCCTCGAGTTTCACCCCGACCCCGAGCGCTACCGGGGCACGTATGTCAGCTGGCTCAGGGAAAAGCGCGACTGGTGCATCAGCCGGCAGCTCTGGTGGGGTCACCGGATCCCCATCTGGCACAGGACGTTCGAAGGCACGGCCCTCGCCGACGCGATCTCACGGATTCCAAAAGCCTCCTCTGACGAGCTTTGTGTCTGGGTGGCCGACCCGGAAGGGAACCTTCAACGTCCTGAGGCCAAGGTCTTCTCTGGAGGAAGCCGGTTTGACCTGCTGATCTGTCTCAGGAACGCCGCCGCCGAGAAAGCCTTTGCCGATTCGTTGGAAAAGCTGGGCCTTGTCCAGGACCCCGATGTTCTCGACACCTGGTTCAGCTCGGCCCTCTGGCCGTTCTCGACACTGGGCTGGCCCGACCCTGAAACGGTCGATGTCGACCCCGGCAAGCCCGCCCTGGCCGCCCAGGACGGTTTCGACAACTGCCTCGAGTATTATTATCCCGGTTCTTGCCTCGTGACCGGGCGCGACATCATCACGCTCTGGGTGGCCCGGATGCAGGTGGCGGGCCTGTTTCTCCTGGGAGACGTCCCCTTCACCGATTGCTTCATCCACGCCAACATCCAGGACGGCAAAGGGGAACGGATGTCCAAGAGCAAGGGAAACGGCATCGACCCGGTGGACATCATCGAGAAGTACGGCGCCGACGCGATGCGCTATGTTCTCTGCGATATGCAGACGGGAACGCAAGACATCCGCCTGCCCGTCCAGGCCATAAGCCCGTACACGGGAAAGCTCGTCAACCTGGCCACGGCCAAACACGGCCGGACGATCTTCACCTACCTGGACCCGGAAACGGGCAAGGAGTTCGACGTCCTGGGAACGATCAAGGACCTCCCCGTCGCCAAGATCATCAGCGAGCGCTTCGAGGTCGGGCGGGCGTTCTGCACCAAGCTCTGGAATGCTGCGCGCTTCGCCCTGGTCAGTTTGAAGGAAGAGGCTCCGGAGGATTTCCGGCTCCACCTCTTCGCCGAGCTCGAGCCGGCGGATCGCTGGATCCTCGGCCGGCTCAGCCGGACCATCGAAGCCGTGACGGCCGGCCTGATCGGCTACAATCCTTCACAGGCCCTGAGCGCGGCCAGGGAGTTCTTCTGGGGCGACTTCTGCGACTGGTATATCGAGCTCATCAAACCCCGCCTCAAGAAGGACGGCGGGGATCCGCGGGCCGGCGCGGTTCTCGCCGTCGGCCTCGACCAAATCCTTAGACTTTTCCACCCCTTTGTCCCCTTTATCAGCGAAGCGCTCTGGGAAAGCCTGGGCCGGGTGCGTCCTCGCCGCGGTATCGACGACGAGGTGGTTTGCCGGGGACTTCTCATCACGGCCGCCTGGCCCGAAGCGAACCCGGGATGGCGGGACGAGCGGGCGGACGATGATATCCAGGTCCTCCAGGATATCGTCCGGTCCATCCGGAACTGGCGGTCGAGCGCCGGCGTGTCCCCTTCCCGCAGGATCGCCGCGGTCGTGCGGGCTTCCGGGCCGGACGCCGAGGCGGTTCTCCGGATGACCAAAGGCATCACCCATCTGGCCGCGCTGGAGAGCTTGAAAGTCCGGGCTGAATTCGAGCGGCCGGCGACTGCGGTCAAGATCGTCGAACGAGGGATGGAAATCTTCCTTCTCGACGTTATTGACGTCGCGGCCGAGAGGAAGCGCCTCGAAGCGTCCCTCCAAAAATGGCGGCGGGAGCTCGAGCAGGCCGGAAAGCGCCTGGCCAACCCGGATTTTCTCAACCGGGCGCCGGCCGCCGTCGTAGCCGAGGAGCGCCGCCGGCTGGAGGCTGCCCGCCGCGAGGTCGAGCTCATCGAGGCCGGCTTGAAGAGCCTGGGTGAGGCCTAAACCATAAATTCTCTTGCATCCGGAAAAGAAAATCAGTATATTCTCTGGCAGCCCCGGATACGTGGGATCCGGGTGCCGGAACACAACAGAAAAGGAGGTTCCATGAAAAGAGGTTTTGTGGCTATTATTTTGGCGCTCGTCGTCGCGCCGCTGGTCTTCGGGACGATCATCACCAACACGAACCAGAGCGTCCAATACCTTCGTCTTCTCAACCGCAACGCATCTCTCGGCCTCGACGCGGTTTACTACAACCCCGCCGGCGTTGTCCATCTGGAGAACGGTTTCCATCTGGCCATCCACAACCAGTCCGCCTTCCAGACGAAGACCGTCAACAATTCCTTCCCCTTCCTCAACAACGCCGAATACGTTGGCGACGTGGAGGCGCCGATTTTTCCGTCTCTGTTCGCGGTTTACAAGAAGGACAAGTTCGCCCTGTCCTTCGGGTTCGGGGTCAACTCGGGAGGAGGAAGCGCGGATTTCAAGACGGGTTTGCCGTCATTCGAGATTCCCATCTCCATGCTGCCGACCTTGGTATCGGGCTTTGGAATCCCGACGACCAGCTATTCGGCAGATATCGCTTTCAGCGGGAAGTCCTTCTACTTGGGCTTCCAGGTGAACGCGGCCTACGCTATCAGCGAGGTATTCTCGCTGGCCGCCGGCATCCGGTATGTCTCCGCCTCTACCAACTACGAGGGTGAACTGGCGAATATCATGTTCAATCCCCAGCATCCCTTGCTCAACCCGGGAGGCGGCATGATGTCCGCGGCCCAGTTCTTCACCATGATCGGGCAGCCGGGGTACGCCGCCGCGGTCCAGGATATGGCTGTGGATGTAACTCAAAAAGGGACGGCCTGGACGCCGCTTTTGGGCTTGAATATCCGGCCGGACGACCGCTGGAACATCGGCATCCGCTACGAGTTCAACACCAAGCTGACGCTCACAAATGAAACCGCCGAGGACGGCACGGGTATGTTCCCGGACGGCGAAAGTTTCCGGGGCGACATCCCGGCCATCCTGTCGCTGGGCGTGCAATACGGGATCACGCCTGATTTTCGGGCCATGGCGTCCTATCACTTGTTCTTTGACAAGAACGCCAATTGGGACGGCCAGGAAAAATACGTCGATTCCAACTCCTACGACATCGGCCTCGGGCTCGAGTACGACATCTCGGAAACGTTCGTGCTCAGCGCCGGCTACCTGAGAACCAAGGTCGGGGTCAACGATCTCTATCAGAGCGACTTCACCCACGAACTCTCCGCCAACTCGGTGGGTTTCGGCGGCCGGATCAACCTCAGCTCGCAAGTGGCCCTGGAGCTCGGCGGCCTTTACGTGAAGTACGATGACGCCGACCGGAGCGATGTCATCCAAGTCAACCCAGTAACCCAGGTACCCTTCATCGAGTCCTACGAGCGCTGGGCCTGGGCATTCGCCTTGGGCATCGAGTTTCGTTTCTAGGGATAAAGAGAGGTCCGCTCCGGGATCGGCAGCGACAACGGCCGCTTGTCCAGAGTTCGTTGACACAGTCCTGCCTTGAGGCTGCATCGCTAGGGTAAATGGACGCTTCAGCTTGATAGAAAGAGGCGGGAAATCGTCGTATCGCTCTGCTGAATATGGACTCAAACCCATGCGGACTCTTCCTCGAATTCTCATCTCTTCCCGGCGATCCGGATAATTCCAAGGCGCAGCACAAGAGCCAGCCATCCGCGAGGCCGTAGTGAACCTCATCGCTTCGCGCTGTCGGAGAAAGGCAGTTTACTCATCGCAGGAACAGAGAAACGCGGCCGTATTCAGGGAGAGGATTATCGATGAGGTCTGCTATGCCCTGGGAGTCGGACGCAGCGGCGTTATGCGCCAGCTGTTGGGGCCGTTGTTCAGGCGTCCGGCCGCCCGGTTCGGTAGGATCTCCGCCAGAGCCGACGAAGAGGTCGACCGCTCGGGCCTCAGCGGGGGCGCCCGGAGGATCCTCCCCGACCTCAACATGACCGTCCGTTCCCGGGGAGCGGAGTTCGTCCCCGCGGACGGAGCGCTGCTGGTTGTCTCCAACCATCCCGGCGCGCTCGACTCCATAGCCATCCTTTCCTCCATCCCTAGGATGGACATCAGCGTCCTCCTCTCCGACGTCTCCTTCACCCGCGCTTTTTCAGCCGCCCGCCGGCATTTCATCTATGTCCCCCCGGGAACCGCAGGCCGCGGGGCGACGTTGCGCGCCTCGATCGATCATCTTAAAAACGGCGGGGCCTTGATGATCTTCGCCCACGGCGATGTGGAGCCCGACCCGGAAGTGAGCCCAGGCGCCCCCGAGGCCATTCAAGACTGGTCCCGGAGCATCGAGATCATGCTCCGCAAGGTGCCTGAATGCCGGCTGCAGGTAGCGATCGCCAGCGGCGTGCTGATGCGCCGGTTCCTGCGCAGCCCCATCGTCAGGATCCGTAAAACCCCGGCCCGCCGGCAGAAGCTGGCCGAAGTGCTCCAGCTCTGCCGGCAAGCGATTTCTCCGCGAAGCGTCCGCACCGACGTCCACATCTCATTCGCCAAACCGGTCAGCGGGGTTGACCTGGCCGGGCAGGCGCTCATGCCCGCCGTGATCAAGATCGCCCGGGAGCTCCTGGAGGATCACCTGACCGCGCTCGACAGCTCTCCATGATGGTTGGCGAAAGCCGCTTTTTTCACTCTCTATCAGGTTCGATTTAGAAGGAGAGACAAAATCCTTCCTTAATGACAGCGGCCCCGCTGAAAAAGCATCCGAAAATGTCGAGGCGTTAGGGCGCCCTGTGGATGACTTTCATCACGGCCTCGATGATGAGATCCGGCTGTCTTGCCGGAATCATATGGTCACTTTTTTCCGCGACAATCAGGGTCGCACCCTCAATCGATGCCGTCAATTGTTCGTGGGACAGCCGCCAGGCTTTTTGTTCCTCGGTTTTTGGGAGGAACGGCTTGCCGCTGGTTATCACGACAACCGGGATACCTGAAGGGATTGATGTCGTGCGCATGACCTCCGTCTTGGGACCCAACCCATCTCCGACCATCCGAACCAGGGCGCGCTGAATTTTTGTGAGCTTATCCGGCTGAGAGATGTCAAACGGGATTTTCCCTGCCATCGGGTGGTTATCGAGATACTCCACACCGAGCAGGTCCACAAACTCGCTCGTGAAGGGGTCCACAAAGACCATCCCGCGGACGACCTCAGGATGTTCACTGGCAAACAAGCGGATCATCCATCCCCCGAATGAATGACCGACCAGGAAGAGATTCTTGTCCATTTTGAGTTGCTTGAGTCCCTGCCATAGCCAAGCGACCTCTTCACGCATATCATGCGGTGTTTCGGGTAAATCGCTCTTTCCAAATCCGGCGCGGTCGTAAGAGACAATAGTGGCCTCCGTCTTCCGGGCAAGTTCAGCGGCAATGTTATTCCATACTCTTGAATCCATACCGCCCCCCGCTTCGAGGAGAATGGTCAGGTTTCCGCCTTCAATGACCTGGAAGTTGAGACGATATTTCCCGACCTGAACCAGGGTCTCGACAGCCTCTCTTTCTTGATCTAGCAGCGGACATGATGCCCGAGCCGGAGTTGCCCATAATGCCCAAAATGAAAGGGCCCAGACTGCGACCAGGAAACAGTTCATTTTTCCCCTGTTCATAGCTGTCCTCCTTTTAATCTTTGGTTTTAGCGTTCTTTTTCGGATGCATCCGAAGGCTGACATATATGGATCAACTGCATGGGTAGAAATTTCTTTATCTCCAGGACTTCATAATCCGCATCATAAATCACCTTGAGCATCGTCTTCATCGTGTATCGCTCCCGATCCCGGCTCCGACGTCGGCGACATTCATCCCCGGTCCGATGCCAAGTTCATCCATGACACGTTATCCCTTAATCCTGACATTGGAGTTGCTCACATAGACCCAATCTAATAATACGGAATTTCAGAAAGAGAGGTTTTGGGGCATGATTATTCCCAAGGCGGGTACTGCCAAAGGCGGACGGAAGCAGTCTTTCCTTGACATCCCTTCTAACCCTCGACTAAAATCCAGCCGATGTTTGGCTGGGAGGCTGAGTCTAGATTTCGAGGAGGACTGAAATGAGTTCCGGCATGTGGAGTCGACGATCATTTTTGCGGATGTGCGGAGTTATGGGGTCGGCCGCATCTGTTTTCAAGGCCGGAGGGCTCGAGCGCGTCGAGGCGGCCACCCAATCCGTCGCGGATAAATCGCCCGAGGAAATCGCCAAGGACGAATTCTACTGGCGGGAGATCCAGCTGGCCTTCAAGCTCGACCGGACCCTCATCAACCTCAACAACGGCTTCACCTGCCCGACCCCCCGGGTCGCCCTCGAATCGGTCTGGCGCTACATGGACATGGTCAACATGCTGCCCGTCCATTACCAGGGCATGATCGCCCGGAACTCCGAGACGATCCGCCGCCGGATGGCGGCCGAGTTCGGCTGCGACCCCGATGAGATCGCCCTGACCCGCGGCGCCTCCGAAGCATTGCAGATCGTCCAGAACGGGATCGACCTGGAGCCCGGCGACGAAGTGGTCACGACCGAGCAGGACTACCCGCGGATGCTGACAACCTGGGACCAGCGGATGCGGCGCGAGGGGATCAAGGTGACCCGTTTCCAGTTCCCGGTGCCCACGACACAAGATGATCTCTACCGGAGGTTTGAGCAGGCCATCACGCCGCGGACGAAAGTCTTTCATTTCACTCACATCACCAACCTCACCGCCCAGCTCTTCCCGGTGGCCCGGATCTCCCGGCTGGCCCGGTCTAAGGGAATCGTCACGATCGTCGACGGCGCGCACGCACTGGGGCATTTCCCCTTCAAGCTCAGGGACCTCGAGTGCGACGCCTACGGAGTGAGCCTCCACAAGTGGCTGCTGGCGCCGCTCGGCAACGGCTGCCTGTACGTGCGCCGGGAGATGATCCCGCGATTCTGGCCTCTTCAGGCGGCGCCCGAACAGCAGGACAACGACATCCGCAAGTTCGAATCGATCGGCACCCACCCGTGGGCCATCCGGGCGGCGCTCGGCGAGGCGTTGGCCTTTCACCAGGTCGTCGGAGCCGAAAACAAGGCGGCCCGGCTGCGTTATCTGACGCTCCGCTGGGCCAACGCCCTCAAGAAACACCCCCGTATCCAGATCCTCTCGGACATCTCTGAGCCGCCGCAAGCCTGGGGAGTGGCCGCGGTCAATATCGAGGGCATCGATGTCCGGGACCTGGCGAAATTCCTGATGGACAAGTACCGGATCGTCGTGGTGCCGCTCGTGGGCGGGGCCCCGCCGAACTCGGTCTTCGATTACACGGCCCTCCGGGTTTCGCCGAATGTCTACACGACCCTCGAGGAGATCGACACGTTCGTTATGGCCATGGAGGACGCCCTCGAGGGCGGCGTCCCGACCAATATGGCGGCGGCGCGGCGCGGCCCCGTGGATGGCGTCGACTGGACGGAGATCATCTGAACCGGACGGAGATAATGGAGGGATGAGATGAAGCGTTTAGTGAACTTGGCGATCGTGGCAGTGATCCTGGTGCTCACAGCCGGCAGCGCCGACTCTTATGCACAGGGAGTATTTAAGATTCCGTTCAAGTTCAAGGCGGCGGGCAAGAACCTACCCGCCGGGGATTACCGGGCGGCCCCTGAGGGAGAGGGACAGATCGCCCTCCGGAAGGATCCCGGAGGCGAGGAAATCCTGATCCCGTTTACGGAGAGGCTGGCGCGGCCCGAGACTCCGCTCGAAGAGCCCCAGCTTGTTTTCGATATGGTGGGGAACTTCGAGCCGTCCTACACGGAGTATATCACGGAATACCTCCTGGCAGAGCTCTGGCTGCCGGGCGAGGAGGGCTATCTCGTCCACCGCACCAAAGGAGCCCACCAGGACAAGGTCATCAAGGGGAAGAAAGCAGAGCAGTGAGTCAAGAACCCGGGGCGGGCAACCCCTGTTCCGGCTGTCTAGAAGTTCGCTGTAGGGCGCTCTGAGTGAAGAGGAGAAGAAAATGGATCCTCAAGTCTTGGTAGCTTATGGAACAAAGCACGGCGCGACGGCGGAGATCGCGGAGAGAATCGGCCGGGTGCTTCGTCAGGCCGGATTGAGCGTTGACATGCACCCTGCGGCCCGCGTCGCCGACATCACCCCGTATAAGGCGGTCATACTGGGCAGCGCCGTTTACATCGGCCAATGGCGCCGGGACGCCGCCAAGTTCTTGAAGGCACACGAAAAGGAACTGGCCGGGCGGCCGGTCTGGCTGTTTTCGAGCGGGCCTACGGGAGAAGGCGATCCGGTTGAGCTGACGAAGGGCTGGCGTTTCCCCAAGAAGCTTCAGCCCCTCGCCGACCGCATCCGTCCCCGCGACCTGGCCCTCTTCCGCGGAGCTCTGGATCCCGAAAAGATGTCGGCGATCGAGAAGTGGATGATCAAGAAAGTCAAAGCGCCTCTCGGCGACTTCAGAGACTGGGAGGCCGTCGCTTCGTGGGCAGGTTCCATCGCAACGGCCTTGAAAGAGCCGGGCGCCTGATCACCGGGACGTCGCGGCTTCGGGTAAGACCATGCGGTTGGGCAAAAAGAAAACGGATGGAAGCGATGAGGTCTATCAAAGACTGGCCAAACGCCTCGACGATATGCCGGGCGGATTCCCGGCCACAGAGAGTGGCGTCGAGCTCCGGATCCTGCGACGCCTCTTCACCCTCGAGGAGGCCGAACTCGCTCTGAAGTTGAACCTCCTTCCGGAAGAGCCGGCCCGAATCGCCAGGAGGCTCCGGCTTTCCGAAGAAGACGCAGCCCAAAAACTGGAGGCCATGGCCCTCAAGGGACTGCTCTACCGCTTCTCCTCCAAGGACGGCCCCCCGAAATACGTTTTCTGGCAGTTCGTCATCGGCATCTGGGAATTCCACGTCAATTCTCTTGACAGGGACCTCATCCGGGACATGGAGGAGTATATCCCCCGGCTCCTCGATGTCGAAACCTGGAAGAAAGTCCCCCAGTTGAGGACGATCCCGATCGGGCAGAGCATCCCGGTCGAGCACGCGGTCATGCCCTACGAGGCGGCCGAGCAGATCGTGCGCTCCCAGGAGAGGATCCTGATCGCCCCGTGCATCTGCCGCCGGGAAAGGAAAATGGTGGGAGAGGGATGCGGCCGTCTCGAGGAGGCCTGCCTGGTTTTCGGCGGCGGAACCGATTTCTACCTGAAAAACGGGCTCGGCCGGTTGATCAGCCAGGAAGAAGCGCTCCATGTCCTCGCCGAGGCCGACCGGGAGGGATTGGTCCTCCAGCCGGGAAACGCCCAAAAAACGGGGAACATCTGCTGTTGCTGCGGCTGCTGCTGCGGCGTCCTGAGGACGTTGAAAAAATATCCCCAGCCCGCTGATATCGTTTCCTCCGCTTTCCGGGTCTCCGTGCACAGGGATTCGTGCGAAGGATGCGGCGTCTGCCTGGACCGCTGCCAGATGGACGCGCTGCGGCTCGAGGATGACAAAGTGACGGTCGACCTGGGAAGGTGCATCGGCTGCGGGCTTTGCGTCACGACGTGCCCGACGGGGTCTCTGACCCTGGAGCGCAAGCCTTCCTCCGAGCAGCCCGAAGTGCCCGAGACGATGATGAAAACATACCTCAAGCTGGCCAGCCAGCGGGGAAAGCTCAAGGCAGGTCGCGTCCTGGGCTCGTGGTTGAGGACGAGACTCCCGACGAGACCGCAAAGACCCGCTTAACGATGCCCACCACGGCAGGGCAAAATAAACGCGCCGTTGCGTCGGGGAGGAAAACATGCGTGAGACAAAATCCCTGCTTCTAACCTGTCTTGGCATCATTTTGATCCTGGGCTGGGTCCACGCGATTATCGTCTCTTCAGCGACCTTCCCGGGCCAGAAAATAGAAATCAAAACCGAAGGCGGCGTGACCGTCGTCCGAAACCCGAAGGTTCCCGTCCCTCAGCCGGACGGGCCTTCAAAGCTCGTCCTGACGCAGGACCTCGTCATCGGGAAGGAGCCTGTTGGGGGCTCTCCCCTCTTCGGCGAGCTCCGCTCACTCGGCGTCGACGATAAGGAAAACATCTGGACGCTCGACTGGGAAGACGACAAGGTCCGGATTTTCGACAAGACCGGCGCCCTCATCAGCACGTTCGGCAAGAAGGGCCAAGGCCCCGCGGAGTGGGAGAATCCCAACCGGATGATCGTGACGCCGGACGGGACGGGCGTCATCCTCGACACCCGGAAGCTCACATTATACTCTCCCGGCGGGGAGTGCCTTAAGGAGATCTCGACGGCTAAGGCCCGAATGTTCAGGTTCAAGATCGACTCCCGGGGCATGATCTACGCGGACCAGATGGACTTCGGAGAGAAGCTCATGCTGAAGCTGATCAAGTACGATCCGGCCTTGAACCCGATCGCCACGATCGCCGAGGTCGAAGAGCCGTTCAAGTCCGGCACGATCAGCCCCTTCCCGATCCTTCTCTACTGTCATGTGACGGCGGACGACCGGCTTATTTGGATGGCGAATTTGAAATACGAATTCCATGTCCTGAGTCCCGAGGGGAAGCCCCTGCGGAGAGTCATCAAGGACCACGAGCGGGTCAGGGTCAAGGAAGCTGATAAGAAACGCATTCTCGACGAACAGTACGGCGACGCTCCGTTTCGCGATCAAATCGTCTTTCCCGATGTCTTTCCGCCGGTCTTTTTCTTCATCGGCGATCCTGAGGGACGCCTCTACTCCCAGACCTACGAAACGGATGATAAGGGCTGGCTGCTGCATGACGTTTTCGACAAGGAAGGGCGGTGCATCACCCGATTCTCGCTGCCCCACGATGAAATGCCGTTTGTGGTCAATAAGGACAAGCTCTACGTTCTGATCCAGGAGGACGATACGGGCGTCCCCCTAGTCAAGCGCTATTCGATGGAGTGGAAATAGGCGGTCATCACTCCGCGGCTTCAGGAAGCTCGGGCAAGCTTGACCGGATGGATCTGATTCGTCCTAACGTTTTTCTCTGATTTCGACGTCCCCGTCGGCGGTGCGGATCCTCAACCTCCCGTCTCCGCCGTTTATGCTCCCCGATTTGCCGTACCGGTCTTCCTTATAGCCTTCTATGGCTTCCAGGTCCAGATGAATATAATCCGGATCGTCCGCAGAGACATTGAAGGACACGGGGAAACCTCTTTCGAGGTCGATCCTTATATCGCCGTCGTCCGTTTGGAGCTCGGCATCCAGAGTTGGGCCGGCCAAAAGCTCGACCTCGATATCCCCGTCGGCCGTAACGATGTGCAAGAGCTGAGCCTTGATATTCTCCATGACGACATTGCCGTCATCCACGGTGATGTCGAACGATCCCCCCGACTGACGGACCGTGACGTTTCCGTCTTCGCTCTCCACCCGGCAGCTCCCCAGATCGCAGGCCGTCAGGGTGACATCCCCGTCGTCGATCCCGATCGTCAGATCTCCCGTAAGCTTCTCGATTTTCACGTCGCCGTCTTCTCCCCGGATGGCAGTTCTCCCGCCGGAGATGCTTTTCAATTGGACATCTCCGTCGTCGATCCGGCAGTCGATCTCGGCCGCCCAGTTCTCGACCGTCACGTCTCCGTCATCGCCCTCCAGGTCCAGACGGACATAGTCAGGGGCATGAATCTCATAAACGTATTCGTAAACTTTTTCATTGTAAAAGCCGATAGCGCCTCCGGACGGCTCCTTCCCGGTGACATAAACGGTGTCGGAAGTTTGCCGGAATTCCACTTCAAAGTCATTTCGGCCGCCCAACCTGACCCCGGCGACGGCGATATCCGCTCGATAGCGGACACTCACATCGATGACATCCTTTTCCCAAGGGACGATCTTCACATTGCCGTCGCCGAAGCGAAGAGACAGCGCATCCCCCTTTTTGACGTCGAAGCTCCGGTGAAAATTCTTGTTGATCTCATCGGCGGCGGACAGTGCCGAGGTGGAGAAAAGGATGAAAAAAGCAAATATCAAGACGCAAGCCGGTTTTTTCGCCATGGCTCATCCCTCCAGAATTTTGAATTTATCCTTCTTTGTTATCTACGAAAATGCGGGCGGATATGTTCCCGTAAGAATAATCTTGAAGCTTGACCTTCTCTTCATCTGTCACCTTGTCCTTAGCTGAGGAGGACGTTCCGTACCCATCTTTTTTGAAAAAAAAGCTTGACATACTGTATATCATACATTATAATGTAGGACGCACACTATATGAGACACACAGTATGAAGACCGCATGTCAGGGAGACCGAGCCATGAATACTGAAATCGGCAGCTTCGAAACCGAGATGAACCGGGGATTCCTGCAGATCCTTGTGCTGGCTCTTCTGGAGAAGGATATGTACGGCTACGCGATGGTCCGGACCGTCCGGGACCTGGGATACGAGCTCGAGGAGAACACACTCTATCCCCTGCTCCGGAGGCTCGAGAAGAACGGCTGGATCAAGAGCCAATGGGATGTCAGCCAGGAAAGACCGCGCAAGTTTTACGGGATCACCGCGGCCGGTCGAAACTTACGGATCCGGCTCCTCGAAATATGGGAAAAACAAGACCGCATCCTGAAACAGCTCATCAAGGAGAAAAACCATGTTTGAAAGACTCGAAAAGTATCTCGAAGAGATCAGCCATTTCCTATCCGGCCGCGAGGAACGTGAGGAGATCCTGACTGAGATCCGGAGCCACATCCTGGAGAAGGCCGAGCAGGAGTTCGGCGAAATCACAGAATCCTCGCTCGATCAGGTCATCGCGGCCTACGGCGCCGCCCGCCGGGTGGCCGAGAAGTACCTCGACGGTCACGAGATCATCGCCCCTGCCTACAGACGATTCCTCTTCCGCTATACGGCGCTCCTCTTCGCCTTCCATTTCATCCTCAGCACGGCCGCTGTCATCTTCAAGAAGAGCTTCATCCTCTTCCCCGTGCTTTATGTGCCCTCTCTGGATCCCCTCGAATTTCTGTTCTACCTGCCGACGGCATTCCTTTTCGACCTCGGGATCGTCACCCTGGTCCTCTACCTCATCACCCAGAGCAATAAAGAAGTCAAATTGCCCTGGCCCAGGATCAGCATCGACCTCGATGAAGTCAAGAAGCCCGGCGCGACAGTCGGGAGGGTTTTCGGCCTCATCGCCATGGCCATCGTCACAGGTCTAGCGCTCTATTTATACCTCCGGCATGGGACCATCTTTTTTGTCAACTTCGGCTCCGCCTCCCGGCAGCCGCTCCTCACCCCCGAGGCCGGACAATTGTACTCCCTTCTTCTCATCGGGCTGTTAGCGCTCAGCACGATCGCCCTTGCCCTCAAGCTCGTCAAGTCATCTCCCTGGGTCGATGCCGTCCAGCACGCCCTTTCCCTCGTCCTCGTCGGGTTGGCTTTCCGCCATCCGTTCGATACCGCCATAGCCGTTCCGCTGCCCGAGGCCGTCCTCCGCACGACCAAATACACAGTGACCATCAGCCTGCTCGTCCTCTCTGTCTTCATCGCCGTCGACCTGGTCAAGGCGCTCGTCCGGATCGGCCGGAAACGCCTGGCGAAATGACAATAAGACACGCCCCGCTGAAAAAGCGAATTTCTATCCTGAGAAATGCCGAGCCTTCGGGCGGCCGCGCCCAGCCTTGATGGGCAGCCCGGAGCGCTATCTTTTCTCGCTGATGACGTACCGCGCGAGCCGCGGGAAATCGGTCTCCTGGGCGCAGTAGAGGCGGCCCTGACCATCCACCGCGCGGGGCATCCCCGTGATCGGAAGTGAAGCGACCGGCTTGTCGTCCTCAAAGACGATCAGGTCGTTCGGCCCTTCCCCTTCCGGCCTGAACACCGTAACGTACAGCCTGTTGCCGCTCTTGAGGATGGTCAGGAACGGGAATCTGAGGGCGATCCTCCGCGCGCTCGCCTCCGGAACCCGCAGGGGCACGAAGAGGTCGCTTTTCCCCGTGAGCTTCTTGAGAAGCCGGGATTCCCGATACACGCTGATCTCGAACTTGTGAGGATTGAAGACGAAGATATCCCCTTGCGGGGAACAGCTGAAGCGCATGGGGCATCTCATCATGGGCATGTCTTTATACTTGGAAAACTGGGACGGCGCTTCGAAGGGATCGCCGAACGAGGATACGAGCCGGCCGTCCTTTTCAAAGAGATGGAGGATTTTATCCTCGTTTAGGCCGAGGACGACGACCTCGTCATTCTCAAGGCAGCCGAGGTAAGTGGCCTGGAAATCCAGCTTGAAAAAACTCCGGAATTCGCCTTCGGGACCGAGGATGAGGACTTTGTTACCGCCGCGGTCGAGGACGGCGATCATTCCCGACGGCCCGACTGCCGCGCCTCCGAGCCCGGCCACTTCCTCCGGGCCCTGGCCCTTCTTCAGGATGATCGTCTTCAGGAATTTCCCCCGGGAATCGAATTTCTGGATCCGGCTGTTTTCCCAATCCAGGATGAAGATGTTCCCGGCCTCATCCAGACCGATATCCGAAACGCCTGCAAACATCAGGTTGTCATCGCCGCTGTCGATTCCGATGGCCAGGTCTTCCTTCAGGGTGAACGTCTTTTTTTCGACGGCATATGAGTCCCCGGCCAGCGAAAAATAGAACACCCCAAAAACTCCGAGGGACAGTATCCACGATTTCTTCATAAACACATCCATTTCCCGTTAGCGGCACCCGGCTCTCAAAAGCTTCCGGCCGGCTCAAAGATTATTACGGCGGAATGGGGTGAATCGTTTATCGCGGCTGCCCGGCTTTTCAGGGGATAATTCCCTCCTCCACGATTATGACCGCTGGAGAAACCTTGTCAAGTCAGATGATTCCCCTTCAAGTCAAGCCCGGATATAATGATAACGGCCTGGCGGTAGAGACTCAACGAGCCCGGTGATGATCCTTTACGAGGAACGGAGTGACAAAGCAAGATAAGCCTCCTCTGTTTTTAGGCATATTCAGGAGAAAGAATGCGCTCGCCGCCGGCGCCGCGCTCGCCGTCGCCTTTTTTGCAGCCGGATGCGGCAGACCCGTCAAGTTCGGTGTCGTCGCCGACGTCCAATATCATGCCGGAAAGCCACTGGGGACCCGTTATTACAGCGCCTCGCTCGAAAAGCTCGAAGAAGCACTGGCTCAGTTCAATAAAGAGAAGGTTCAGTTTGTTGTCAACCTCGGCGACACGATCGACCATGACTTCCAGAGCTTCAGTGCCGTGATGCCCTTGTTCAAGCCGCTGAAGGCGCCGGTCTATCATGTTGTCGGGAACCACGACTTCAGCGTCGGCGTCGGAGAGGCGCAAAATGTCCTGCCGGCGCTCGGGTTGAAGGAATCCTATTATGCATTTTCCAAAGGCAATTGGCTGTTCGTCGTACTCGACGGGTTCGAACTCAGGTTTCCCTTCCCGGAAGACGAAACGCTGAGCGAGGAATCCGAGACTCTCTATACAAGGCTCCGCGCTGAGGGGAAGGAACACGCCCAGCGCTGGAACGGCGGCATCGGAAGCAAGCAACTCAACTTTCTCGAGGATCAACTCAAACAGGCGGATACGTCCGGAAAAAAAGCCATCATCTTCTGCCACTTTCCTGTCCTCCCGGAGTCTTCCGCCAACCTCTGGAATGACGCCGCAGTTGTTGCCTTGCTGGAGAAACATCCCGCGGTCAAGGCTTACTTCTGCGGCCACAATCACGATGGCGATTATGTCTTTCGGAACGGCATCCATTACCTGACCTTTCGCGGCATGGTGGAAACACCGGACCAAAACGCCTTCGCCGTCGTCACGCTGGAGAAAGACGTCATCAGAGTTCAGGGATTCGACCGCGAGCCCAGCCGGACGCTTCATGTTGACGCAGCCCGGGCAACATCCAGGAAGATATTGAGTTTGGAGGATATCAATCTTCGCGGCGAGCTGGGCACGCAGTTCCAGGCCGCCACCGCCAACCTGATGACCCGTTCCGACCGCTACCCCCTGGAATCCTACCGTGCCAGCGCCGCCGCAGCTCTCGACTGCCTGGAAAAGGCGGTCGACTCCGGCCTGACCCAGCGCGGTTGGTTCGAGCACGACAGCAACCTCGATTTCGTCCGCGGCGACCCGCGCTTCCAGGCCCTGCTGAAGCGTCTCGAATGAAAAGTCCAGAACAGGAGATGGCCGCAGCTCAGAACGCTTCGACGGCGGTGAAATAGACCCCGGAGGTTCCCTCGCCGAATCCGTAATCAAAACGCAGGTGGAGCCGCTGCCGGCGGTCGACGACGAAGCGCAGGCCGAGACCATAGGAATACTTGAAGCCGCCCAAACTGAAATTCCTTGGTTTGTCCGCCACGTCGCCGAGGCCGGCGAAAGCCGCCAGCCCGATGCGCCAGAAAACCGGCACCCAGCGGTATTCCACCTGGAAGGCCATCAGGTTCTTGTCCCGGTAGCGACCGCTATAATAGCCGCGCATGATCTTCTCGCCGCCGAGAAGACCCAGCCTCCAAAATGGAGGGTCGCCCGTCTCGAACAGGAATTGCGCCTGGAAAGCCAGGACACGGGACGGCGAGAAACCGTGATAGCGGCGCAGCTCCAGGAAAAACCGGCTGAACCGGAAATCGCTCCCCAGGGCCCGGCCGAAAGTCGTGGCCGAGAACTGATGGTAACTTCCTTTCGTCGGGTAAAAGATGCTGTCGCGGCTGTCGTAGGTCATGAAGGGTCCGAGGCCCGAGACCGTCCCGCCTCCGCTCCCGACGATATCCGCGCAATCCAGCCGGCCGCCCTCTTCCACTTCGACCAACTGGGTTCTGTCGAAGTAGTACTGCAATCCGGCATAGACCGGCCCGCGCACGCGTTTCAGGGCTTCGACGCTCAACCACCAGTAGTTGGAGGTGAACGGCTCTTTTTGATCGGCGCTCGTCGCGTTGCCGATCCCGTAAAAATAGTCGGGGAACTTGTAATAACGCAGGTAGGCCTGGATATGATATCCATGCTTCAGGTAGAAATCGGGATTGACCTCAACGGTGGCCTGCTTCAGCTGAGTATACACTCCGCTGAAAGAGATGCTCGACGGCCGGCTGACCGTCCGGTCAGCGGTGATCTGGAAATAATAAATTCCGCCGGCCCCGAAGGCCAGCTTCGTTTCGGGCGTGTAGAAGATGACGGGAACGGCGACGATCCCGCTTGTCTTATCCCCCTTCTTCTCTGTCGATCGTTCGCTTTCCTTTCCGGCCTTCTCCTCGATATCGGCGGGAACGGCCGAGCCGGCCGGGAGAGCGCTCAATAAAAAGGCCATCAGCACAACGCCTATGAACACGGCTTTAGTTTGCATTTTTTTCTCCGGGCCGAACCGACAACCCCATCGGCGCGACTAGAGGAAACTCTTGAGAGCGGTTCCCTCGTCCTCAAAAATAGAGGACCCGAAGAGCGTCGATATTCCCGTAATATCGAGGACGAGGCGGATTTTCGGTTTGATCTTTTCCAGGATGAGCCTTCCCCCCATGTTCTGAATAGAAACGAAGCTGGCGAGGAACTCACCGACTCCGGTACTGTCCATAAAGTGAACCCCGGCAAAATTGAATAGGAAATGTTTTTTCTCTGCCCTCAGCATTTCCTTGACGCGCCGGTGAAGACCAAATCCCTCGATATCGGGCAGAATCATTTCTCCCTCAAGATCAAAGATGATAACGTCGCCGACCTCGCGTGTCCTCACTGCCATCGGTTTTCCCTCATGAAAATGATCCGAAATATTCCCTTTTTCCGGATTTTGTTTATCAAATAAAGATCCGAAAGTCAACTCAAAAAGAAACGCCAATATGTCGATATTGAAATTCGTTCAGACAACGATCCGCCGAGCCGGAATCGGCATATTGAAGATTTTTGCGGCCTGTGATAGAAGAAGCGGGTCGGGAAATGATGAAAAGGCTTGGCCGCGCGCTTTTTCCATTCATCCTGATCGTCCTGCCGCCCGTCTTTGCCCAGGAGTCCGGCACCCCGCCCTCCAGTCCGGCCTTCAAGCTAACCTTCACGGAAAGAATCCGGCAGGAAAGCTGGGACAACACACTCAGCCTGGATGAGGCCGCTCCCGATTCGACTGCCTATGTTCGCTTCCGGACGAGCCTCCTGGCGCAATGGCGGCCCGCGCAATGCTTCGAGCTGGCGGTCCGTCTGAGCAACGAGAACCGCTATTCCATCTCGCCCAAGCAGGAAGTCAGGCTCGGCAAGAATTACGACCTGAACGAAATCTTCCTCGACTATCTTTATCTTCACTGGAAGAATCCGGGCGGTCTTCCCTTCTCCCTTAAACTGGGACGGCAAGATCTCATGCTCGGCGAGGGATTTCTCATCTTCGACGGAGGTCCCCTGGACGGATCCCGGTCGGCCTACTTCAACGCCGCCCGACTGGATTATTTCATCAACGACCGGAATTCGATCATGCTCTTTTTCTGCCGTCAGCCTTCGACCGACATCTGGCTTCCCGTGATCAACGACTCCGGCCAGAAAATGGTCGAACAGGACGAGCAGGGTTTCGGGGCCTATTACAGCGGCGCCCTGAGAACTATCAAGGTCGAAGGCTATCTCTTTCGCAAGAACATCTTTGCCTCCGGGGAGTTTCCGTCCTCGGACTACAACGTCCTGGGGGCACGGGCCATCGTTCCCCTGGCGGACGGTCTGTCCCTGACGACCGAAGGAGCCCTTCAGTCCGGCAAGATCGAAGCGCGCCCCCGCCGCGGGCTCGGCGGTTATTTTCATCTGGACGGCCAAACACGGCTCCGTTTCCCACTTCCCTCTCTTATCACCTTCGGGAGCTTTTATTTGAGCGGGGACAACCCGGCCACGACTGACGCCTATGAAGGCTGGGAAGCCTCCTTCAGCCGCTGGCCGAAATGGAGCGAGTCGCTTATCTACCTCCAGGCCAGAGAGACCAGGCCGGCCGACTGGACCAATATCTTCTCCCTCTACGGCAACCTGGGCTTTACGCCGGCGGAGAGGGCCCGGATCGACCTCATCTGGCACCATCTCTGGGCCCCCAAAATGACTGCGCCCTCTCCCCTCCTGAGCGGCAGCGGGAAAGAGCGGGGGGATCTGATCATCGCCAAGCTGACCTACGAGCTCAACAGCCACATCTCCGGCCATTTCCTTTGGGAACACTTCCTGCCGGGAGACTTCTATTTTGACGGCGCCCGCGCCTACGCCTGGGTCCGTTTCGAACTGATGTTCAGGTATTGAGCGGAGGGATCGATGACCCTGAAGATCGTAGTCATGGCTGTCTATGTCATCCTCATCGTGGCGATCAGCATCGTCCGAGGGAGACGAACCCGGACCTTCTTTGATTACTTCATGGGCGGGGGCCGGATCGGTCCGTGGATGACGGCTTTCACCTACGGCGCCGCCTACTTCTCGGCCGTCATCTTCATCGGATTCTCGGGGAAGGTCGGCTGGAGCTTCGGCTACTCGGGTCTCTGGATCGCCGTGGGCAATACCCTGATCGGCGTCCTGGCGGTCTGGTGGCTCCTGGGTTTCAAGGTCAAGACCATGGCCCAGGAATACGGGGTGACGACGATGGCCGAGTTCTTCGGGAAGCGCTATCGCAGCCGTTTCCTCAAGGTCTTCTCTCCCATCTGCATATTCGTCTTCTTCGTTCCCTATTCGGCCGCCGTATTCATCGGGCTGTCCTACCTTTTCCGTCTGAATTTCAACATGGACTATTGGCAGGCCCTGGCCCTGATGGGTCTTTTCACCGCCTTCTATCTGGCGGTCGGGGGTTACCGGTCGATGACCATGCTCGATGTCATGTTCGGCCTCCTGATGCTGGCCGGAGGAACCGTGCTGTTCATCAGCATCTTGATCAAATCCGATGGTCTCCCGGCCATCAGCGCCGAGCTTTCGGCCATCGATCCGAAGCTCGTTGAGGCGGTCGGGCCGCCCGGACTCTGGCCTCTTTTTGCGCTTGTCTTCCTGACCTCCGTCGCTCCCTTCGGGATGCCCCAGCTCATCCAGAAGTTTTACGCCGTTCGCGACCGCAGGGCCATCCGCATCGGGATGGGGATCTCGACCCTTTTCGCCGCCGTCCTGACCGGGGTCGCCTATTTCGCCGGAAGCGTCACCCGGCTTTACCTCACGCCGGAGTCCGCGCCAGCCGCCTTCTCGGCCGGGAAGCCGGTCTTCGACGCCCTGATGCCTGAGCTCCTGGCCCGCGTCGTGCCTGCATCGCTTCTTATCCTCATCCTTCTCCTCATCCTGTCCGCATCGATGTCCACACTCGCCGCCCTCGTCCTTATCTCCAGCTCGGCCGTGGCGAAAGACCTTTACGCCGGACTCATCCGGCCGCAGGCCCCGGACCGGATGTTGACGTTGATGATGCGGGTGCTGAGCGTTTTCTTCGTCCTCATCTCCGTCGTGATCGCCTATTTCCGGCCCGCCACCATCGTTTCCATCCTGGGCATTTCCTGGGGAGCCATCGGGTCGGTTTTCCTCGGCCCGTTTGTCTGGGGACTGCTCAGCCGGCGGACGACCCGGGCGGCGGCCGTCTCAGCGGCGGTGCTGGCCCTGACAGTCTGCTTAGTGCTTTACGTGAGGGGTATGCCCTCCCCAGAGGCGGGGACCATCGGGATGATCGTCTCTTTGGTCGTCCCTCCGGTCTTCAGCCTGTTCCAAAAACGCTGACCGACAAAACGGGAACCGCCCTTTTCATCCTCTCCCCCGGTGGGGGAGGATTGAGGAGAGGGGATTCTTCTCTGAAAAGACTTCCGCCAAAAGAACTATGTTCATCCGAAAACGTATATTCTCATAAAAGAGACGAAAGGAGCAAAATGCAATGAGAATGGTGAGGAAAACGACGGTGGTCGCGGCTATGGCGTTCTGGGCGTGTCTGATGCTGGCCGCCCAACAGCCGTCCGACATGGTCGGGACATGGTCCGGGGACGCGACCCTCGAAGGCATGGACGAGCCGAACACCCTGACCCTCGTCCTCGAAATGAAAGAGGGCAAGCTGGCGGGCCACATGACCGACCAGTACGAGGCGATCGACGCGCATATCACCGACATCGTCCTCGAGCAGGGCACCTTCAGTTTTTCAGTCACGGTGCTGTACGGGCTGATGTACGGGCCGGACAATCAGGGGACCGCCAAATTCAAAATGAAGGTTCTCGAAAACATCATGAAAGGCGATCTCGAGATCCCGGAGATGAATGCGAAAGGCGCCTGGCAGGCCACCAAGAAAAAATAGGCCGAAATTCCAGATCAGAACTGGCCGGTGGAGCCGAAGCCGCCTTCGCCCCTCTGCGTCTCGTCGAGCTCGTCCGCGCCGACATCGACGATTTCGACCGCTTGAACCGGCTGGATGAGCATCTGGGCAACCTTCTGCCCTTGCTTGAAAACATAAGGCGTCTTGCCGAGGTTGACCATGACGACCTTGACCTCGCCCCTGTAGCCGGCATCCACCACCCCGGCCAGCCTGTGCACACCCTGCAGCGAGATCCCGCTCTTATCCCAGATAAGCCCTACGTACCCCCCGGGAATGGCCATCTTGATGCCTGTCGGGACGGCTTTCACCTCCCCCCCGCCAATCATAATCTCCTCGGCCGCAAACAGGTCCATCCCCGCATCCCCCGGGTGTCCATAAACCGGCAGCCTGGCCCCGGCGCTGATTCTCTTGACTCTCAGCTTCATCTCTCGTCCCGGAATTCGTGCCCCCTCTCCTCAAATCCCTTCGATCCGGACCTCGTCGAAATAGGACTTGACCAGCTCGGCCATGCGGGTTACGGTCTCCTCCGGATAGGGGTCGACCTGGGCAAAGAGCTTGTCCAAGGTATTCCGGTTCGAAAACTGCTGGATCTGGAAGCGCTTGGTCCGGTGGAGCATCTGGGCGATCTCCAGCAGGTCTTTCTCCCCGACCAGCCCGGGTACGATCGTAGTCCGGAAGGTGTAGGGCAGTTCGCACTTCCGGATGATCTCGATACTCCGGGCGATGTCGTCCTCGGACACGTCGGACCGCGTCACCTGCTTGTACTTGTGGAGGGGCGACTTGACATCCATGGCGATATGATCCACGAGCCGGGCGCCGATGAGATCGTCCAGTCGCTCCGGACGTGACCCGTTGGTGTCCAGCTTGACCAGCATGTTCCGGTCCTTGATGATCCGGAGCAGCACTTCCAGATCGTCCCAGATGAGCGGCTCGCCGCCGGTGATGCAGACCGCCTCCAGCCAGTCCCGGCGGCTCTCGAGGAAGGTGATAAAATAGTCCAGCGGAATGGTGTCGAGCGTCTGCGGCCTGAGGACGAGGTCGGCGTTATGACAGAACGGACAGCGGAAATTGCACCCCCCCAGAAAAACCGTCGCCGAGATGAACCCCGGGAAATCGAGGGGCGCGAACTTTTCTAAACCCTTGATCTCAACCAACCGTCGAGCTCCACCTGGTTGTTGAAGATCCCGAGCACCCGGCCTTCCTCGCGCAACACGAAGATGGGCAGGATGATCGCCCCCTTCTCGTCGCGCTTGATCCGGCCGAGAAACTCGCGCACCCTGAGCTTCCCCTCCTTCTGGGCCAGGCTCAATTCCTCACCCCGAAGCGGCGCACTCGCCACCGTCTCCACCACTCCCACTGCCTCCGGCTTCTGCAAGTAGTCTTTCAGGGCCTCGCACTTGTCACAATTCGGGTAGGTGAAGAGAAGATAGTCCATGGCGGCCTAGCCGAACTCCTCGTAGGGTGTCCGGTCCTTCCACTCCTGCTGCTTGCCATCGTTCCAGGTTTTGATCGGTCGAAGGTAGCCGACGATCCGGGAAAAAACCTCGGTTTCGGAGCCGCACTTCGGGCATTTCGGTTGGTTGCCCCGCAGGTAGCCATGGCTTGTGCAGACCGAGAAGGTCGGGGTGATACTGAAGTAGGGGATTTTAGTCTGGGCGATTTTTTGGACCAGTTTCCGGCAGGTCGTGCGGTCGATGGATTCGGGGAGGAAGCTGTGGAAGATGGTGCCGCCGGTGTAGAGGCTCTGGATGTCCTCCTGGTGCTGGAGCGCCTCGAAGACGTCGCGGGTGGCGTCGACGTTGAGCTGGGTGGAGTTGGTCAGGTAAGGGTTTTTCTCGGTCCCTGAGGTGATGATGTTCTTGTATTTCGCCCTGTCTTTCCGGGCCAGCCGGTAGGAAGTGGATTCGGCCGGGGTGGCCTCGAGGTTGTAGAGGCTTCCCGTCTCCTCCTGGAACTGCTGCAGAATGCCGCGCATGAAGGTCAGTGTCTCGACGGCGAATTCCTTGCCCTCGGGGGTGCCGATCCCCCGGCCCAGGAGGTTCAGGCAGGCCTCGTGCATCCCGAGGATGCCGATGGTCGAGAAATGGTTGTCGAAGTGGCCGAGGTAGACGAGGGTGTATGGCATCATCCCTTTCTGGAGCATGTTGTTGACCACTTCGCGCTTGGTCTCGAGCGACTCCTTGGCCAGGACCATGAGGTCGGTGAGCTTGACGAAGAACTCCTCCTTGGTCTCGGCCTCGTAGCCGATGCGGTTGAGGTTCAGGGTGACCACCCCGATCGAGCCCGTCGAATCGCCGGGGCCCCAGATATTCCCGGGGCGGCGCAGGAGCTCCCGCTGGTCGAGGTTGAGGCGGCAGCACATCGCCCGGATGTCGCCGGGGTTCAGGTTGGTGCCGATGTAGTTCTGGAAGTACGGAAGCCCGTACTTGGCGGTGGCCTCGAAGAGAAGGTCGGCGATCGGCGTATTCCAGGAGAATTCCCGGCTCAGGTTGTAGGTCGGGATGGGGAAGGTGAAGACGCGGCCCTTCTGGTCGCCCCCGATCATGAGCTCGAGGAAGGCCCGGTTGATCATGTCCATCTCTTCCTGGTAGTCGCCGTAAACCGAGTCCTGCTCAACGCCGCCAACGACGACCTTTTTGTCCTTCATGTCGTCCGGGACGGTGAGATCGAAGGTGAGGTTGGAGAATGGTGTCTGCCAGCCCCAGCGCGAGGGCACGTTGAGGCCGAAGATGAGCTTCTGGATGTCCTGCTTGACCCGGTCGTAGTCGAGCCCGTCGGAGCGGACAAAGGGCGCGAGCAGAGTGTCGACCGAGGAGAAAGCCTGGGCGCCGGCGAATTCGCCCTGCATCGTCCCGATGAAGTTAACCATGTGGAGAGTGGCCGTCTCGAGGTGCTTGGCCGGGTTGGAGTGGACCTGGTTGGGGACGTGGCCGAAGCCCTTGCGGAGGAGCTTTTCGAGCGACCAGCCGGCGCAGTAGCCGACGATGGGATAGGAAAGATCGTGGATGTGGAGCTCGCCGTCCTGGTGGGCCTTCTGGATACGCTCGGAATAGAGATTGTTGAGGGCGAAGTTGGAGAGGACCTCGCCGGAGACGCGGGCGTTGAGCCCGGAGAAGCTGATCACTCCCTCGTTGCTGTTCTCCCGGATCTTCCAGTCGACGTCGCTGATGTAGTCCTTGATCAGCCGCTCCAGGTTGAGGCCGGTCCGCTTGGCCTCGCGGATGGACTTGTGGCGCTCACGGTAGAGGATATAGGACTTGGCGACCTCGTGGTAGCCCTGCTTCATCAGGACCATTTCGACAATATCCTGGATCTGCTCCACGGAAGGGGTGGTATAGCCGCCGAATTTGTCCTCGACCATGTATGTGGCGATATCGGAGATCGTCTTGGCGGCGGCCTGGTCGTTTATGCCGTTGGCCTCCATGGCCTTGAAAACGGCGTTGGTGATCTTGTCCTGGACGAAATCTACGACAGTTCCATCTCTTTTTTTGATCCTGGAAATACCACGGGTCATCGTGCGCCTCCTTCCTCCCTATAGACAGCGGAAACCGGTCAAGCGGCCGACCTTATGAATGCCATATTTAGTGTGTTCTGTCGGCCAAATCTACAAAATATTGTAGTTTTCGCTCTGAATCTACTCCTCTCCAAAAGGCTTGTCAAGGGTGATTTTTAAATTATTTTTCGCCCGGATTGCCCCCCGTGAGGGGTCCGAAGAGTGAGAAAATGCGGAAGCCGCAAGAGAATGACCTGATTGGGTCAGCTTGAATTCTTCACCTAAAAGGGAAATAATAACCTCCCTCGTCCTTCGATGGGAGAGGGTAAGGAAGAGGGTGATAAAGCTTCGTTTGGAATATTAGTTGCTGGGGGAGGTCAGCCATGAGAAAATTCGACGTCCAGACGCCGACCCGGGAGGCCTTCATCGACATCACGCAGCCGGTCGAGGATGAGGTCCGGAAGTCGAAAGTCCAATCGGGTATCTGCGTCGTCTACGTGCCGCATACGACCGCCGCCGTGACCATCAACGAGAACGCCGATCCGACGGTCAAGCAGGATCTCCTGATGACCTTGCGCAAGGCCGTCCCCGACTCCCTCCCCTACGCTCACTCAGAGGGGAACTCGCCTGCCCACGTCAAGAGCAGCCTGGTGGGAGCATCGGTCATGATTCTCATCGAGGACGGACGGCTCTTCCTGGGGACGTGGCAGGGAGTCTTTTTCTGCGAGTTCGATGGCCCCCGCCGCCGCCAGGTTTATGTCAAACTCATCTCCGCATGAAAATGAATGATGGTCAGGGGAATTTTGGCCCCACTAAGGTGAGGTAAGGCAAGCTCAGAACGAGATGCCGAGGGAGCGGAGGGCGCCTTCGAGGTCGGCGCCGGGCTGATAGAGGACGGTCTTTAGGCCCAGCGAGGCCGCGCCTTCGACATTTTCTTCCATATCATCGATGAAGACGCAGGAGGCCGCGGGCATGCCGGCCCTCTTCACCGCCTCCAGGTAGATCTCCGGACCCGGCTTGAGCGCGCCGACCTCGTATGAAAGGACATAATCGTCAAAGAACATGGCATCGGGAAATTTCCCCCTGGCGAAGCCGAAGCGCAGCGGATCGGTGTTGGAGAGGAGGATGAGTTTGTGCCGGCCTTTGAGCGTCCGGTAGAGGTCGAGCACCGGCTGGTTGCGGGAAAAGATGTCGACGTAGGCGGCGACAAACTCGTCGTAGCCGACGCGGGCGTCGAGGAGGGCCACGGCCTGCTCGTAGAACTGACGGGGCGTAAGCCCCCCCCGGTCAAAGAGCTCATAGACCTCGGCGCTGCGGTGGGCGATCGCGCGGATCTCATCCACGGATTTCGAGCAATAAGCGGTCATCTTCTGATAGAAAGGCGTGTTGTCGAACCAGAGGACCACCCGGCCGAAGTCGGAGATGACGGTCGAGATCATGGGCGCTGCCTTTCCATCGAATGAGACCTGCTTTTATATCAGAAACAGCGGACACCCGCAACCTGTTAAATACATATTATGCCACTTTAAAGATGCCGCATTTCTGGGAACCCTATATCAGGGACAGCCTATCGTTTTCCGAATTTACTGATCGGCAGGCTCTGACATATTTGGACACTGATACCAATGATAATTTCGGAAAATGATCGGCTGTCTCCAATCAGGCTTGGGCTTTGCTTGTGGGGAGCTCGATGCCCACGCCTTCCTTCTTGGCAGCCGACTTAAGCAGCAGCGCGAACACCAGCCCGACGAACCCGAGCGAGGCGAACATCAGGATGGTATGCGTGTAGTCGCCTCCCGCCAGGTCGGTGAGCTTCCCGGCCACCCAGTTGAACAACGTCAGCCCGACGTTCTGGATGAGCGTCATCAGGCCGAAGGCCGTCCCCAGGCGCTTCTCCTCGATCATGATCGGGATGGACGGCCACATGGCCGCCGGCACCAGCGAGAACGAGATCCCCAGGACGACCATGGCCACGGCCGGGGCGAAGCGGGTCAGCCCCAGGCTCAGATGGACAGGCACGAGCATCAGCGAGCCGACGATCATCATCGTCGCCCGCTTGCCGATCTTATCGCAGACCAGCCCGAACAGGGGCGTGAAGATGATGGTGCCGCTGATGACGAGCGAGGTGTAAAACCCGCCCTTGATGGCGCTGAACCCGAACTTGGACTGGAGGAAGACCGTCGAGAAGGCGGTGAACGGGAAGATGGCCGAGTAGAAGGTCATGCAGAGGAGCGAGACGTACCAGAAGGAGGGCCGGAAGGCGAAGATGTCCTTGAAGACAAACTTCTCTTCCTCGCCGACCACTTTCTCTTTGACGAAGAATTTTTCCTTGTTCTTATCGAGCGCGGTGTAGATGAAAAACAGCATGAAGCAGACGAACATGAGGACCGCCGAAACCCAGATGGCCAGGCGCCAGGAGCCGCTCCACGCCTGGATGCGGGCGGCGCTGTTGAGGGCCGCGAAAGTCCCCAGCCGGGCGACCATCAGGTTGAGGCCGAAGGCCAGGGCCATTTCCTTCCCCTTAAACCACTTGGCCAGGACCTTGTTCTGGGTGATGATCAGCGATTCGGCGCCCAGGCCGTAGACCAGCCGGCCGATCAGCATGACCGGGAAGATTTTTGTGGCCGCGGTCAGGAAAACGCCGATGGCGCAGAGGACCGCGAACAGCGTCCCGGCCTTGCGGATGCCGATGCGGTCGAGGAGGATTCCACCGATCAGGACCATGATGAAGTTGGGGAGATAATAGAAACTGAAGAGCAGGCCGTACTGGGCCCGGGAGATGTCGATGCCCTTCATGATGAAGTCGGCGATCGGGCTGAGGGCGTCGTAGGCGTAGTAGACGCCGAAAATGACCAACCCCATGATGAACAGGACGAACCAGCGCAGCCTGTAGACGGTCTCTTTGGTGTCTTCTTTCATCGTTGGGTTGTCCTCCGCTTTTTTGCTCGCCATTCGCCTGAAAAATATGTTAATAATAACCTCGATGTCAAGGAAAAAGGGCGCCTCACCTTCCATTGTTCCTCCCCCCTCGTGGGGGAGGAAGGAGGAGAGGGGGGATTTATTCGTGCACCCTCTCCCCGACCCTCTCCCATCAAAGGGAGAGGGAGGAGCAGACCATTGCCCCCCCCATGGGAAAGGACAAAGGTGAGGGGGCATCTGAATGATTTCGGGAAGGGACGTACTGTCCCATTTATCTATGGCTACCAGCTAAGTAAGGAGGAGGGTAATGAAAAACACCAGGAGAGTAAAAGGATCGTCTGGGCTCGGGCTTCTGCTGGTTCTGGCGGCGGCGGCCGCGCTGGTCATCGGCGGGGCCTTCGCTCTCTACCAGTTCAAGGGAAAAAAGATCAACACCGAAGACATCGCCTCGGCCGAAAAGATCGCCGGCCTCCGCTTCACCCACAAGGAACGGAAAATGATGCTCGGCGATCTCCGGGAGAACGCTGGCTCCTATGCCAAGATCCGTGAAATCAAGATCGACAACAGGGTCCCGCCCGCCGTCCATTTCGACCCGGCCGTTCCGGAAAAGCGCAAAACGTTGGCAGATCTATTCGGCTCTCCCGACGACAAGAAGGCCGCCGCAAAAACCGGGGCCGTTCCCGGAAACGAGAACGGGTCGGATCCCAAAGATCCTCTCTCCCTTGGAGGGAGAGAGTCAAGGGAGAGTGTGAAGAATAACACGCCGGCGCCTTTATCAGCGGAAGATTGGGCGGTTGATCGTCCCGTCGACCTCGAGGACCTCGCCTTCGCTCCGGTGATTACCCTTGCCCAACTCATCCGCAGCCGCAAGGTGACCTCGTTCGAGCTGACCCAGATGTACCTGACGCGCTTCCGGAAATACGGGCCGCGGCTGGAATGCGTCGTCACCCTGACCGAGGACCTGGCGCTCGCCCAAGCGGCGCGGGCCGACAAGGAGATCGCCGCCGGCCGCTAC
>JBAUIH010000448.1:0-2977 GCA_049682755.1 Candidatus Aminicenantales bacterium | reverse complement strand
TGATAATTATGTCTTATTGTTAACTCTCTGTTTTCCCCCACATTTTCCCCTGTTGTCGTTGATCTTTGGCGATTTTCTTGTTATACATTGTCATGAGATCTGAAGTTCGCTCTTTCTCAGTACAGATTCGTATTGAATGAGTTCGTCCTGAGCGATGATCCAGGGGGCGCCTTGGCATACCTGGTTTGCCGGAAGGAGCCCGAGGCGGATGGACTTGTAAATTTTTGACTTATGGACGCCGAGCCTTGCTGCCGCTTGATCAAGGAACATCCGGCCGCGTCGCTCGACTTCACCTTTCTCGTAGACGGCAATGCCGTGATCGTTGCGAAACGCCGTCACTCGCGTCTGCGTCCAGGAATTGCCCTTTCCCGTTTTCTTCCCGAGGCGATTCAACAAGAAGGCGATCTTGTGGTCGGGAGATATCCGAGCCAACTCCCGGATCAGCCGTTCGGTCTCGAGGTCGGTTTTCCAGCGGTGCATTCCTGTGGTGCTCTTTGGGAACTGAACCTTGCTATGATTGCCTCCCTCCCAATGAACGACACCCGTCACCATCCCCTCGGCGATCGAGATCACGATCTCTTTGATAGAGAGCCGGAGGATCCGTTTTTTCAGCTGGACGTCACCTGCGGCCTCGTCCCAAACCGAACGCAGATCTTCGCCGAGCGCCATGAGCTCCTGTCGATCTTCTTGGCTCATTTTATTTTGAGGCGCCATAAGTTGAAGCTCCGTCTCCAAGTCCTGGGCAAACTGGAGTTTCTCGTTCCAGCGGCGCTCCAGCTCACCCGCCACCAAGCGGTTCTCCGGATCCGAAAGATCATACTGCTTCCGCGCCCGCTCGACCTCGTAGCAAGCCTGTTCGAGGGCCAGCTCCTTCTGCCTCCTTTCCTGGGACCCTTTCTCTTCTATCCGTCGCGCGGCCTCGATGGCGGCTTCGATCCCGAGAGGCGAGAGGATCGTCAGCAGCTCTTCCGTGATGACCCGCTCGAGACGAAGCGCCCCGATGTTGATACAGAGACCGGCGCCGTGGTTGATCGCGGCTCCCCGGCAACCATATCGGACCACCTGTGCTTTGGGCCCCGAATACGTCACGTGCATCTTCCGGCCACAGTGGCCACAGCGCAGGAGACCCGCCAAAAGACCAGGCCCTCGTTTGACCGATCCCCTCACCATGGCCCCTTTCATGTTCGCGTTCTCTGCGATCACCTGCTGATTGTGCAGATATTCCTCCCACCCAATGTACCCTTCATGGTGGCTCTTTATCAAGACCAGCCAATCCGGACGTTGACGACGGTATCCCCGAACGGTTCTTTTTTGACCTTGTTCGATTCTCGTGCGGGTGTAGGTTCGGCCGAAAGCATAGGCGCCGCCATAAATGGGGTTCGTGAGAATATGGTGGAGCGTGTTGTAGACAGGCAACTTCCAGGAGGCGTCCGTTCCCTCGCGCTTCCGGCTGTGGGCGGGAAGCCGGACATTTTTCTCCCGGAACCACAGAAGAACCTGACGGACGCTGGCCATCTCCCGGAACTTCCTGAAGACGAGGGCGATGGCGTTCTGGACCCGAAGGTCCGGATCCTTTTCCAATCGATCGTCGGGGCGGCGAAGATAGCCAACGGCGACACTCGTGTATAACTCCCCTCGCTTCGCCTTCTGTCTCAGTGCCTCTACAGAACGCTGACGCAGGATCGAGAGTTCCATCTCGCTGATGGTCCCTTTCATCCCCAGAAGCAGCCGGTCATTCGGATGTTTAGGGTCATAGACGCCGTCGTGGTCGATGAGGAGCGTCTCCATGAAACCGCAAAGCTCCAGAAGCGTGTGCCACTCCCGCCCGTTGCGGGCTAAACGAGAGGCTTCCACCGCAAAAACCGCGCCCACCACGCCTTGGCAGACCCTTGCCAATAGTCGTTCGAAACCTGTCCGCTCCGTGCTTCCGGAGGCGGATTTTCCCAGATCCTCATCGATCACAACAACCTTGTTCCAGCCCAGTTCGCGCGCCCTGTCCTGTAAACTGTATTGCCGCCGCCGGCTTTCCTGGTTGTGACGGACTTGACTCTGGGTCGATTGACGGACATAAACGTAGGCCTCTCGACTCAAGTGAGAGTCGGTGATTTTACTCACTGTGGCCTCCTCGAAACACCGGCTTTTCCCCTCGCTTTTTCGGATGGGACAGCCAGACGCCGGCCAACAGTTCGGCCAGGAGGCTTTTGATCTTGAGGGTTGTTTTCTCGGGCATCCGGACCTGAACGCTCGAGGCCCGCGCGAATAATCCCAGCTGCCGACCCGGTTTGGTGAAAAGCATGTCCGCCTCCATGATGTGAACTCCATCGATCATCATGGAGGTTTTGGACCCTCGTGTCGATGGCGGTCTTCAGCCGCCTCAGAGCGTCAATGGATACGACCGGATGCCTTGTTACCGAGAAGAGCCCGGCTTGCGGCTGAGTCATCCAGGCGGGGACAAAGCTATGCGTCCCATCAGGAAGGGCAACGAGATAATGGACTTCCGCTTGCCGTCGGACTATTTCCAACACCGCAAGGCTTCTGCCCTTCAAGGCATGGAAACGGTAATAAATCTCGATTGTCGGTAGATGAGCATTATGTCGCTGACTCGCCCGGGATCGGGAAGACGCACTTGGCCATCGCCTTCGGACGGACGGCCGTGGAAAAAGGATACAGGGTCTGTTTCGAGCGGATCACCAACTTGATCAAGCTGCTGAAAACCGCGGAGGTGCAGAAGACGTCGGAATACAGGATCCGAAGGATCATGAAGTCGGACCTGGTCATCATCGACGAGATCGGCTACACGCCCATCGAGAAGCGCGAGGCCAACCTGTTTTTCAACATGATCAGCGAACTGTACGAGAAGGTCCCGTTGATCATCACCTCCAACAAGAGCTTCGAATCCTGGGCGGAGATGATGGGCGACACGGTCATGACCACGGCGCTTTTGGATCGGCTGCTTCATCATGCCAGGGTCTTTACC
>JBAUIH010000447.1:0-3038 GCA_049682755.1 Candidatus Aminicenantales bacterium | reverse complement strand
GAGAGAAGGAGGGCGAGGACGAGCCAGGCCATGGCGAGCCCCACGGCGAAGGACTTGGCCTGATCCGAGATCCAGCCTTTGACGCGCTGCGTGGAAAAGTTCCACTTGTGCTCGTGGACGTAGCCGCGATAAAAACTCAAAGGAAGGCCGAGGATCGTTAGCCAAGCGAGGAAAGCCGCCGTGTACACCAGGAAGGGCCAGACCACAGGGCCGCCGCTCCATAGATGCGCCAGTCGTGCGCTCAGGCCCGTTTTGTAAAAGGCCACAAGGAAGTATAATGAGCATCCACCGTCGCCTCGCTTCGATCGCTGGCCGCTTTCACCGGAATACACACCCGTGCAAGCGTTAGTATAAATTTGGCTTCTCGCTATCTCAAGTTATCCTAAAGAGCTGTCTCCAAAGTCAAGGATGTCGGAAAGAAGCTGGTATGGCAGAATAAATGATATCTTCCAGCATCAAGTCCCCTGGATCATCAGATTTCCCATCTTTTCTTGATTAGGGTATCATTGTTGCCAGGCCTACGCGCCCGTAGCTCAGCGGATAGAGCAGTGGACTTCGAATCCAAAGGTCGGGGGTTCAAATCCCTCCGGGCGCGCTCCCTGTTATCCCATATAAATCAGCATTTTAGACAACTTCAAGCATGGTAGAATTTTCCGCAATTTTCCTTGATTTTCAGTAATAAAGTCGAGACAAAGTCGAGACCTTTTTGAAATACCTTATCGGAATTATAGGGTTTGAAATTAATTTCTCGACACCTTTCTTGTGTCGATATAGACAACCGACCTTCCTTCGGTCCTGACTTCAATCCCATAGACGGCTTTTAGCCATTCCTGAAGATACTCGATATCTGCCTTGCGTTTATTTAAATGACGGAGGAGATCTCTTTGAGTAACTTTTCGACCAGGTTTTGAATAAACGAAATTCGCGATCCCCAGAGCGAGTTGTCCCTCGGTTCGATATTTTTTATTTAAATTTATGATCCCTTTCGGTTTGGTAGATTTCTGCCATTCTTTATGACGCAAGTATTCGAGGTCAGAGACGAGCTTCAAAAATCTCGGCGCGTGATATCTTTTCCGCCGGGAATAAGTTGGAAAATGTTTTTCAAATTCCCAGGCATGACTTTTTATAACAGCCTTGGTTTCAGGACTGAATAGCGGAAGGCGGCGGATGATTTCCTTTGCCAGTTTTTTCGAAGAAATTTTTTTAATTTCCTCATCCCGGAAGGGATCCTCTGTTTCCGAAATGATTTCCCGGGCGAGAAAGGTCAAAAGATCATATGGATGTCCCACGGGTTTATCTTCTTCATATTTTCGCGATAAGCAAAGGAAGCATATACAAGGCGCTGGATGCTGTCTATTTTCCGTGTAATCCCTCAAGAGACGGGCATATCTTTGTGTCATTTTTTCGAGAATAATATTGACTTTATCTTCGGAAAAAACATCTTTCTTCGGTTTGTCCGGCATTTTGTCTTTGTTCTTTCTCTGCCTTAGTGTCATATGTTTTTGAATGGCTTAGCCTGTAATTGTGTCCTTCGACTAACTGTCTTATTTATGTTACTCTTTTCATATGCAATTATCAAAGAAAATTTATCTGAGAGGAAAAAATGGATAAAAATATTATTCGCTTGCGTTCGCTTTTGAGTGAGAAGGGCCTAAGCTTGGAGGAGGGCAGCAAAGTCATCGGCTGTGCCTTGACGCAGTTATGGCGATGGCTTCATGAACGATCACGGCCAAGAAATATGTCCATCATCGCCATCAAACGGGCTATTAAAAAAATCGAGCGGTTACCTGCCGATCAAGATTTTCGGGAACTTATGCGGCAACGCGATCTTTTCAAGGCGCTAAGTAAAAAAATAAGCGTCGAAGAAAAAATCTGGCTCATGGGTAAGCCGAACCTTTATGGACGGCGGCTTGAAGCGCTTGCAAAAAAGCATGGCGTCGAAATCCCCTCATTGAGATAATCAAAAATGCCCTTGCCCCGCCGCTGGTTGACAATCGTACAGACCGCCGAGCTTCTGCAATTAAATAAAAAAACGATTTACGCACTCATTATGCGCGGCGAAATTCCCAGTTCGAAAATCGGCGGCTCCCGGCGGATCGATGGTAAGCGACTCGAAGAGCAAATGGAATGGCAGAGCGGGCGGGGTCCTGTCAGCGGTCCGGTTCCCAACCGCGGGGACTCCGCTCGGCCTTCTCGAATAAGGGACTTAGATGAAGGACAAACGTGAAAACCGAAATCGCCGACAAGCATATCAGCCTAAGCTGCCGTTCAAAACCATCGAGGGCATTGCCAAGGACGTGCAGGGTGAAGCCTTCAGGCGCCTCTCGCCTCACAGCGTTTGGGTGCTTATGCGTTTCTACGAACGGTTCAACGGAAAAAACCGCTCCGATCTTGAGCTCACCTATGCGGAAGTCAAACATGTCATGTCCGGCGTCCTCTTTACAAGATCGATCTGGCAGCTCCTCGGATTCGGCTTCATCGACGTCCGGCGCTTCGGCAAACTCGAGGCGAATTGCTCCCTCTTTGCCCTCAGCGACCGATGGCGCGGACTTACAGACAGCCCAAATAGACTCGACGCAATCCAAGTCACTCTGGACGAGGTCGAACGACTCAAGCGGGAACCGGGCAGTGTTGAAAAAAGAATGCGAATTCGGGAACTCCGAAATTCCCTATTCAGGGTTTGAGGTCTGCGGGGAAGATATAATGGCTATAATTATAAAAGGGTCGTCACGTGGTGACGTTGCTCATGATGCAATTTTATCACCTGGTGACGCTGTAAGGCCGAAATTTTATCACCTGGTGACAAAATTTTATCACTACGTGACGTTGCTCACGACATTATCGAGGCCAAGAGAAAGCCATTCTTGCGCCTTGCCTATGCCTCGGATTCTGTCCCTGGTGTTCCCCTGGGGGCTGCGTCGGAGAAGGACTATTATGTCAACTACGAATCCTTGTAAGTATATGATAAAACAACAACTTACAAAAATGGGATATTTGTTATCTCTCGGGAAATATTATCATGTCAAAAACGCTGATTC
>JBAUIH010000446.1:0-6079 GCA_049682755.1 Candidatus Aminicenantales bacterium | reverse complement strand
GGTCTTCACCGTCCCCGCCATCAACTTGAGGATGCTGGCCTACGACTCGGCCCGGGCCGTCTTCCGGGCCGCCCGCAAGATCGACGCCGACGCCATCATCTTCGAGATCGCCCGCTCCGAGATCGGTTACACCGACCAGCGGCCCTCCGAGTACGCTTCGGCCGTGCTGGCCGCCGCCATACGGGAGGGGTTTCGCGGTCCCCTGTTCATCCAGGGCGATCACTTCCAGACTTCGGCTAAAAAGTACGCCGCCGACCCCCAGGCCGAAACTAAGACCATCCGCGAACTCATCAGCGAGGCGGTGGCCGCCGGTTTCTACAACATCGACATCGACAGCTCGACTCTCGTCGACCTGAACAAGCCGACGCTCGAAGAGCAGCAGCGGATGAACTATGAGGTCTGCGCGGATTTCACCCAGTTCATCCGCGGGCTCGAGCCGAAGGGCGTCACCATCTCGATCGGCGGCGAGATCGGCGAGGTCGGCCAGAAAAACAGCACGCCCGAAGACCTGGACGCCTTCATGAAGGGGTACAACGCCGGGCGCGGCGATCTGACCGGCATCAGCAAGATCAGCATCCAGACCGGGACAAGCCACGGCGGAGTCGTCCTCCCCGACGGAAGCCTGGCCCAGGTGGCCATCGATTTCGAGACGCTGCGGCTCGTCGGCGAGAAAGCCCGCCGCGAATACGGCATGGGAGGGGCCGTCCAACACGGCGCTTCCACGCTTCCCGACTCGGCTTTCCACAAATTTGTCGAGGCCGGGACCTGCGAGGTCCACCTGGCCACGGCCTTCCAGAACCTCGTCATCGAGCATCCGGCCGTTCCCGAGTCGCTGCGCGAAGAGATGTACGCCTGGGTGCGCGCCAACGCCGCCGGCGAGCGCAAGGCCAAGGACACCGAAGCCCAGTTCATTTACAAGACGCGGAAGAAAGCCGTCGGCCCCTTCAAGAAACAGTTCTGGTCGCTGCCCAAGGAAGCCCGCGAAGCCATCGGCGCCGACCTCGAAAAGAGCTTCTCTTTCCTGCTTGAACAGTTGGTCGTCGCCGGCACGACCGAAATTGTGAAGAAATTCGTCAAGGCGGCCGAGGTCCATCATCCCCTCCCGGCCGGCGGGATCAAGGGCGGCTAGAAAGAATCGACCGAGGGGTTGGCGGACCAGGATCGTCTTACGGGCGGACGTCGGCCCGCAGTCTCTCCTTCTGGCGCAGCCGGCTCTTGCGGATGCCGTAGGCGAAATAGATGATGAGCCCAAGGGCCATCCAACCCAGCAGCCGAAACCAGGTGTCCTTGGGCAGCCCGACCATGAGGTAGAAGCAGCTCAGGATCCCCAGGACGGGGATGAACGGCACTCCGGGCGTTCGAAACGGCCTGGGGATTTCCGGGTGAGTGTAGCGCAGAACGAGCACCCCGGCGCAGACGATGACAAAGGCTAACAGCGTCCCGATGCTGACCAGCTCACCCACGATGCCGATCGGCAGCAGCGATGCGGCGATGGCCACACCCGTTCCGGTCGCGATCGTGGTCACGTAGGGAGTCCGGTACTTCGGATGGACTCTGGACGCCGCTTTGGGAAGCAGCCCGTCGGTCGCCATCGAGAAAAAGATGCGCGGCTGGCCCATGAGCTGGACGATCAAAACCGAAATCAAACCGACCACGGCGGCGATCTTGATCAGCGGCGAGAGCCAGAGGACCCGCATAGCGTCGATGGCCACGGCCACCGGAGCGGGCACGTTGAGCTGGGTGTAAGAAACCACACCTGTCAGTACGAGTGAGAAAGCGATGTAGATGACCGTGCAGACGGCCAGGCTGCCGAGAATGCCGCGGGGCATGTCCCGCTGCGGATTGCGGGCCTCCTGGGCGACCGTAGAGACGGCGTCAAACCCCAGGTAGGCGAAGAACATAACCCCGGCCCCCCGCAGGATCCCGCTCATCCCGAAGAACCCGAACTGGCCCTGGTTCGCCGGGATGAACGGCTTCCACAATTCCGGCTTGATGAAAAAGATGCCGACACCGATGAAAATCAGGATCACCGAGATCTTGAGGAAGACGATGACGGCGTTTACTGTCGCCGACTCTTTGATCCCTCTGACGAGCAGGGTTGTGATCAGGGCGATGATGAAAAAAGCCGGCAGGTTGAACAGCGACCCGGTGGCCGTCCAGGTGTGGTGCTGGGGATCAAAGGCGAAGGGCGCGTTGGCGAGGGCGGCCGGGAAATTGACTCCGAGATCCTTGAGAAAACTGACGATGTAGCCCGACCAGCCGATCGAGACCGCGGTCGCGCCGAGCGAGTACTCGAGGATGAGGTCCCAGCCGATGATCCAGGCGAAGAATTCTCCGAGCGTGGCGTAGGCATAGGTGTAGGCGCTGCCGGCGATCGGGATGAGCGAGGCGAACTCGGCGTAGCACAGACCCGCGAACGAGCAGGTCAGGCCCGCCAGGACGAAAGAGAGGGTGACTCCCGGTCCGGCGTATTGAGCAGCCGCGTGCCCCGTGATGACGAAAATCCCGGCCCCGACGATCGCCCCGATCCCGAGAAAAATAAGGTGCCAAGGGCCAAGGACTCTTTTCAGCCCGTGGGTCGCGGCGAACGCTTCCTGGGTGAGGTCTTCCAGGCTTTTGGTGGCTAGAAGTCTCTTTTTGATCAAGACGATTCGTCTTTCCTGGGCACGACCCTAGGTTTTAAGTCCGCCGGCAACGGGGATTTATATTCCCGGCCCTTCTTCCGGGTGGTCCACTCCTCCCGCATTTTTTGAATGGTTTCCGGCTGGGAGAGAAAATCCAGGCAGGAGGCGGCCATGACCTTGGCCGCCGTGGCCAGGCACTTGTGGCCGATCGACATTCCGCCGCAGGCGACCGCCGCCCAGTGGTGGCCAGGTGTTCCGATGGGAGTGAAGGCCACGCCGAGGCTCGTCGTCGGCGTCAACCAGCTCACTTCGGCCACATCGGTCGAGCCGCTTCCCCAACTCTTCTCGGGATGGGAGAAAGGCTCGATCTTCGTGCCCAGGCCCTTCTCCTCGACGCCGATATTCTTCTGGATCTCCCTGGCGAAGGACTGCTCCTCCTCGGTGAATGCCGGCACGCCGATGAGAAGGAAGTTGGAGTAAACGACCTCGGAGCCGGCCCGGTTGGCCAGGGTCTCGTGAACGCCGCTCTTGAAATGCACCTTGTAGGTCGTCCCGGTCATCTTGGCGGCCCCGTCGATGACCTCGAGCACCCGTTCGTAGTCTTTCTCGAGAGTTTCCCGGTCGATATCGCGCACGAAATACCAGGCCCGCGCATAGTCCGGAACGACATTCGGCGCCCCTCCCCCTTCCTGGATCACGTAGTGGATCCGGGCCGTCGGCTTCAAGTGTTCACGCAGGAAGTTCAGGCCGATGTCGGTGAGCTCGATGGCGTCCAGGGCGCTCCGGCCGTGCCAGGGGTCGCCGGCCGAGTGGGCCGTCCGGCCGAAGAATTCCAGCTCGAACTGGTTCAGGGCATTGCTCGAATCCAGGGAGACGGCGTTCTCCGAGCTCGGATGCCACTGGATACAACAGGACAGGCCCTCGAAAACACCCTCCCGGACCATGAAGACTTTGCCCTCGACCGTCTCTTCGGCCGGGCAGCCGAAGAGCTTGATCGTCCCCGGGATCCCGTGGCGGGCCATCACTTCCTTGACGGCGACCGCGGCGGCGGTGCTGGCCACCCCAAAGATGTTATGACCGCAGCCGTGGCCGGGAGCGCCCTCCTTGAGGGGTTTCTTGGCGGTTGCCGTCTCTTGAGAGAGGCCGGGAAGCGCGTCATATTCGGCCAGGAACCCGATGACCGGCTGACCTGAGCCGTAGACTCCGACAAAGGCCGTGGGCAGGCCGGCCACTCCCCTTTCCACCACGAAACCCATTTTTTCTAGATAGGATGCCAGGGCCTCTGACGATCTGTATTCTTTCATGGCGACTTCGGCGGCGCGCCAGATCTCGTCGTTGAGCTTGGCCAGCTCGGGCGAGGCGGCGTCCACCCAGGCCAATACCTCTTTCTTGAGCGGGGTGAGCTTGGCCGGCTTGACCTTGATGAGGAGAGGGTTTTCTTCCTGGGCTGCGAATACAAGGCTCGCGGCAATCAGAAGCACTAGGATCCCAAGTGTCGCGTTTCTAATCATCGGTGCTCCTTTCTAACCAAGCGATGCTCTTTCCACTGGCGCATCGTGCCTCCATGCGAACGAATCAGGCCAAAGCCTGCGGCGGCGTCCTCCGAATTCGCTTCATGCCTTGGCCGGGTGGCTGAACAAGGGTATAAGGTTCGCGGCAATCTGCCCGAGCCGCGTCTCATCTTCTGCGCCGAGCGGTCTAAACCCATGGGCCAATTCCAGGGCCTTCCTGAAAAGACGTTTGTCCCCGGGAGGAACGGCCGCGGTCACGGGCTGGGAGAGAGTGAAGCGAAGCGACAGGCCGGCTTCTTCAGGATCGAGGATCGGCTGGTACCAGCACTTCGGCCAGTCCCGGCGCTCACTATCAGCAGGCCAGGGCTGGCGGGCCAGGCCCTTGATCGCCAGGATACCCATCTTTTTTTCCCGGGCGGCGGCCACAACCTGGGGCCCGAAGTTCCCCTTGAAGAAGCAGACGAAGTTGATCGGAAACAGGACGGTGTCGAAATCGAACTTACGGATGGCCAGGAGCGCCGCCTCGGCCGAATGGGCGGAGAATCCGAGGAAACGGACCTTTCCCTCTTTTTTGGCCTGGACAAAGGTCTCTATGGCGCCGTTCGGACCCAGCGCTTGCTCCACTTCTTCAGTTTTGGAAAGAGCATGAAGCTGATAGAGATCGAAATGATCGGTGCGGAGCTTTTCGAGCGATTTATGGAGCTCCTCGGCAGCACCGGTCCTGTCCCGCCTCATCGTCTTGCAGGCAAGGAAAATGCCCTTCCGATAGGGTTCGAGCGCCGGCCCCATCCGGTCTTCGGCATTCCCATAGGATGGAGCCACATCGAAATAGTTGATCCCGTGGTCGATGGCCTCGCGGACGAGGATGTCGGCCGTTTCCTGGGTCTCGTCGGTCAGCGCGACCCCGCCCAGCCCGATGATCGAGAGATTCTCCCCGGTGCGGCCGAGGGGACGGCGAGGGAGCGGCTGCTCGGGAATGGGTCCCAGCAAGCCTGGGCGGGACGTGCGACCGCGCAAGACGCCCGCCACGCCGATCAGCCCAACCGATAACGCCTGAAAAAAATGACGTCTGTTCATGTTCACTCCGGCTTTAAAGCGGCATTCTATCAAAACCGGGGCGACGAGGACAAGGCGGCGTCGGATTCTATTGAAACGGTCCGACAGCTAGAATGAAGTGTCAAAGAACCGAGCGCTTCAACCCTGCCGCCGCTTGTACAGACGATAGACATCCAGTTGATGCCGCAGCATGATCCGGACTTTCTTCCTTAACTGCTCGACGATGTCAGGACCGATGAGGAAGATGTCTTCCTCTTCCTTCAAGGGAGCGAGTTCGATCAATGGAATGGGGCTTTTTTCGAGCAGGCCGACGAGTTCGTTGATGTTGTCGATCTCGTTCCGGGTGACGATCTGGATCTCGCGGAGCTTCTGATCGCCGTCCATGGGATAGATATTCTCTTCCTTCGGCGGGTGCTCATAATCGGTGCGGTCGAGGATATCCTGGTACTGGATGGTGTGCCGGGCGTTGCGATAAAAGCAGATGAGCGCTTTGAGCCGCCATCCCAGCCGGTCCAATCCCGCCTTGTCGCCGATCTGGTCCCTCAACCCGGCGATGTCCCGGAGCGCCGACTCCAGGTGATCGATCGCCTGGTTGAACAGCTTGCCCGCCAGGAGCGAACCCGAAAAGCCGTTGATGACCTCGAAGCCCTGGAGGTTCATCAGGTCAGCGGCTTCCTCTTCCGTGTTGGCCTGGAACTGGAACTTGCGGTAATAATCCTTCTCCCCCGGCTTGAGCTCCATGGGAAACGGCACCAGCGGCCGGGTGATCCAGCGCTGATTGATCGTGCCGACCAGCATGATGGGATCAACCCCCATGGACCGCACGGTCCCGACGGCGCGGTCGATTTTCTCCCAGATGCCCGCGAGCGCTTCCGCGTTGTCCTCACC
>JBAUIH010000445.1:0-9110 GCA_049682755.1 Candidatus Aminicenantales bacterium | reverse complement strand
CCATTGCAGCGCAGAACCTTGAGTCCCTTGGGATAGATAGATCCTTCATGGATAAAATCATAAAGCGTGAAATAGCCGCCTTCAAAATGGACGAGCGATAGATCCAGAGGAGATAGGCGGTTCCTGGATTCGAGAAGAGGAAGATAATTCTCGTGGGCCTGCACGGAGGCTTCATCGAGAAATCCTTCGGTGAGTTTTCGAAGCCATTCGTTGGTTCGATATTTCTGGAGGCTTAGCCGGGCAGGTCTAAAATGGCTCCCTTTGCACGACCCGATAGCTCCGGCGAGCAAAGAAACGAATTGTTCGGTTGAGGTGATCTCGGCGACCTTTTTTCTGAATCCTTCGAGTGAGCTAAAGATATCCAGGCCGAAAACTATTTTGTTAACCACAACTGTGGGCATAACCTCTTTGACGATCTTTACAAAAGCGTCAAAATCCTCTTCCATTCGCCGGCGGCTCAGCGGTGGAAGATCTAGATTTGGCGTTTTTGAAATGGTGTATCCATGTTTTCCTCTTTGTAGGAAAGATCTCTTCCGCGCGTCTTCATGAATGGCCATCTGGTGCCTTTTATCTTTCTCTCCTGAAGGAAAAATTAACACCAGAGAACTTGAGTCCGTCCAAATGGCGTTGATGTTCTGGGGTAGATTTTTGGGCGGCGGAATATCCCCGCTCTGCGGAATTTCTCGCGCCGAACTCATTGGCGATAATGAGAGATAAGAGCAAAAGATGATCAAAAGATGTTGATGAGTACGCTTTTTGTTCATCTAATCCTCCAAAAAATGGGAAGGAAGTCCAGCATTCCATGGGCGATAAAGGGAGCCACCAGGCTGTTGAATCGACGCCGGTAAAGGCCGAAAAGGAGTTCTCTTTTGATATGGGACAAACTCCATCCCAGGTCTTTCCAGGAAGCACGTTCGATTCGTCGATAAGCGATTATGATCCAGAGGATGGCGATCGGCAGACGGCTGCGTCTTTTTCATCTGCTCTTCTTTGGTGGATCTCCCCCGCAAGAAAGACGTCTAACGAAACACGAATAATCGCCGTGTTCGGCGATTCGAAAAGCATTCTCCTCGATTTCAAGGATGCAAGACGGGAAGACGTATGCCCGCGGCCTTTCGGAACGCTGTCTCTGCTCGTCAAAAGCTTGGAGCATTGTGTCCCGTGATACGCTTTTCACTCGCTCTGTCAGGATGCTCCCTTCTTGTAGCTCCTGAGTATTGTTTGGAGCTCACTTTCTATTCGGGAATTCTCGGACTTGAGCTCGCCGAGAATTGCGGCATTTGTGTCCTTCTTCATTTCCCGGTAATAATCCAGCTGATAGAACACGTAGGCCGGGTGACTCCATTCTTCTCTGAGAAGATAATGATGGTTGACAAACCTTTCTTGATAGCTTTCCAATGTGGCGACAGAGGATGCGAGTTTTCTAGGGACACAATACGTGTCACCGACCGCCAACTTGAGTTCGAGCGGATAGAGCTTGAATCTGGGTTTGGCAGTAGTCTGACTCACTGGGGCCGGCAGGGCGCCGCCGATGACGCCGAGTGCGCAAAAGGCGACAGGGATGGCTCTCTTCATCTTTGTTCCTCCTGTCAGAATCTTCATGGTCGACCGCCCTAGAAAGCACGCCCGGATCAGTCAAGTTATTGCCGACGCACGTCGTTGGTTTCAGAGTCGATAAGAGTCAGGCTGTCTGCAAGATGCTCATGGTCTTGAAAGTTTTCAATAGAATCCAGGCGGCGACGAAAGAGATGGCCAATCCCAGCAAACCAAGAAAAGCGAATGGAATGATATATTGGCGAATCTGCGTATCGGCAATGAATGCCGCAGCGTAGAAATTATCGACGGTATGATAAGCCACGCAGGCCCAGATATTGCCGTTTAATTTCCAGGTCAAATATCCCCAGAGGAGGGATGCGGCGATAGTATGAACAAGTTGAAACAAAACTGCCGATAGTGGGATCAAAGGCCAACGGTATTTTTTTCCAGGACATCAACAGGAAAAGCAAAAGAGCGTTGGGTATCGTAAGAACCATTCCTATAAGCCAAGGACGTAGGATGTTCTTGCGAAGGCCGAGAAACGAGGTAACCTTGGCCAGGCTCCCGGTATAGAAGAGCGCCACCGTAAATGCCAGGAACAGGGGACGAGGAACATAGGCAAGGAGCGCCGCAAAATGAGACGGGGCGAGGGTTCTGCGGACGAAAACAGCCAGCAACGCGACAAAGCTCAGATTGAGAAACGTCACCAGAAGGAGTTTGGGAATTCTCTTCATGTTGGTATCTCCGATGATTTCAATCTTGATCGGCGAGCCACCAGGCCGTGAGGAAACAAAGCCGAGCGACACGCTCCATTTTTTCTGCCGATAGTTGATCCCACGTATCCGTGGCCTTGTGAGCGAAATCTCCCCCTCCGTCATAATAGAAGATCACCGAAACACCTTTCTCCAGGAAGAAAGCATGATCAGAGCTTCCGGCGTGGCCCTCCTCGAGCAGTTCGACGGTCAATCCCGCCTCGCGCGCGAGTTCACGACTCAAGTCAATGAGGTCGGGCCGGCTTGCATAAATACCGATCTTCCTGGGATCATTCCGGCCGATCATGTCCATGTTGAGCCTCGCTTTCGTGCCGGAAAGGGGCTGTCCGGATTCGTCGATTTTCCGCTTGAGGGCGGCCAATGTCCAGCCTGTTTCCGCCAGAAGAAGATCGGCGACTTTCCGGGTGATGTAAACGAGGGGAAATTTTTGCCAGGCCTGTTTGGCTGTGGCGTCAACTCGGATCAAGCCCAATGCCTGGGCCCTCTCAATGACGGGTTTCATTGAATCTGCGGAATCCCTTTATCCCAACGGCGCCGGGAAAACTCAATTCTTTTTGCATTCCAGGTCGAGCCCAAAAAAGCGAGCCCGGGGAAGCGGATTGTACCGGTAGGGAAGAATTTCGGTGAATCCAAGCGATACATAGAGCCCAATCGCCGCCTGCATAGAACCGATGGTATCCAAGACCATACGACGATAACCGATTTCTCGGGCATGCCGTATAGCTTCCTCGGCCAGCCGCCGGCCGTACCCGCAGCCTCGGAATTTGGGCCTGACGAAGAGGCGTTTCATTTCACACGTGCTTCCACTGAACCGGCGCAGGGCGACACATCCGGCCGCCTCCTTGTCGTCCCAGGCCAGAAGAAGGCAACCGCTTGGACTCACATATTCGCAGGGCAGAAGGGAGAGTTCCTCCTCAAAACCTTGAAAGCGCAAGTCGAAATCCAATGAAGCCGCATATTCCCGGAAAAACAACCGAACCACCTCGATCTCATGGCGATTTTCCGCCGGGGCGATAATCAGCCTGGAATACGTCATGGGACTCCCTTTTTTGGGGAGCGCTTTTTCATGGGCGTAGAATGGTCATCAATTTGTTTGCGTATGACGCCGAAATCTCCAGTTTCGTACTGTCACGAAGGATTATCACAAGTGGCTTCTCTCTGTCGTGCTGGATCCTTTGAATTGCTTGAATGCTGACGATAGCGTGGGGACTGATGCGCACAAACCTCGCGGGGTCGAGGATTTTTTCCACCTCATTAAGGCCCCTCTGGATGACACAGAATCTTCGTTCCGTGTGCAGCCATAGGCCCGATGCAGGAGCCTCGATCCAGAGGATTTCATCCGTGGGAACGAGTTCGATCCCCTGGGCAGTATGAGCAGCCAGCCATTTGGAATACGCCAGGACCTTTCTTTTTCGGAGTTCATCCAGCAACTCCTGAATCCGATTTTTTGCGAGCCCGGCCTGTGGCTTTTGCATATCGTCCTTGACACGCTGGCAGAAGCTGAGAAATTGAACGCGGCTGATCGGCTTGGGAAGGCAGTCGAGCAAAGCGACTTCCATAACCTGCCGATCAAAGAGATCACCGGCTGCGATGAAAATGACCTGAGGTATCAGGGAGCGGTCGATCAATTGCAGGACTTCGAAGCCGTTGATGTCCGGAATCCCGACATCCAGAAAGATAAGATCCGGCCGTCTTTCCAGGATTTCTACCACGGCGTGCCGGCCGTCGGCGCATTCTCCTAGGATTTCAAAATCTTGATCCTCGTCGAGAAGCTGGCGGATGCGCTTCCGAGCCAGAGGCTCATCGTCGATGATCAAAACGCGGATTTTCTTTGGGCACGGTAGTGATCGAGAATCCTCACTCATGATGATCCATCCTGGGGCGATTTTTTTCCCATCCCCAATCCTAAATCCGGAGCCGATTATCCAGATTTGATCTCGTTTATTCCAGGTTCAGAAGAGATCTGGGTCCGAACATTGAGCAGGCTACCGCCGGCGGCTCTTTGGCGAAGCGGCCCGTCATCTTCATTTATTTGAAATAGGCTTGAATTGTCTCTTGATTATACGCAGACAAATCGAAAATAGTTCAATTATCTTGAAAAAATAAACGATTGGTCTAGTACATATGTTTTGAATTGGCCCACCTGATAGATTTCGATTTCGATTCGTACGGGCTCAGAAGAGGCTTGAATCCAACCATTGAGCAGGCTACCGCCATCGGCTATTTGGCGAGGCGGACTGTCCTCATCGCAACTAAAGATCGGGGGCGGCTGGCCTATTTTCCATTGATTTGCAGTCAGGAGGGGAAAAGGCCGGTTTTTCGTCAATAAAACGCAGGGAAAATGCCTCGCTCGCTCAGCCTTTGAGAGCGCCGAGGACGTCTTTCTGGTAGTTGCGGCTGATATGCATCTTCGTGCCGTTCTTCAGTATCACCAGATATTCGCCGTGGAACCACGACTGAAGCTCTTTGATGGAGCGGACGTTGATGATCGATGAGCGGTGAATCCGGAGGAACTGGCTCGGGTCCAGCCGTTTCTGCAGGCCGCTTAGCGATTCCCTGATAAGGAACGATTCTTGTCCGAGATGAACGCGGGCATAGTAATCTTCGGCTTCAATCCATTCTATGTCGTTGACGGGAAGCAAATGGATGCGGCCATGGGCCTTGGCCAGGAGCCTTTTGGCATAAGGCTCGCGCTCCTTGAGTTTGTCGAGGAGCGCGAGGACCGACCGGTTGAGGTCGCCGGCAACACGGTTCTCAAGAGCGGTCACAGCCCGGCTCAGGGCTTGCTCGAGCCTGTCCCGACTAAACGGCTTCAGGAGATAATCCACGGCATGGACTTCGAAGGCTTTCAAGGCATACTGGTCGTGAGCGGTCACGAAAACAACGGCAGGCATGCTCTCCCGGCCGACGGCCTCGAGGACTTCAAAGCCGTTCATCTCGGGCATCTGGACGTCCAGGAAGATAAGGTCAGGAGAGGAGTCGAGAATGGCGAGAACGGCCTCCTCTCCGTTGGCGCATTCTCCGATCACTTCGAGGGCGGGATTTTTTGAAAGCAACGATCGGAGCCGCCTCCGGGCCAGGGCTTCATCATCAATAATCAGGATTTTGTAGGCCATCGGAGTCTTCCGTGTCGGCAACTCTTTATACGAAATCGGGGATCAAACGGTTTCTAGGAAAGAGGCGCGGTACGGCCTTCCGAAGGACGCCGTCGAAGCGGAATGACGATTTCCACAAGGGCTCCTCCCTGTGGGTGATTTCCATAGCTGAATAGGAAGGTGCCCTTATCATAGAGCGTTTCGAGCCTCTTTTCAATGTTGGTCAGGCCGACGCCTTTGCGGAGCGCCGATGGAGAAGACGCCGGCGGGAATCCCGGGCCGTCGTCATGGACCTGAATCTTAAGGCTTTTACCCGCGGATCGGCAGATGATATGGATATGTCCCTTCCGGGAATAAGGAACGATACCATGACGGACGGAGTTTTCCACGAGCGGCTGGAGCATCAGATTGGGAACCCTGGCGGTCAGCGTGTCCGGATCCACGTCTATGGTCACGGTGAGCCGATCTTGAAGCCGGACTTTCTCGATATCTAGATAGCGTTGGACGAAGTCGAGTTCCTCTTTAAGAATCACTTCTTGCCGGTCGATATTGTCGAGCGTGTATCGGAGGAAATCGCTCAGCTGGATGGCCATTCGTTCGGCGCCGGCGAGGTCGTCGTGCATGAGCGCCAGGATGGAGTTGATCGTGTTGAATAAAAAGTGCGGATGAATTTGCATTTTCAAGACCTTGATTTGGGTCTGGATGAGCTGGACTTCCAGGCGGGCTGACCTCAGTTCCTTTTCCCGATAGAGCCGGTAATAATCGATCAAGATGACGACGCCGACCACGATCCAGTATATCCAGATATTCTGGGCGAAATACCGGAGGGAGAACATCCCGAAACTCTCGTCCCGGAAAATCGGAGAGATATTCAGGCGGAGAGTGCGGATGAGGAAGCCATTCAGGTAAAACTGGACGACGTTGTGCATAAAAGCGACCAGAGCGCTCAGGGGGAGTTGAACCACCAGGCTTCCCCAGAGTTTGATGTTTTTTCGACCGAGCCAGCGGATGAGCTTGATGATGAAGACAGAAAGAGGAATCCACAAATAGAAATAAATGAAGTTATAGTAGAGGGGCTGCCAGAACGGCACGAGCACCCCGCGAGCCCTCAGGTTGATCGTGAAGTCGATCGAAAAATAGAGGACGAAGAAGGTCCATACGCCGACCAGGAGCAGCCGTTTCTTTATGATCTCACTCACGTTTTTCCCCAGAGAAGAATTCTATCACAATTATCTTCAGGGGTGTACGATTCTCCGGGGCGCGGAGACGCAACCTATCGGATTTCCAGAGCGTATGATAAAATGAGGCTCAATAAGAGAAGCAGAGGCCGGTCTATGCCGAAAATTAAACTGTCTGGAATTCTGAGCGTCCTCCTCCTCGCCCTCTTGTCCGGCCTCGATTGCACCGGAGGACGCCGCCACGAATCGTCGGAGCATGCCTTTCTTCGTGATTATGGGAATACCTTTATTCCCTTGGAAAGGGACGTCGGTCTCAGTGAGTGGCAGGCCTCCCTTTCGGACGATTTCAAAGCCCAGGAAAAGCTCGCCCAGGCTGAGCAGAACATCACCGATTTTTTTGCCGACCCGGAAATCTTTGATACCTTGCGCGCATTCAGGGAAAAAGGTCCTGGAGATTCCGAAACAAAAAGACAGATCGATATTCTCTATAATCGCCATCTGCCCTTCCATGCGCCCAGGCCTCTTCGGGATGCCATCAAAGCCCTGGAAAAGGAACTTGGCCAAGACTACGGACGGCTGCGGCTGAGCGTCAGCGGGGATATTTTGGACATTGAGGAAGCACATAGGCGATTGTCGTCTTCCACCTCGTCTAAGGAGCGCAGGGACAGCTGGGAAGCAATCTTGACCAGCTTGAAGTCGCTGGACGCGAAATTCCGTCGATTGATTTTGCTTCGGAATGAGGCCGCTCGGACCCTGGGTTTTAAAGACTATTTCGAACAGGTCTTGTCGACCCACGGTGTGAACACAGATGAGTTCGCGGCCCTGCTCAATGATCTAGAGACCCGGTCTTCTGCTCCCTTCGCCCGTTTGTTCTCAGAAACTTCCTCAAGGTTGGCCAAGCTCTATGGGATTCGAGAAGACGAGTTTCGCCCCTGGCATTGGCCGGATCCCTTCAATCTAAAAAGAGGCCTGTCCGATAGTCAGGAGCTGAGACGGCTTTATAAGGACCTCGACCATATCCGTATCGGCCTGGATTTCTTCAAGGTATTGGGCATGGATCTCACCAGGGTTGTTCAACGCAGCGAGCTTTACGATAGAAAAGCAAGGGAAAGCGGAGCCTTCAAGATATTCGTCGACCGAGAATATGATTACAGCTTGCTTCTCAAACCGATGATCAGGTGGGAAGGTCCGCCGGGCTACGATATTCGTATCGTCATGAATATTTCTCCCCACTCAGCATTCATGGAGACGGTACTGCATCAATTGGGTCATGCCGCTTATCTGGAGAATGTCGATAAGAAATTGCCTTTTGTCCTTCGCCAGGAAGCCAGCATCGCCGCGTCGGAAGGCGTGGCCGTCTTTTTCGAGCAGCTTATTTATGATGACGCCTGGATCCGCTCATTTTTGGATGCTTCGGCCGATGCCGTTCGGGCGCATCAGGATGATTTCCGCCGGTTGTCTCCTTCCGGACTCCTGGCCGGCTTGCGCCAGAAACTGTGTATGTTGCGCTTTGAACAGGCCCTTTATGAACATCCGGAACAGGATATCAATGCACTCTGGCGGCGACTGACAGAACGGTTCCTTTTGGCGAAAAACCCCGAGGGTTGGGACAATCCCGACTATCTTTTCTATGAGGACTTTGTTAGGTGACCCGTTTATGAACAACACTTCATCTACGCCTATTTGCTCTGCGCTCAATTCCGTCATTATATTTGGCAATGTTGCGCTCAAAGTCCTGGAGAAGCGGAAAACCTCGATTGGCCTGCCGTCGGGCGCTTTTTCAGGCAGAAGATTTTTTCCAGGGGCGCCATCCATCCCTGGCTTGATCTCGTCGAAATCGCAACAGGCGAGCGACTGAATCCATCACATTTTTTCAGCCAGTTGGCAAATATTCCGGATTAGTTTTTCCGCGGAAGTAGGGGCTCTGCAAATCATTTCGCGAACCGTATACTAGATCTGAAATGAGAAGATGAAAGACAGTCCGAATGTTATAAATATGAGAGTTTGCTTTTTGGCTGAGCCTTCCGGGCGAATCTTTTTGGGGCTAAAGGCCTCTTTATCCATCCGGAGAGAGTATAAATCTCAGCTGGAAGGGATGTCAACAGGAAGAGGATCATGAAAAATATTCAGCCGAGGTCCCTCCGGACCCGGCTGTGGACATTGAACCCGGTATGCCTCCAGGAGAGAAGGCGGTCTGCCCATTCGGGGCACAGAAGCTCCTGGTGGACAAGCGCGGTCAGAACCTCGCGGGCGAAGATCTCGCCCATCCGCCAGTCGTCGATCCGGGGGATCTTGTGGAAGACTCCCGTCTCATCCACTCCGCCCCCGGTCACCAGGAAATGGAGACGGGGGTGAAGGTTGATCCGGTCGCCAATTGTTTGAAGGGGAATATGGCGGCCGCCTGAAGCCGGGGCGAAAAAAAAAGGGAGCGGCGGAAAGCCGCTCCCATTTCAGAATCTGCGCGCGAGTTGAGCCTTCGCTCAATACATGTCGCCGCCGGGCGGGCCGGGGTACTTCGGTCCCTTCTC
>JBAUIH010000444.1:0-1781 GCA_049682755.1 Candidatus Aminicenantales bacterium | reverse complement strand
TGTGAGGATGTATTCAGAGGACTGGCGGGGAGGGAGACCGACTGTACCGACGCCCAACGGCAGAAGTACTACGCCAAGATCTCCGGGCCTCTTCTCGATAGGATCGACATCCAGGTGGATGTTCCCGAGGTTAAGTTCAAGGATATCATCTCCCGGCATGAGGCAGAGAGCTCTGATCGAATCAGAGAAAGGGTCGTAAGCGCAAGGGAGCGGCAGCTTCAGAGATTCGGAGGGCGAAAGATCTTCGCCAACGCCCAAATGAGGACGCGCGAGGTCAAGAAATTCTGCCAGGTTTGCACCGATTCCCAGAAGCTCCTGGAGACGGCGGTGACGAAGCTCGGGTTCAGCGCCCGGGCCTATGACCGCGTCCTCAAGGTCGCCCGCACCATCGCCGACCTGGCAGGGGAGGAGGACATCCGCCCTGCCCACGTCGCCGAGGCCATCCAGTACCGGATGATGGACCGGTATTATTGATGGGCAGGCGTCCCTGGCGCGGCGTGTAGTCTGATTGTGTCATCGGGTGAAGCATGGCGATCTCCTTGGCCGGAAAGCAAAGCCACCTGAGATTATTTCATGTCGCAGAATTGAGAGACGTGACCGTCCTCCTGGAAAAGTCAAAAGCTCCGATACCAGGAATTTGGCCTCATTGATAACTGTATCCTGCTGATCTTAAAAGACGCGGCAAGCTACTGGACGCTTTAAGGGATCGCCGCTCAGGTGCTCAAGGGAATTAACCTTCGGATTTACTTCCTTATACTCGGCTTCCGGTGTAAGGACTGCGAGTACGCGGACCGCTGCCAGGCCTGGCCGGCCGAGTGACGGTTCGTCCCAACAACGCAAGGAAGCAGGAAAATCCTGCTTCCTTTTTATTTATTCCAGCTAACTTGTTGAAATTGAAAATAATAGATAGCTTATGTTAATGTGATCATAAGAATAGGCTATTTTCGTCGTTGAACGATGGACGTCACAAAAATCTACCAAATCACTCTTGTCCAAAATAAATTTTAGAAAAGCTCCGACCAGGGTACAATAAAGTTGTCTGAAAACTTTACCCGAGGAGGTCGGAGCACGGACATGAACAAATATAGCAGCATTTTCAGCCAATTGCTATCCCTTTTTCCTCGTCTGGAGTTTGAGCGGCTGGTCAAGCTGACCGGCACAGAATATGCCGCCAAGGGATTCTCCAGTTGGGGACATTATGTGGCCATGCTTTTCTGTCAACTGGGCCAAGCCCATTCTCTACGGGAGATCTGCAACGGTCTAGCCAGTTGTTTCGGGAAGCTTCTTCATTTAGGAATCGCCCGAGGTCCGAAACGATCCACCTTGGCCTATGCCAACGAGCACCGGTCCTGGGAACTGTTCCAGAAGATGTTTTATGCGCTGTTGACGAGATGCCAGGGTGAGTTTTTGGGAAAAACCAAGTTTCGGTTCAAGAACAAGCTCCTGAGTTTTGACGCGACGGTGATCGAGCTGTGCGCGAGTCTTTTTGACTGGGCGAAGTTTCGCCGGACCAAGGGAGCGGTGAAACTCCATTTGCTCCTGGATCATGAGGGATATCTTCCCCAGTATGCGCATATCACGGAGGGCAAGATTCATGAGGTCAAGGTTCTCAAGAAACTTCATTTTTCCCCTGGAGCTATCGTGGCCATCGACCGGGGATTGGTGGATTATAAGCTTTTTGGCGACTGGACGGAGGAGGGGGTGTATTTTGTGACACGCCTGAAGGACAATGCTGATTACCGAGTCGTTAAAAGGCTTGCGGTACCCGAGAATCGGAATAT
>JBAUIH010000443.1:0-4802 GCA_049682755.1 Candidatus Aminicenantales bacterium | reverse complement strand
GGATACCTTCGACCGATTTCCCGTGACGCATCTGTTTCTTTGGGACGGCAACAACAAGGAGGAATTGCGTTTTCTTCAAAGAGCCTATCCGGAGATCATGGAGAATGCGGATATCGTAAAGATTTATACCATTAAAGCTCTGCCGGTCCGGTTGTTCAAGATCAACAGATAAAATAGACAAAGCCAAGACATGCGTCTTCCAAGAAGAGAGAATATCAGCCCGACGGAAATCGCCGATCCTTTGAAGTTCTACTATCTGCCTTTGGCCAGATCCTTCTACATCAGGCGGCTCAAAGCGGTTTCGTCGCTGCTTGCGCCGGGCCGGTTTGATCGTCTGCTGGATCTGGGATGCGGGTCCGGGATATTTTTGAAAGAGCTCGAGACCAAGTGCAAATCCTTGCATGCCGTCGATCTTCATCGCCGCATGCATCTGGTGAAAAGGATGACGGCCAAGGAAAATATTTCCGCCCATTTGTGCGAAGGGTCGGCTCTCGCTTTGCCCTATCATTCCGAGGTGTTTGACGGGATCGTTTCGGTGAGTGTGCTTGAGCACATCCGGGATTTGAAAAAGGCGTTTGATGAAATCGCCAGGGTGGCACAAGCCGGCGCGCTGATCGTCATCGGATTCCCCGTCAAGAACCGCTTGACCGACCTGATCCTTAAACTTGCCTATCGGCTTTTGCCCAAAGCCAGATTGGAAGACGAACATGTGTCGGATCAGAGCGGGATCATCAGAGCGGCCAAAGAACGGTTTCAGGATATTCACATCCAAAAATTCCCGGCCTTCCTTCCCCTGTCCCTTTCATTGTATTGCATTTTAAGAATGACCAAATCATAGCCCCGAACCGCCTGATTTCAGACAAAATGCTTGACAGGTCGAGAGAGATCAATATTATCTATGATCAATTGAAAGAGAAAGGAAAGAATCGAAAATTTTAAGCATCGCCCCGAGGATGAAATGAAAGAAACAGAAATCGAGTTCAGCCTGGTGATCCCGACCTATGGCGAGGAACAGACCATCGGTTTTGTCCTGGATGAAGTCAATGAATTGAGAAAAAAATATCATCTGGAAGTTATCGTCGTTGACGAAAATTCAAAAGATGCCACTCGTGATATTGCGGAGGCCAAAGGCGCCCGGGTTTTAATCAATCCGAATAAAAAGGGCAAAGGATCGAGCTTGCTCTATGGGTTTTCTCAGAGCAAAGGGCCTTATTTGGTCATGCTGGACGGAGACGGCTCGCATCGAGTTGAAGACGCTCCCAAACTGGTCGAGGTCCTCAAAAATGAGCCGGAGGTCGGCCTAGTGATCGCTTCGAGAATTATGGGGGGAAGCGATGAGTATACGAATATCAAGGCGCTGGGAAACGTTTTCCTGACGTATTTTACCGGGGTCTTCTTGAAACGGTACCTATCCGATGCGATCAACGGATTCAAGGCCTTTCGGCGGGAAATATTCGACCATTCGAAATTCCATGCTCATTCCTTTGACCTGGAAATCGAGTTGATCGCCAACACGATGAGAAGGGGTTTCCAAATCAGGGAAGTCGCCAGTCACGAGAGGGCGCGGTTGGCCGGAGAGGCCAAAGCCAAAATATTGAAGCATGGAACCCAATTTTTCCTCAGAATTTTGAAAGAATATTTTAGAAATAAGAAATTGCGCGGCAAATCAGAATCGACAGAAACATAAACTTGGTCCGCCCGGCAGCCTCACATTCCGGGGCGACTCATTTCTTCCAGTCCGGAAAATGATCCTGAGCCGGATGGTCCGTTATCTGTTTGGATTCCCCGGTTAACACATTGATGATCCGGATTTCCCAATTGCCTTTTTGTTTGTGCGAGGTGTTCGCGTAGACGATCCATTTCCCGTCCGCAGACCACGACGGATAGTAGTCATAATTTTGCGAATCCGTGGTCAGCCTCTTTTTTTCCGAGCCGTCCGGATTCATGATCCAGATATCCCCCTTGTTGTCCGCCTTTCCCGATACATAGGCGATCTTTTTGCCGTCTTTTGACCAGTGGGGCCGGCAGGCCCCGCCTTTCGTGTCCAGCGCCTTGATATTGGAGCCGTCTCCATCCATGATATAAACGCCCCAACCGAGCAGTTTATTGACGGTAAAGGCGATCTTCTTTCCATCGGGAGACCAGTGCGGCAGGGCGCTCCTGTACCATGCATTCGTCAAGGCCGATTCTATTTTGCTTTCCAAATCCAACTCATAGATTTGCTCAACGTTCGGCCGCTTTGATTGATAGGCAATCTTCTTCCCATCCGGGGACCACGTGGGATATCTGTTTTCATAACGGCCTGTTGTCACTTGGACCTGGTTTTTGCCATCCTTATCCATAATGAATATCTGATATGTGCCGTCCCGGTCCGATTCAAAACAGATCTTCTTCCCGTCTTTTGACCAGACGGGGTATTCGTCAGCCGCGCTGTTATCGGTCAATTGTTCGATCGTGTCGCCTTGCGGGTCCATGACATAGATTTCCTCATCACCGTCGCGGTCGGACTGGAAAACGATTTTTCCGTTCAGCACCGGGAATGCCGGCGTTCCGGCCGGCTGGACCCGGTTGTCTTTTTCCGGTTCAGCGCCAACATCGGCAGAACGCGTTCTCAAATACAACAACGAGAAAATGATCAGGCACAAAATGAGGCTGGCCAGGACAAACCAGGCTCTTTGAATATTACGCAACATACTCACCTGCTTTCACAGTATTTGTTTTTGAGGAGCCCCGTGGAGACGCCTTTGATCGCTCCCCGAAAAGATCTTTATTCACATGACTATTCATTATGCGGCCTGGCGCGGATACTGTCAAGCCGACGCATGGAATGCCTTCATTTATGGCCGATCTTATAGATACAGCCAGGACGACAAGCTTGAGTTCCCTCCGTTGATTCGCGCAAAGGAAGAAAAAAATAGCAAAAATGAATTGACCTTGCGTTGCCAATTTTTAGTGCTAAAATATGATGGTCATGTTCCATTACATGGCAAGAACAAGCCTGATCTCAGCAAGGCGGGTTCTAGAGGGCGGCGAGAGCCGGGGGTGAACAGTCTTATGAAAATCGCCTTGGTTTTACCCCCTGTCACGACCCGGGAGCGTTACAACAAGGCGCTTACCTATGTCACGGGCAGTCTTCCGCCGCTCGGCCTTCTCTCGCTCGGCACGGTCTTGAAGGAGAATGGGCACGACGTGATTATCATCGACGGAACGATCCAGGCCTATGAGGAGATGATCGCGCAGATCGATGAGTTTAAACCCGCTGTCGTCGGCATCTCCGCGATGACGATGATGTGGCCTAAAGCCAAGATCCTGAGTCGGAACCTGAAAGAGCTCCTGCCGGAGATCAAGATCATCGTGGGCGGCGTTCATGCGAGCCTGATACGGGAACGCGCCCTCGCAGAGACCCCTTATATCGATGCCGTCGCCTATGGTGAAGGGGATTTTTCAATGCTGGAGTACGTGGAAAACATGCCGCGACTCAATTCTATTCCTCCTCTCGGCGGCATTGCCTTCCGCCGCGAAGACGGATCACTCGCCGTCGGCCCGAATCGCCAGCCGATCGCAGATCTCGACCAGCTTCCCATCCCGGACCGGAGTCTGGTGCCGGTGACGCGGTACACCGGCGCCTTTCATCAAAACAAGCTGCTACCGGTGACCAATGTGGTCACAACCCGTGGCTGTCCGTTTCATTGCATCTTCTGTATGCCGGACCTCCTGGGCCGAAAAGTGCGCTACCGGAGCGTTACCAAGGTCATAAAGGAGATTGAGTACCTGATCGTGCAGCACGGCATCCGGGACATCGCCTTTTTTGACGATACCTTCACCTTGAATAGGAACAGGATCCTTTCCTTGTGCGAGAAGATCAGGGAAAGAAGGATCAACTTCGTCTGGTCCGCCAATGCCCGGGCCGACTGCGTGGACCCGGAGATGCTCGAGCAGATGGCCCGGGCAGGATGTTGGAAGCTCTTTTACGGAGTCGAATCCCTGGTGCAAAAAAACCTGGATATCCTGGAGAAAGGAGAGACTGTCGAAGACTTCTTCCAAGCCATACGCTGGTCCAAGGAGGCCGGGATTGAAGTCGAAGCCTCTTTTATCTTCGGTATTCCCGGCGAGACGTACACCGAGGGCCTGGAAACTATCAGGCTGGCCTTGAAATTAGACCCGGATTATGCGAAATTTTTCCCCCTTTCCCCGTATGGCGGCAAGTTGCTGAGTGAGGTGAATAGGTACGGCAAGCTCCTGACCGACGACGAACAGCTCTTCAGTTCCAACAACATCACTTTTATTCCTTTCACTATGAGCAAAAAGGAGCTGCAGAAACTCTACTATAAATCCTATCGCAGGTTTTACTTGCGGCCGAAGGTTGTCTTCCGCCGGCTGAAAAAGATGGGCCAGATGAGCGAAGTGAAAAAATCCTTCTACGGTCTCATATCACTTTTCTATTTTCTTGTTGACGAATTCATGACCATAATCGGTACCATCGATTTTTTTTGAAGCGAAAGAAACGCATCACTAAGCCGGGCAGGGGAGGCCCACTTCCTCGTCCGGTTCCATAGGTTTACGGGAAGCTCCGAACATCGCAGAATTGCCGACTTAATGGCCACGCCCCTGATATTGTCATGAAGATCGAATATTTTCATGCCTCGAAATATGGGAACATACAGGGGGTGAGGTCTTAAAAAATAACAAATGATCGGACCTACAATCAGAAAGGTGCTTTTTAGAAAAACGGGAGCGGGGAAAAGGCGGCGTGCCCTCAGCCGGTCAGAAGCTTGAATATCCATCCCAGCGCCGCGCCGCAC
>JBAUIH010000442.1:0-2017 GCA_049682755.1 Candidatus Aminicenantales bacterium | reverse complement strand
GAGTCTGTAGCATCATGGCAGGGGATTTAGGCGGCTTGTCGCTTGCGGGCGTAGTGCAGGGTGTTGGTGGTTCGGTTGCGTTGTTGGGCTCGCTCCTCACGTTGCATGTCCAGGGCAATTCGGGCGGAGATGTGCGGCTTGGTGCGAACAGAATAGACGGTCTTTTGCATCTTGCGGTGACGGCGGTTGCCTCGTTCCACGGCATTGGAAGTCGAAGGCAGTAGCTTGTCGTCCAGGAAGGTCAGCGCTTTTTCCAGATTGGGAGAGAACAACTTTTGCAGGGTTTGGCCAATCCACTGGAAGCGCCGTACGCGACGCCGCAACCGGGCCAGTTTGGCCAGCGCGGTTTCCGTGCGACAACGGCGGTCAAACAGCCGATACACCTGGTCCATGAGATCGCGCAGCGTTCGTAATTCGGGCCGTCCACGGGTGATGCGTACCAAGGTACGCCGCTGAGCCGGGGTGAGGCTGTGCTGCACGAACAAGTAGCGATGCTGAAACAAATCTCCCACCTTTTGTTCGATCCACTTGCGGCGCCGCGCTGCCTTGCGAGCGGTCGCCGAAGAGGGACGCCCGCGACCCAGCTTCGGTTTCGTTGCCGCCAACTCCTTGCGAACCTTGGCCAGCGCGCGCAACACTCCTTGGGTCAGTTCCTTGATCACGTGAAACTCGCAAAGCTGGTGGGGAACCTCGCCAAAAACCCTGGAAATTGGCTCTGGATACAGACTGGAACCGTCGGTCGTGATGCCCCGCAGCGTCAAGCCGCGTCGCTGCAGGGCCGCCTGGAACGTGCGGAACAAGGACTCCACGTCGGCCTGCGTCGGATCGTGGTCCAGCACGTCGTAGGTCAGACGCCGGAAGGTACGGTTGTCGACAATCGACAACACACAGAAGCAGCCGTCGTACAACTCATCCGCCGCGATGTATCCGGAAAACTTAGCCAGCACGGCGTCGAGGTACTCGGCCACCACGTGCTGCTCGGCCTTTTCCCCCCCCGCCTTCGACCCAGTTTTGGATGGTGGCATACGGGACAAACACGCGGTGATCTCTCCACAGGTGCCAACTGGCCGCCCGGTAAGGCAAGCCGTCTTCGACCACCAACCGCACGGCCCGTGCGACGACGCGGTGGGTGTAGTGGCTCTTGGGCGGAGCCAAGTCGGACGTGTCCGCACTAAAGTAACGTTGACATCGACAGCAATAGTGCTGGGAGTAGATGAGATGAAGCTTTCGCGGTCGCTCCGAGACCAAATCACCCAGATCATGGAGAGTCCGCTCTCTGGTGCGGTTTCGATAACAACTGCGACCGCACCAGGGGCAGGGTCGTCGCGGATAATTCCGACTGCGTTCGACAATTTTGGCTTTCGGCAAGTCTTCAACACGCGTGATCCCCTCGGAACGATCCGCGACGTATTCTCCCGGTCCCGACATGGTCACCCTCCTTGGTGCAAGCAATCCGGGAAAAATACGCAAAACCGATTGCTATGTCACTAGCAATCCCCTGCCATGATGCTACAGACTCTGAAAAGACTGCATTTGCTGTGGTTCGTGCCTTGGAAATCCTTGGCGAGGCAGCGAAGCGGGTGCCCCAACAAGTTCGTGACCGATATCCCGAAATTCCTTGGCGGTCGATGGCCGGAATCCGCGACAAGTTGATTCATGATTACGAGAATGTGAATCTCGAAATCGTCTGGAAGACTGTGACGGAGGACTTGCCCGCGCTGCTGCCGAAGCTCGATCAGATTCTCGCGGAAATCAACGCCCAGGGCAGCGACAATGACGACTCTCCAAGAACTCCTTAGTTCGACTTTCGCGGTAACTGCTAGCTTTGTTGACCAATAGGAAGAGCCTCCGTCACGATGCGGTTAGGAAAACAACCACGCATCACTCCGGCGGCTCCCATGCATCTTCTTACTTCGTTTGAGTTTTTGTTGCAAGAGTTGGCGATTGTGATGACGCAACCCTCGTTCCAGAATTTCGTGACGATCGCGACCGGCTGGATCTTCGCCCGGCGGCGGAC
>JBAUIH010000441.1:0-2372 GCA_049682755.1 Candidatus Aminicenantales bacterium | reverse complement strand
CTCCCGTCATCCGCGGCAAACGGGCGGCCGTCATCGGAGGCGGCAACGTGGCCATGGACTCCGTCCGGACGGCCAAGCGCCTCGGAGCGGAACCGGCGGCCATCATTTATCGCCGCTCCCGCCAGGAGATGCCGGCCCGGGAGGAAGAGATCAAGCACGCCGAGGAGGAGGGCATCGAATTCCATCTCCTGACTACTCCGATCCGCTACCTCGGTGACGAGAACGGACGGGTCAAAGCGATGGAGTGCCTCAAGATGCAACTGGGTGAGCCGGACTCCTCAGGGCGGCGCAAGCCGGTTCCCATCCCCGGCTCGGAATTCGTCACCGAAGTGGACCTGGTCGTCGTGGCCATCGGCCAGAGTCCCAATCCCCTGATGGCCCAGACGACGCCCGACCTCCGCGTCGGCAAGTGGGGCAACCTGGAAGTGGACTGGAAGACGATGGGCACAAGCATCCCCGGCGTGTTCGCGGGTGGGGATATTGTCCGGGGCGGGGCGACGGTCATCCTGGCCATGGGCGACGGCCGGCTGGCCGCCGAGGAGATCGATCATTACCTGAGGAATGGACACCGTTAGGATTTTTGATTTGGAAACAATGGAGGATTCAGATGAGTTGGGTCGATGATTACAAAAAGAAACTGGTGAGTCCCGAGGATGCCGTCTCCGTCGTCAAGAGCGGAGACCGCGTTTACATCAGCGGAAACGCGGCCACGCCGTACGCCCTGATGAAGGCGCTGGCGGCACGGAAGGATGAGCTCAAGGAGGTCGAGCTCGTCCACGTCCTTCTGCTCGGTGATGACCCCCTTTCCAAGCCGGACATGGAAGGGCATTTCCGCCACAATTCCCTGTTCGTTGGTCCGGCCGACCGCCAGGCCATCAACGAGGGAAGGGCGGATTACGTGCCGATTTTCCTTCATCAGATTCCCTATCTGTTCTCCTCGGGGCAGATGTCCCTCGACGTGGCCGTCCTTCATGTCTCTCCCCCCGACGAGCACGGCTTTGTGAGTCTTGGGGTCGAGGTTCTGGCCTCCAAGACGGCCGCGGAGACGGCCAAGGTCGTCATCGCCCAGGTCAACGAGCGGATGCCCCGCGTCCTCGGCGATTCTTTTCTTCATATCTCGCGCTTCGATAGAATCGTCGAGATCTCCGAGCCGCTGCCCCAGCTCGAGAAGAGCCCCTTCAGCGATGTCGAGCGGTTGATCGGCAAGTCCATCGCCGAGCTGATCGAGGACGGGTCGACCCTGCAGCTCGGGATAGGGGGGATCCCGGATGCGGTTCTGGCGGCGCTGTCGGGCCGGCGCGACCTGGGGATCCACACCGAGATGGTCTCGGACGGAGTGATGGAAGCGATCGAGTCCGGAATCGTCACCGGGGCGAAGAAAACCTTCCATCCCGGCAAGGTCGTGATCACCTTCGCCCTCGGGAGCGACCGGCTTTACGACTTCATCAATAACAATCCGGCGATCGAGGCCCATCCCACCGATTACGTCAATCATCCTTTCAATGTGGCCCGAAACGATAACATGGTGGCCATCAATTCGGCCATCGAGGTGGACATCACCGGGCAGGTCTGCTCGGACTCCATCGGGACCTTCATCTACAGCGGATTCGGCGGCCAGGTCGATTTCATCCGCGGAGCGGCCCATTCCAAGGGAGGCAAGCCGATCATCGCCCTGCCCTCGACGGCGAAAAACGGGGAGATGACCAGGATCGTCCCCTTTCTCAAACAGGGCGCCGGAGTCGTGACCACCCGGGCCGATGTCCGTTACATCGTAACCGAATACGGTATCGCCTACCTCTGGGGCAAGAACCTCCAGGAGAGGACAAAGGCGTTGATCAATATCGCCCATCCCAAGTTCCGGCCGGACCTCATCCGCGAGGCCAAGGCCAGGAACCTTATTAAATAGTCGTTTGGCCAAGGCGATGGAGCAGTCCGAGCTTTTTCCGCCCGAGAAGGGCCATATCGGCACGGACGAATCAGGAAAGGGGGATTATTTCGGCCCGGTCGTCATCGGCGCTGTCTTTCTTCCCGAAGGCCAGGAAGATGTCCTGAAGGCGTTCGGCGTCAAAGACAGCAAGCGGACTTCGGACGGCCGGGTCCGGGAGCTGGCCGAAATCATCAAACAGGGCTATACCTATTCGGTCGTCAGCATCGGGCCGGAGCGCTACAACGAGCTCTACGCGAAGCTCAGGAATTTGAATCGGATCCTCGCCTGGGGGCATTCCCGGGCGATCGAGAACATCCTTGAGACGGTCCCCTGCCGTCTGGCCATCACCGACCAGTTCGGTGACAAGGCCTTCGTCATGAACGCCTTGATGAAAAAAGGGAAGCGCCTCGAGCTCATCCAGAGGCCGAAGGCGGAGGAGGATCTG
>JBAUIH010000440.1:0-9486 GCA_049682755.1 Candidatus Aminicenantales bacterium | reverse complement strand
CCGCACCCCGGGGAACCAGTCCCGTCGGTTCCCCCCGTCGAAAACGACGGGTCCCCCTTCCGCTACGGGGGCTTTAAGGCGGCTCCCTGCCCCATAATTAAGATCACATATCTGGAAATGCTTTATCAGGTGAAAAGGGCGGGGTGATTGACAGGAAATGCCGGTCGTAGGGTATACTAATGGTGGATGGCCAAGATGTTCAACAAACAGACAATCGGACGGGAAGTGTCGTTTTCAGGGGTCGGAATCCACTCTGGGGAGCAGGTCCGCATGACTCTCAAGCCGTCTCACTCCGGGAAGATCCTTTTCCGGCGGCTGGACCTGGGCGGGCTGGAGATCGAGCCGGATCCCCGGAGGATCGATGCCCTGAACTGCTCCTGCCTGGTCTTCGAGTCGGGCCGCGTTCAAACCCTGGAGCATCTCATGGCGGTGTTATATGTGCTCGGCCTTGACAGTTTGGATATCGAGATCCAAGGCAGCGAGATCCCAATCCTGGACGGAAGCGCGGCCCCCTTAGCCCGGGCTATCCTCGAGGCCGGTGTTGTTCCGGTCGAGCAGAAGAGACAGGTGGTCCGCGTGCTCAAGCCGCACACTCTTGAAGAAGACGGGGCCAGATTGTCCTTTTCGCCGGCCGCAGACTTTAAGATATCCTGTGCCATCGATTTCAGCCACCCCCTGATCGGCCGGCAGGAGATGTCCTTCGACCTGACCCGGGAAGTCTTCCTGAGAGAGATCGCCCCGGCCCGGACGTTCGGGTTCTTGAAGGATGTGGCCGAGCTCAAGAAGCGCGGCCTGGCCCTCGGAGGGACGCTGGAAAACGCCGTCGTTCTTGATGAGAGCGGGACAATCAGCGGTCCTCTCCGTTTCCGGGACGAATTCGTCCGTCATAAGGTGCTCGACCTCATCGGCGACCTGGCGCTCTGCGGGCATCCTCTTCTCGGCTGCTTTCAAGCGGAAAGGGCAGGCCATCACCTCCATCTCCGCGCCGTCCTTTTCCTCCTTGATAATCCTGATTTCTGGGCTTTCGAGGAGACTAAAATCCCCCGTTTCCTTCAGGATTGAGGGCGGCTTTCTTGTCAAAAGGGGCGCCCTGTATTAAAATGAGTCCACTGCCAATTGTCATAATCAGGAGACCATAGTGAAGGAAGAGAAGATAAAGAAAGATGCCTATGTGAAGGCCCTGTCGGCCTATGGCGATGCCATGAAGGAATTCCACAAGGGAAACCTTGAAAAAGCCGAGGAGCTGCTCAGAGCATTCCTGGAAAAGCACGATACCGAGAAAGAGCTCGTCGACCGGGCCAAGATGTATCTTCAGATGACCCGGGAAAAAGGGAAGAAAGAAGTTATTTCCCTGAAGACGTTCGACGATTACATGTATTATAGTATTTATAAAATCAATTCCGGCGCCCCTGAGGAAGCATTGCAGCTCTTGGAGAAGGCGCTGGAGATGAAGGGGGAAGAGGGCCGGGTCTTTTATCTCATGGCCGATGCGTACGTCCAGTTGGGAAAAACGGAAGAGGCCATGGAATGTCTGAAGAAGGCCTTCCAGAAGGACAGGTTCTACCGCATCCTCGCCCAAAACGAGGCCGATTTCGCACCTCTTTGGGACGACAAGAAGTTCAAACTGATCACCCGTCTGACATGAAGCGAAATCCACTGGCGCTTGTCTGGGCGGACAGGGCAGAGAGAGGGGGGAAGAGCCGTCCGGTTTCATTGCGCCAACACCTCCTCGGGAAGTCCATTTTCAGGCTGGCCGTTGAGACGGCCCAGAGCCTCCATCCCGCTGAAATCCTGGCCGCACTCGGGGAGGGCGGGCTTGATGCGGAGGACTCTTCGACCCTGCCTGGCGTTTTTTTCCTGAAGGCTCAGAAAGCGCCGGGACCGCTTGGGGCCATCCTCTCGGCCCGGGACGTGCTTTCCAGAAATCAGACGGCGGATCTCGTCGTCTTGGACGCCCGTCTATCTCTGCTCAACCCTCGAAGCCTGCGGTCTTTTCTGGCGGCTCATCGCCGGAACGGAAACGCTCTGACAGTAGCCGAGTCTTTCGGGCCTCTTCCCGTTCAGGCGTTCCGGGTCGGCGAGCTTCTGAAGGCCCTGGACGGGCTCAGCCCGGGTCAAAGAGCTGGCAGCAGCATGGACGGGCTCATCAAATGGATGGCCAAGAGCGGCCAAAAAATCGGCTCCTATCGTCTGCGTCATCCCGAGGAATCGTTGTCCGTACGCACTCCCGCCGCCGTCTCCACGGCGATCATGTTTCTGCGCGAGCGCAAGATCAGCCGGCTTGAATCCCGCGGGGTGATCGTCCTCGACCCGGCGACAACCTGGGTGGACCTGGACGCTCGCATCGGAGCGGGAACGGTCCTCTATCCCTCCGTCGTCATCGAAGGGCAGACGAAGATCGGCGCCGGATGCCGGATCTATCCATTCGTCCACCTCATCGACGCCTGGGTCGGCGAGCGGGTGAAGATCAACAGCTCCACGGTGGTCGAGAAGAGCCGCATCGAGAGAGACGCCCAGGTCGGCCCGTTCGCCCGTTTCCGCCCGGATAGTCTTGTCCGGTCTCGGGCCAAGGTGGGCAATTTCGTCGAGATGAAAAATGCAATCCTTGGAAAACGCTCCAAAGCCGGGCACCTTTCTTATCTCGGAGATGCGATCGTCGGGGAAGGCGTCAATATCGGAGCGGGCACCATCACCTGCAATTACGACGGCTTCCGGAAATCCCAGACCAGGATCGATCGAGGCGCCTTTATCGGCTCGGGCACGGAGCTGGTGGCGCCGGTGCGGATCGGCCGCGACGCCTATGTCGGCGCCGGCTCGGTCATCACCAAGGATGTCTCGCCGGAAGCCCTGGCCGTGGCCCGCGGCCGCCAGATCGAGAGGCCGGGCTGGGTCAGGAGGAGACGGAAGAAATAATGTGCGGGATCATCGGATACATTGGGCCCAAGCAGGCGCTGCCCGTTCTTCTGGACGGCTTGAAGAAACTTGAGTACAGGGGCTACGACTCCGCCGGAGTCGCCGTCCTATACGACCAGACGATCCAGGTCAGACGGGTCAAAGGCAAAATCCGTGACCTCGACGAGAGCCTGAAGGCGTCGCCGCTTTCGGGGAGCTGCGGGCTTGGACATACACGCTGGGCCACCCACGGCCGGCCGAGCGAGGAGAACGCCCATCCGCACCGCGATTGTTCGGGAACCCTGGTCGTCGTTCATAACGGGATCATCGAGAACTATCTCCCGCTCAAAGACAAGCTCATCGGCGAAGGCCATACCTTCCTGACCGAGACGGACACAGAGGTCATCGCCCACCTGGTGGAAAAATATTTTGAGGGATCTCTGGAGAGCGCCGTGCGGCGGGCCCTCCGGGAGCTCGAAGGGGCTTATGCCATAGCGGTTATCTCGGGGCGTGATCCCGGCAAGATCGTCGCTGCCAAAACGGGCCCTCCGGCCGTGGTCGGCCTGGGCGATGGAGAATCCTTTGTTTCCTCCGATATCAACCCCGTTCTCAGCCACACCTCCCGGATCGTCTTTCTTGAAGATCGCGAAATAGCCGTCTTGGAGCCCGCCGGTGTGCGCTTCCTGGATTTCGAGGGCAATCCACTGAGCAAAACGGTCGACCACCTGTCCTGGAATCCCTTGATGATCGAGAAAAAGGGCTTCAAGCATTTCATGCTCAAGGAGATCTTCGAGCAACCGCAGGTCATCCGGGACACGCTCGAGGGCCGGGTCTCCCAGGGATCGGGCACGATCTATCTGGATGAGACGGGGCTTTCCCTCCGGCTGATGAAAAATCTCGAGAAGGTCCTGGTCATCGCCTGCGGAACGTCCTATCACGCCGGCATGGCGGGCAAGTATTTCATCGAATCACTGGCCCGGATCCCGGTGACCGTTGAGTACGCCTCGGAATACCGCTACCATGACCTCCTCCTGGACTCCAAGACTCTGGTGGTCGTTATTTCCCAGTCCGGGGAGACGGCCGACACTCTGGCGGCCCTGAGGGCGATCAAGAAGGCCGGCCGGTCCACCCTGGCCATATCCAACGTCCTGAATTCATCCATCCCCCGGGAAGCCGGGGCCGTTCTTTACACCCATGCCGGTCCCGAGATCGGCGTCGCCGCAACGAAGACTTTCAGCGCCCAGTTGGCCGCCCTGGCTCTGCTGGCCCTCGGCCTGGCCCAGGCCAAGGGGAGGAGCGATGAAGGAATTTGCTTGCCTATTATTCAGGATTTGCTTCGCCTGCCCAATAAGCTGGAGAAAATCCTGGCCGGGGAGAAGCGCCTGGAAGACCTCGCCCAGCGCTTTATCGGCTTCTCCCATTTCCTCTACCTCGGCCGCTGGGTCAGCTTTCCCGTGGCGCTGGAGGGCGCCCTCAAGCTCAAAGAGATTTCTTATCTTCACGCCGAAGGATATGCCGGCGGGGAAATGAAACACGGGCCGATCGCCCTGATCGATGAAAACATGCCCACCCTGGCCGTTGTTCCCAAGGATAGGGCCTATGAAAAAATGCTCGCCAACATTTCCGAGATCAAGGCCAGGTCAGGCCATATCCTGGCCCTGGCTTTCGATGACGACAAGGAGATTGCAAATCACGCGGACGAGGTCATCCGCGTCCCCGTCTGTTTCCCCCTTTGGAGCCCTTTCCTGAACGTCCTGCCGTTGCAGCTCTTCGCCTACCACATTGCCGCCAAGCGCGGCGCGGACGTAGACCAACCCCGGAACCTGGCCAAAAGCGTCACCGTCGAGTAGCGGCTATTTCTTTTTGGGCGCGGTCCTTTTCCTGGGCTTGGGCCTGGCTTCCTTTTTGGAGTACCGGGCGATGAACTTCTCGGTCATCTCCCTGGCCTCGGTGTCGGTGTACTGCTTGGGCGGAGTTTTCATGAAGTAGGACGAGGGGGCGAACAGCGCTCCCGAGACGCCGTTATTGAGGGCCAATTTGGCGCAGCGGATGGCGTCGATGACCACACCGGCGGAATTGGGCGAATCCTCGACCGACAGCCGGCAGTCCAGGTAAGTGGGCACATCGCCGAAGTGACGGCTCTCGATGCGCAGGAAGCAGAGTTTGTTATCCTTCTGCCAGGGGACGTAATCGCTCGGCCCGACGTGGACGTTGTCCGGATCGATCTCCAGCCCGCGGGCCCTGATCTGGGAGGTCACGGCATTGGTCTTGGAAATCTTTTTGGAATGCAGCCTCTCCCTCTCCAGCATGTTCAGGAAGTCGGTGTTCCCGCCTGTGTTCAGCTGGTAGGTCCGTTCGATGGGCATGCCGCGGTCGAGATAGAGGTTGACCAGAGTGCGGTGGAGGATGGTCGCCCCGACCTGGGACTTGATGTCGTCGCCGATGATCGGCAGCCGGCGCGCCTCGAACCGTTTCTGCCAATACTTCTCGGAGGCGATGAAGACCGGGATGCAGTTGACGAATGCGCAGCGGGCATCCATGACCTGCTCGATGTACCACTTGGTCGCCTCTTCGCTCCCGACCGGGAGATAGCTCACCACGACGTCCGCTTTCGCCTCCTTCAAAATCGAGACGATGTCGGCTGTTGCCCCGGGCGCCTTCTGGATGATCTGGGACAGATACTTGCCCAGGCCGTCGTGGGTCATCCCCCGGTGAACTTTGACGTTCTTAGAGGGCACGTCGGCGAACTTGGTCGTGTTGTTGGGCCAGGAGAAGATGGCCTCGCTCAGGTCTTTCCCCACCTTGTTCTTGTCGATGTCGAAGGCGGCGACGAATTCGATGTCCCGGATATGATATCCGCCCAGGTTGACGTGCATGATTCCGGGGACAAAATCCCCCTCCTTGGCGTTGTTGTAGTACTCGACCCCCTGAACGAGAGAAGAAGCGCAGTTGCCGATGCCGATAATGCCGACTCTGATCTTGCCCATGAGCTCAGACCTCCTTATCCTTGGTCATTTGTCTTTCGATCTTCCTGACCAGCAGTATCCGGTCGATGGCCGTGATATTGGAAATGACGGCGATGGCGGTCAGGACAACGATCATCGCCGGGTCGAAGACCTTGAAGATTATCCCGATCAGGGTGCCGAGAACCAGAAGGATCATCCGTTCGGCCCGTTGCATGAATCCGATCCGGCACTCGATCCCCAGTCCCTCGGCCCGCGCCCGTGTGTAGCTCACCATCGTCGACCCCAGGAAGGTGAAAAACGGGATCCACATCGGCCAGTGGCCGCGGAAATAGTAGGCCAGACCGAAATAGATGAAGAACTCGGAATAACGGTCCAAGGTGGAATCGAAGATGGCGCCATAGAGGCTCTTTTTGCCGGTTTTGACCGCGACTTTTCCGTCGATGACATCCAGGGCGCCGCAGATGAAAATCAGGACGGCCGCCCAGCCGGGGCAGTTGAAGGCGAAGAGAAAGCCGGCACCGAGCCCCGCCAGAAGGGCGAAGAAAGTAATCAGGTTGGGACTGACACCGAGGCGGACAAAACCGTCGGCCAGCCTGTCGAGGCCGCCGAGGAATCCCCTGATCCATCTTTCCGGGACGGCGCTCAGCAGGCGGGCCTTGGGGTTGCGTGCCGTCGCATCTGCGGATGGGGCCATTTGGGTTATTGAAGAGCTATAATAATGCACCAGAAGCCGGCCCGGAATCAAGAGGGACGTTCTATTCGATCTTGATCTTCCTCTTGGGCTCGGCCCCTCGGCCTCCCTTCCTTTCGAGCGATTCAAGCCGGGCGTCGATAAGGGAACGAACGGCCAGAAGCACCTCCTTTCTGGCTCTGAGCAGATGGTCCTGGGCCTGGGAAGGAAGGAAGAGGGTGAACAGTTCCTCGGGTACGGAAATCTTGATCTCCCGCATTTTCTCTGCGGCCATGGTCACGCCTCCTTACGGTCGGATTGAAAGGTGATGCGCAACCTTTCCTCGACGAATTTTGCCCCCCGGATGGATTGGTTGAGAAGAACCCGGGGGAGCAGGATGTTTCTTTTAAACGGTCCCACCCGGATGAACATCTCTTCACCCTTTTGAAAGATGTCGAGGTCGTTCTTCTCCACAAAAGGCAGGTGGAGGGATAAGACAAAGCGTCCGTTCTCTTTTTCGATCCGCAGGGGTTTTTGGGTGAAGAACAGACGGGCGGGGTCCTTGCCCCAGTAGACACGGGTTCCCAGCTTTTGGAGAGAAGACAGGCCGACGATCTCCTGATCAGCGAGCTCGGCGGTCAGTATGGGCACCGGGGAGAAGCTTTCCTCGATCAGACGGAGATACCCTTCCTGAATGGTCTTCCAGCCGCGGAAGTACGGATCTTCGACCGAGGCCGGGATGACCCGGTTGACGATGATCAGGTCGACGGCGTAGCCGAAAAGGCTGAAGAAAGTATAGGCCCTCTGAGCCTCCCTGATGACCATCTTTTCGGGATTGATGACCAGTCGGATGGAGGTTTTCCGCCCGTCCTCGAGGATCTCCTTCATCTCGGCCAGTTGGCCGGTCAGATTCTTCATCGCTTCGAAGACGCTGTCTTTGGGGAAAGGGAAGGGAAGTACACGGCTGGCCACGGGCCTGACCGCCCTGGCCGCCGTCCGCTGAATCGGGAAGATGTGTTTCAGGTACCAGTTGGTGATCTCCGGCGCGCTGAGGAGGCGCAGGGTATCGCCGGTCGGAGCGCAATCGACGACGACGAGGTCATAATCGGAATCCCTGTTATAATGGCGGATTTCCATCAGGCTGAAGAGTTCCTCCATCCCGGGGAAGACGCTCAGTTCTTCGGCCTCGATGGAATCGATTCCCTGGGAGGCGAACAACGCCGTGAGATAGGCCTTGATCCCTCCCCATCTGGCCTCCATCTGCTCCAGGGCATCGACCTCCTGGCCGTAAAGGTTGGCGGCAATCCTTTGCGGGGAGTTTCCGAGCTGGACCTCGAAGGAGTCGGAGAGGCTGTGGGCGGCATCGGTGGAGATGATCAGGGTTTTGTATCCCCGGCGGGCGGAGAGGACAGCGGTCGAGGCGGCGAGTGTCGTTTTCCCGACGCCTCCTTTTCCGGTGAAAAGGATTATGCGCATCGTCTTACCCCTATTCTATCACTCGACCCGACAGGAGGACAAGTTATAGGCTTGGTGAGAGCGGATGGGGCTGTGCTATAATCGCGCCGGAAGCTGATTCTGGGGAGCTTCAACGAAGAGAAAATATTTGTCAGGGAGGTGAGCATGACGATGAGGCTTTGCTTAAAGGTGAAGGGCCGGCTGCACATCGGATTTTTCCTGGTGGCCTTGGCCTTGTTTTCTTTTGTCGGCAGCTGTTCGAAGAGCCCGGAGCCTCAGGCTCCTCTGTCCGAACACGACTCCCGGATGGCCTGGTGGCGCGAGGCCCGTTTCGGACTGTTCATCCATTGGGGACTCTACGCCATCCCGGCCGGGGAGTGGAACGGCGAAACCAAGCACGCCGAATGGATCCGGACGACGGCCCGGATTCCGCTCGAGGTCTATGACCGCTTCGTCGGCCAGTTCAATCCTCTGAAGTTCGACGCCGAGAAATGGGTCGGGATGGCCAAGGAGGCCGGGATGAAATACATCGTCATCACCTCCAAGCATCACGACGGCTTCTGCCTTTTCGACTCCCGCTACACCGATTTCGACGTCATGTCGACGCCGTTCGCGCGCGACATCCTGAAGGAACTCAGTGAAGCCTGCCGCCGTGCCGGGATCCGGATGTGCTGGTACCATTCGATCATGGACTGGCATCATCCCGATTACCTGCCGCGCCGGGACTGGGAGAAGGAGGGCTCGGCCGAAGGCGCCGATTTTGACCGCTATGCAGTGCATCTGAAGAACCAGCTCGCCGAGCTCGTCGGCAATTACGGCGAGATCGGCGTCCTCTGGTTCGACGGAGAGTGGGAAAACACCTGGAGCCATGAGCGCGGCCGGGACCTCTACGAATACGTCCGCGGGCTCCAGCCCAGCATCATCATCAATAACCGGGTCGATGTCGGCCGCTCGGGAATGGCGGGACTGACCAAGGACGGGGACTACGTCGGCGATTTCGGGACACCGGAGCAGGAGATCCCGCCGACCGGGCTTCCGGGCGTGGACTGGGAAACATGCATGACCATGAACGACAACTGGGGCTACAACAAGAACGACAACAACTGGAAATCCAGCCGGGACCTCATCCGGAAGCTGGCCGATATCGCCTCCAAGGGCGGGAATTTCCTGCTCAACGTCGGGCCGACGGCCGAGGGAGAATACCCGCCGCCAAGCGTCGAAAGACTCCGGGAGATAGGGAAATGGATGGGCGTCAACGGCGAGGCGATCTACGGGACCCAGGCGAGCCCATTCAAGGTTCTGGAGTGGGGGAGGTGCACCCAGAAACACGTGAAGGGCGGAACGCGACTGTACTTGCATGTCTTCGACTGGCCGGCGGACGGGAAGCTCGTCGTGCCCGGGATCGCCAATGCTCCCCGCCAGGCTTTTCTTTTGGCCGACCCGGCCAGGAAGAGTCTGCCCGTAAAAAGAGCGGAGGAGGCGATCGTGATCACGGTATCCGGA
>JBAUIH010000439.1:0-2873 GCA_049682755.1 Candidatus Aminicenantales bacterium | reverse complement strand
GACCCGAGCGGTCAGGCGCCGAAGCGAGAAGGCTTCAAGTTGAAATATGCGCCTTCCTTCGGTCAGTTCAAAAACCACGCCGGCGAAGACCTGGCTGCCCAGGTCCGGTTCGCGTCCGACGAGGGTTTCAGCGCCATGTTCGACAACGGGATCATGAACCGACCCATAGCCGAACAGGAGCTCATCGCCCGGGAGCTGGCCAAGCGGAATATGACCCTGGGGCCGTTCGTCCTTTACGCCGATTTCAAGGTGAAGAGCTTCGTGACCAAGGACCCCGAAGTCCGGAAGATGCTCCTCGACCTGATGAAAAAGGGCGTCGAGACGGCCAAGCGGGTCAACTGCCCCTGGGCGCTGGTCGTCCCCGGGAGGTATGACGAAAGCCTGGCCTGGGAATACCAGACGGCCAACGTCATCGACAACCTGAGGGCCTGCGCCGAAGTCTGCGAGCCGGCCGGCCTCGTCCTGGTTCTTGAACCCCTCAACCCCAGAGACCATCCCGGTCTCTTCCTGACGCGGATCCCCCAGGCCTACGAGATCTGCCGGGCCCTGTCCAGCTCGTCTTGCAAGATTCTCGACGACATCTACCACCAGCAGATCAGCGAAGGCAACCTCATCCCCAATATCGAGATGGCCTGGGACGAGCTGGCCGCCTTCCACATCGGCGACAATCCCGGCCGGAAGGAGCCGACCACGGGCGAGATCAACTACAAGAACATCTTCAAGCATCTCTATAAAAAAGGATATCAGGGCGTTCTGTGCATGGAGCACGGCCACAGCCTGAAGGGGAAAGAGGGCGAGCGGGCCGTGATCAAGGCCTACCGCACCTGCGATGATTTTTAGGGTGGCTCGGGACTTGGATTCGGCAGCACGCGGATTTGCCCCGGCGAGCCAAATCCGCTCCGACTCATCCTTCGCTCTTCTCTCCTTTCAGTCGAGAATCCCTGCCCGCTCAGTCTTCGACGGGCTTCCTCATCCAAGTCCCTCGCCTTGGGGAATAAGAACATAAGGAGGAAAAAAATGAGCTTGACGCGACGGGAATTTATCAAGACGACGACGGCGGCTTCGCTGGCGGCGGCGCTGCCCCGCATCTCGGGAGCCTACGCCGCGGGTTCGGACACGATCCGGGTCGGGGTCGTCGGCTGCGGCGGCCGCGGCACCGGAGCGGCCATCGACTGCCTGAATTCCTCATCGGGAGTCGAAGTCATGGCCATGTTCGACCTCTTCATGGACCGGATCGAGTCCTCGCTCAAAACAATCAAGGAAAAGCACCCGGACAAGGTCAATGTCACGCCCGAACGGATGTTCACCGGCTTCGACGGCTATAAGGACCTGTGCGCCCTGCCGGAAGTGAACCTGGTCGTCATGGCTTCTCCCCCGGGCTTCCGCCCCATTCAACTCAAGGCGGCTGTCGAGGGGGGGAAAAACGTTTTCATGGAGAAACCGGTGGCCGTCGATCCCGTCGGCATCCGCTCCGTCATCGCTTCGGCCGACCTGGCGGCGAAGAAAGGCCTGGCCATCGTCGCCGGCACGCAGCGCCGCCACCAGGCCCGCTACCTCGAGCTCATGAAGCGGATCCAAGAGGGCGCGATCGGCGATCTCGTCGGCGGGCAGTGCTACTGGAACCAGGGCGACCTCTGGGTGAAGCCGCGCGAGCCGGGCATGTCGGAGATGGAATGGCAGTGCCGGAACTGGCTCTATTTCACCTGGCTGTCGGGCGACCACATCGTCGAGCAGCACGTCCACAACATCGACGTCGTCAACTGGGCCTTCCGGGCGCTCCCGGTGAAGGTGATGGGAATGGGCGGCCGGCAGGCGCGGACGGGGCCCGAGTTCGGCAATATCTACGACCATTTCGCCGTCGAGTTCGAGTATCCCAACGGCGTCCGGGTGATGAGCATGTGCCGCCAGACCAAGGGCGCGGCCGACCGGGTCGAGGAACGGCTCGTCGGGACCAAAGGAGTCGCCTTCGGCTACGGGGAGATCCAGGGCTCAAGCGTCTGGAAGTTCGAGGCCGAGGAACCGAATCCCTATGTCCAGGAGCATGCCGATCTCATCGCCGGCATCCGCGCCGGAAAACCGCTCAACGAAGCCCGGCAGGTGGCCGAGAGCACGATGTGCGCGATCATCGGCCGGATGAGCGCCTACACCGGACGGGCGATCAACTGGGACTGGGCGGTGAACAGTTCTCAACTCGACCTGACGCCGAAGAACTTCGAGTTCGGCCCGAACCCGGTCGATCCCGTGGCCGTCCCCGGCTTCACTCAACTGGTTTAGTGGGAGGCGCTATTCTCGCTGAACCGGCCCTCAGGCGGGTCGCCGCGTACGTTGTCATCGGAATGATTCAGAACACCAGCTCCCATTTCTTCTTGACGGCGGCTAGGTCCTTCTCCTTGGCGATGTAGCTTTCGACGTAGCCGCAACTGCCGCAGACGTAGTTGTCCAGGGCGGCCGTCTTAAGCCCGGTGACGGGAATCGTGTTGCTGTTGTTCCAGCCCGATTTCATGCCGACCTTGGTTCCGCCGTAGACTTCCCTCGATTGACACTTGGGACAGACGCCTTTCCTCATGTTTCCTCCTTGGGCCGGACGGCAGCCGGCGCCGGGCCCGCGGCCGCGAGTTTCTTTTTCCGCTCGCGCCGGATCGCCTCATGCAGGATGAATTCGATCTGCCCGTTGACGCTCCGGAATTCATCGACGGCCCAGCGCTCCAGTTCCTTCCACGTCTCGAGGTTGAGACGGAGGAGGAAGGATTTTCTCTCGGCCATGAGCCTGTTCGCTCAGTTCACCTGTAGAGGGTGCCGGTGTTGATCACGGGCGTGGCTTCCGCCTCTCCGCAGAGCACGACCAACAGGTTGCTGACCATGGCCGCCTTGCG
>JBAUIH010000438.1:0-34443 GCA_049682755.1 Candidatus Aminicenantales bacterium | reverse complement strand
GGTCCATATCCAGGCGGTGATTTCGATCGACGGGTATGGAGACAAGGCTTTCCTCCCCGAGTCCAAGCATCCGGACAGAGTGCCGGAGCGAGAAATGCGCCTCGGCGGACGCGACAACGGCCGGACGGCGAAGCGATTGAAATCCGGCCAGCCCTTTTTCGGCCAGGTCGAAGCCGCAGCGCTCGGCCTGGCGATGGAGCGCCATGTAGAGGGCCTGCTGGTTGGCGTAGGTCCCGCAGTACATGAAGGTAGCGTCGGCGCCTTTCGGAAATCCGAACAACCGGCAGAGCGCCCGGCTGCAGAGCTCCTCCAGCATCGCTCCGCCGGGCGAAACCTGCCAGTTCGTAACACCCTGGTTATGGTGAAGAGCCAGCCGCGCGCCCCATTCCGCGCTCCGCTCCGGCGGGGCATTGAAGAAGGACTGAAAATTCGGCGACCCGTATCTCATCAGATGGGGGACCAGGGCTCTCTCGATCAGCCGGGAGAGATCCTTCAAAGGAATCCCCTTCTCCTGAAAATCGACCAAGGCCCTGAGATCGCCGGCGACCGCGCTCCTCCCGGCGCCGGAAAAGATGCTCTTTTGTTTCCTTTTCCTCATAACTGTCTCCATGGTCAATGCTCCGGGCCGTATTTTCCGGCCCGGCTCGTGGACACTCCATATTTCACCAGACCGAACGCGATGATCAGGGCGCAAACGACACCATCGAGGACCGGGACGCCCAGCTGCTCCTGAATCGCCTTGTCCGATCCCGTCATCCCGGCGCACCCGAGGACGATCACTTCCGCCCCGTCCTCTTCGACCGCCTGACGCGCGGCCTGGAGATATCTTTCTTCATCAGCGGCGGTATCGCTTTCCGCGCCGGGTGTTCTGATCGAAGCCAGCATTCCCTCGAGATGGTACTTGCGCACCAATTCTGCTTTATGAGGAATCGAATGACGGGTGGCCGAAAGGACCGAAAAACTGCGGCCCAGCATGGAGGCGATCTTCATCGAGGCCTCGCCGCTGCCGACGACCGGCTTGCGGCTGATTTCTTTCAGGGCGTCGAGGTTGGGGTCGCAGTGGCAGGCCACGATAAAGGCATCATGGCGATCGTGGTGATCCCGGAGGAGCCGGACCATTCCCGGGCCGGCTTTGAGCTCATCTTCGTAGGTTTCGATGAAATGGGGAGCGCCGGGCGTGGCGAGGCAATCGACCTCGAAATCCCCGGCGGCGAAATTCCGGGCGGCGCGCCCGATGGCGGCCGTCATCTCCGGGTCGCTGTTGGGATTGATGATCAATATTTTCATAGTGTTTCCTCCCCGCCTAGGTCTTCCTTTTCCGGGGGCTCCGGACATATTCCCTCGTCCTGTCGACGGTGCGCGTGGCGTATTCGTTCCGGCCCTCCAGAAAATCCCGCAGCAGCCGGAAAAAGGCCCCGCTGAGGGCCAGGACCGCGATCAGATTGGGTATGGCGCAGACGCCGACCGAGACGCTGGCCAGGACCCACAACCGGTCGACATTCGAGAATCCGGCAAAAATAACACCGGGAACGAGATAGAGCCATTTCAGATATGGCATCATCTTCCGGCCGAAGATATCGACCACCGCCGTCTCGTAGTAAATGAAAAATCCGATTTGAGTCGTCAGGCAAAAGGTCAGGATGCAAACGGAAATCAGCAGGGAGGCCGTCTGCCCCGGGAAGACGCCGGAGAAGGCTTCGATCACCAGCTCGATCCCGGACCGGCCGCTGGCCAGCGCCCCCGTGGTCATGATCGCCAGGGCGGTGATGCTGCAGATGACGATGGTGTCGACAAAAACCTCAAATATCCCCCAGAGCCCTTGCTGGAAGGGATGGGGTGTTTCGGCCGTGGCATGGGCCATCGGCGCCGTCCCCAGTCCGGCTTCGTTGGACAGCATTCCCCGATTCATTCCGTTTTTGACGGCCGAGGCCACGGACGCGCCGATGAATCCTCCGACAGCCGGCGCCGGAGCCAAGGCGAGCTTGAGGATAGCCTGAAGAACGCCGGGAATTTCATTCGCCTTGACGACCAGGATGACCAACCCGATGAGAACATAGAGGACCGCCATAAAAGGAACCAGTTTCGCGCTGAGCCGGCCGATTCTCCGGATGCCGCCGATGACGACGATCCCGGTCACAGCGGCCATGCCCGCGGTCGTTATGTAGGGGCTCAGCTGGAAGGTCGAAAGGAAGGCCCGTCCGACCGTATGAGCCTGGAGGAGCGACGCCGTCAGCAGGGAATTGATGAAGATTCCTAGAATGAAGGCCACGGCCAGGGGATTCCATCCCAATCCCTTGCGAATCGTATACATCCGACCGCCGTGGAGGTTCCCCTGGTCGTCCACCTCCCGGTAGTGAACGGCCAGGGTGATCTCGGCGGTCTTGGACATCATGCTCAGGAGCGCGAACACCCACATCCAGAAGATAGCCCCCGGGCCTCCGACCGAGAGGGCGGTGGCCACGCCGGCGATGTTGCCCATCCCGACCGTGCCCGCCAGGGCCGTGCTCACGGCCTGAAAGGGAGTCATCCTCCCCCCTTTCTGGAGATTGATCTTCTCGAAAATCCGGCCGAACGTCGCCCTGACGATCATCCGGAAATGCCGGAACTGGAAGAAGCGCGAGCGGACGGTGAGGTAGACGGAAACGCCGGCGATGAAGAGGATGGTCCAGGGCCCCCAGAGGATCCGCTCCACCCGGACGAAGAAATCAAGGAGACTATTCAAGACTGCGGCAAACAAATCGTCCCCTTCCTTTTTCAGCGAGAAAACGCCCGCCGTCGATGATCAGTTCACCCCGGGAGAAAACCTTCTTGACCCGGCCGGTGACCTTGATGCCCTCATAGGCCGACCAGTCAGCGGCCATGTGGAGAGTCCGCCGGCCCATGGTCCACTTTTCCTCAGGGTTGAAGAGAACGATATCGGCATCCCCTCCGGGCGCCAGGCTTCCTTTTTCCGGGGCAAGCCCGAAGAGCCGGGCCGGAGCTCCGGCGACGAGATCGACGAACCGGGCGAGCGATATCCGCCCTTTCCTCACTCCCTCAGAATATAGGAGCGAAAGCCGGACTTCCACGCCGGGGATGCCGTTGGGACATCTGTCGAAGCGGTCCCGGCCCATCAGCTTGGCCTTCCAGGAATAAGCGGCATCATCGGAGCTGACCAGGGCGATCGGGCCGTGGGGAAGCGCCGCCCATAGCCGCTCCCGGACGGTCCGGCTGCGAAGGGGAGGAGAGCAGATCCACTTGATGCCGTTACGTCTCTTGAGCATCGTCTCGGTAAAAATAAGATAGTGGGTGCAGGTCTCGGCAAAGATATCGAGGCCCCGGGCCTGCGCGCCGGCCACTAGCTCCAACGCGTCGGCCGAAGCCAGATGAACGATAAACAACCGGCCCCCGGTTTCCCCGGCCGCCTGGATGGCCCGGCGGATCGCCCTGTTTTCGGCCTCAGGCGGACGGCTGAGGGCGTGATCGATCGGCCTCGTCTGGCCCGCCTTGATCAGCGCGGCCACATTTTTCTCGATCATCGCGTTGTCCTCGGCGTGGATCATCAACATCCCGCCGGCGCGGCGAAGCGCCTCCAGGATCCTCTTGAGGTTCCCGAAGTCGATCATCAGGCCTTCGTTCCGGTAAGTGGTGTAGCATTTTATCGTCGGGGCGCCCAGTTCCACGGCCTTGACGATCGATTTCAAGGTCTTGACCGTGGGCCGGGTGATCACCGGATGAACTCCCCAGTCGACGACGGCCAGTCCCGCGGCTTCCTCCTTCTTGCGGAGGATGGTATTGGACAGCGGTTCCTCTCCCTCCTGATTGGAAAAATCGATGACCGTCGTCACTCCGCCGTGGGCGGCAGCCAGGGTGCCGGTGAAATAATCGTGAACGCTGACGGTCCCCATGAACTTGTCGTTGAAATGGACATGGGGATCGACGGCGCCGGGCAGGACCAGCAGTCCCGAGGCATCGATGATCCGGCCGGCCCGGCAGCCGGCCAAATGTCCGACGGCAACGATCCGCCCCCCGGCAATGAGGATGTCCTGAGGGGAAACGGTCTGGCCGATGACGGTGAGTCCCCCTTTGATCAGCGTTTTCTTTGGGGACGGGATTTTTCCACCTCTTTGACGGCCTGGGAGAAGATGTCCAGCCCTTTCATGGCCAGCGTATCTGTGAGGACGAGCGGCGGCAGGAACCGGGCCACGTTGAAATAGTGGCCGCCGACCTCGATGAGAAGGCCCCTGCTGTGACAGGCCCTCCGGATCGCGGCGGCCAGGGCCGGCGCCGGCTTCTTGGTCGCTTTGTCCTCGACGACCTCCGCACCCAGCATCAGTCCTTTTCCACGCGCCTCTCCGATGATCGCCGAATCCTTTTCGACCTCCTTGAGCCCGGCCAGCATCTTCTCTCCCAGGCGAAGGGCGTGGCCGGCGACGTCGTTCCCGATCATGAACCGGAGGGCAGCCGCGCCGGCCGCGTAGGCGACCTGGTTGCCCCGGAATGTGCCGATGTGTTTTCCCCGCGGAAGGGTGTTCAGCTTTTCTTTGAAGGCGATAGCGGAAATCGGGAACCCGAGCCCGCCGAGGGCTTTGCTCAGGGTGACGATGTCGGGAACGGTCCGGGTGTGCTCAAAGGCGAACATCTTTCCCGTCCGGCAGAGTCCGGCCTGGATCTCGTCCACAATCAGGAGGATGTCGTGGCGGTCGCAGAGGGCGCGGAGCGCGGGCAGGAACTCCGGAGGAGGAACGATCGTCCCGCCTTCTCCTTGAACGGCCTCAACGACGACGGCCGCCGGCCGGCCCAGCCCGGAATGCGGGTCGGTGAGCTTGTGGTCGAGGTAGCTCACACAGAACATCTTGCAGGTTTCAGGTGATTTATCGAAAGCGCAACGGTAGCAGTAGGCATAGGGAACGAAGTGGACCTCGGGAAGGAGGGGGAGAAACTCTTCCTTGAAAGGAAGGCCGCTGGTGAGGGAGAGGGCGCCGCCGGTCATGCCGTGGTAAGACCCCTCGAAAGAGACGAAGGGGATTCTCCCGGTATTGAACCTGGCCAGCTTGATGGCGCTCTCGACGGCGTCGGAGCCGGTCGGCCCGCCGAAGAAAAGCCGGGTCAACTCCTTCGGGAGCAGACGGAGAAGCGATTCGATCAGACGCTTCCGGGGAGAGGTGGGAAAGTCGAGGGAGTGAGTCAGGTCGTCGAGCTGGGCGTGGGCTGCCCGGAGGACCTCCGGATTGGCGTGGCCGACGTTGAGCACCCCCGCCCCTCCGAAGAAGTCGATATAGACATTGCCGTCCATGTCTTCGACCGTCGCTCCGCGCCCCCGCCGGACCGCCATGGGCAATCCCTTCGGATAGGAAACAGCCGACCCCTCAACGGACGCCTGATAATCAAGGAGTTTCCGGGAGCGCGGTCCGGGGGGCGGTATTTTGATCAAAGGGGCCCTGGCGAAAGAAAGGCGGGCGAATTTAGCCGGTCGCATATCTTCTCCCCTGCAAAATCATCGGGATCGTCCTCGGGTCAGAACTTGAAATTCAACCCGGCCCGGAAGCTGACGCCGGAAAGATCGAAGACCGCTTCGCGGGTATTGAAGCCCGTGGCGGGCGTATCAGGGAAAATCTCCAAACGGGGATATCCCTCCTTTTCCAGATAATAAAGGATGCCGTTCTTCTCTGTGCTGGAGACCGGGCCGCCTATGTATTCGTACACCTGCTCTTTGCCCTTGAATCCGGAAATCTTGGCATAGCGTCCCTGCGCTTCAAGGATGAAGGCCAGCCTCTGGTTCATCCGGATCTCCAGGCCGATGCCTCCCTGTACTCCCAGGTTCCCGGCTTCCGCTTTCTGATTCATGGCGTATGTGTATGCGGCTTCTGGGATGTTGACGCTGAGCTTGTAATCGACCGAATAGTAGGCCGGGCCGGCATTGAAACAGACGGTCAGAAGCGGATTGAGGGGAAGAGCATAAAACAGCCCCAGGCGGAATGCGAGGATGCTGATCTGCGGAACGACTTGCATACTGTAATCAACAGGAATACCTCCATAGCCGAAGCGCTGCTCGTTGGTCTTGTTCACCCGGGTCAGGCCGCCTCCCAGGCCGATGCCGAGCCGGCCGGCGAAGTAATAGACGACATCCCCTCCGAGCTCGTAGCCCGAGCGCAAAGGTTGTTCATCACTCTTCCCGAGCGTATAACCGTGGAAAACGACACTTTGAGCTCCCCAGTCGTACAATCCCTGGATAGCCGTGTTGAAATCGCCGCCGGACAAAAGAGCATAGCCTCCCCCCAGCCTCACATGGATTCCCGCTCCCTTGAAGACAACGTCTTCGTCCTCGTCCTCTTCCTGGCCCGGGAGGCCTGATAGTAACATCCCCAGAAGGAGAAATAGAAAAACTGCCGTTTTGAATCCCGGAATCCGGAGCCTCCTCGCGGCCTTTCGAAAATCAGACATTTCACCCCTCCTTGTTCAAGAATGATAATAGCTTCCTGTTCAGGAAGCCCCATTCTCCCCAGGTCTTCATGATCATTCCCGGTTTGGCTTAGCCGTCATCCTTTTGGTGTTTCGCTTGCTCGGCCTCTATCCGCGAGGTCCGGACCAAAAAAAAGATGAATCCGCCCCAGTTGATCCCCAGGATAATGGCCATCCAGATGTAGGTCTTGAGCATCAGTCCACCTCCTCAGGGGTCCGCTTGACCCATCGAGCCAGGGCCCTGTTGGCCAGAAGCAGAACGGCCAGCAGGACAGCCCATTGAAAGATGATCGTCGCTGTGGTGAAAGTGCTGAAGGGTTTCCACCAGGTTTCAGGATTATCGACGATCCCTCTGTAGAACCACCAGCCGATGAGGAAGAGAAAGATCAACGGGGAAACGTACTTGATGACGAAGCTCCACCAGCGGCCGATCCGGATATCGGCGCTGGGGTTGATGAGTTCGGTCCGGATCCTGTCCGCCCCGTACTTCCGGGCCGCGATCATGATGAAGAATCCGCTGGGGAGGAGGGCGACTCCCCAGACCCAATCCTGATTATCGAAGACGCCGGGGACGATGGCCGACGGCAGACCCATCAGAAACGTGGCCCCGGCGACGACCAGGGTGCTTTTCTTCCGGCTCCAACCGCCGTCCATGAAAGCCCTGACGCCGACTTCGACCTGGGCAATGAGAGAGGTGAAAGCGGCAAAAACCATGGCCAGAAAGAAGACGGGGGCGATCAAGACACCGCCCGGCATCCTGGGGAAAAGCTGGGCCAAAGAGATGAAGGTCAGTCCCGTATTATTTGTCGCAATGGCCGTCTGGGCGGCATCCAACGTCGGCGAGAGCGCGAAAATGGTCGGAATGATGGCCAGTCCGGCCAGGAGGCCCGCCGTCTGGTCGCCGAAACCGACCATGAAACAGTTCTGGGAAATGTCCTCTTTCGAGATCGTGTAAACGGCATAGGTCAGCATCAGCCCCCAGCCGGCCCCCGTGGACCAGGCGGACTGGGTGAAGGCCTGGAGCCAGGTGGCCGGCAGGGCCAGCTTGGACCAGTCGGGCACGAACATGTAAGAGAGTCCCTGGCCGGCGCCGGAGAGAGTCGCCGCGCGCAGGGCCGCCACGATCAGGAAGACGAACAGCGCCGGGACCATGAGCTTGGTGACCCGTTCAACACCGCCTTTGATTCCCCGATAAATGATCAGGCCGCACAGACCGATCGCCAGGGCATGGAAAAAGATCGTCTGCTTCGGGTCGCGGAGAAAGGAGTTCCAGAGCGCCGCCGTATCGACTCCCTCCTTGAAGGCCCCCCGCATGGCCAGGACGAAATACTTGATGCACCAGCCCGTGACCACCGAGTAGTAAAAGGTGATCAGCATGCAGACCATGACCATCCAGGCGCCCATCCAGGTGTAGCGGCGGCCGATGAAATCGCGGAATCCGCCGATCGGTCCCCGACGGGTCTTCCGGCCGATCGACATCTCCGCCATCAAGAGGGGCGCCGACCACAGGAAGAGCGCCAGTGTGTAAACAAGGATGAAGGCTCCGCCTCCGTACATGGCGGCCATCCGGGGAAAACGCCAGATGTTGCCCGTTCCGACCGCCATACCGATGGCCGCGGCCAGGAAGCCCCAGCGGGAGACGAAGCGGTCCTGACTGCTCAATTTCGCTCCTCCTCAAACAGAATCATCGGCCGGCAGAGGCGATTATATGCAGATGAGAGAACAATGTCCATTTTTTCCCGGTTTTGTAAGCATCTTCTATGATGATGTGATACCAGTGGGCCCATTTTGAAAACCACGGATTTGGAGATACTTCCCCCGGTTTTTTCCCGGCCGGGGCGGTGTTCAGTCTACGAGCTCGACCTTCCGCAGCAAGGCGGCGATCGGCCAGAGCGGCCGGGATGAGAACCAGCGTTGATAGCGGAACTTCAGTCTGACGATATTGGCGCCGGGCTCGAGGATATCCGAAGGAACCGGCACGTCCACGATATTGCGGCCGTCTCTGAGCCCCTGCTCCGCTAGGAAGCGGCCGTTGACTTCAATATCCACTGTCTGGGTATATTTCCCGTACCAGAGCCAGCGTCGGAATTCGAACGGCGAATCCAGAATAATGCGGAGGCGGCTCCTCTGGACGGCGGAGGACTGGATTTCAAAACTCGACAGGTAGTCGCAGGTCCACCTTTTTCGCTTCTGCGGCGGGACCTCGGGCCCGATCCCCTTGAGAAAGACAACCGGGTCGGTCCGTCCCCGCGCCGCATGTGTGGGGAGGGCATACCAAAGCTCCCTCTCAGAAGAGGGGATTTTGATGCCCATATAATCAGTGGAGTGGCGGATGGCGAAGGAGTCTTGATCCGGATGTGGGATGGTCACCCGGATCTCCGGTTGATTCAGAGAAAAAAAGCCCTTCCGGTCGCTGTATCCAGGGACCTCCACAGTCAGCCAGAACCTGAGGCCGACGGTCCCGGGAGTTATGTTTCGGAAGACAAGTTGCAGATAGCCGCCCTCAGGCTCGACCCGCTCCAGCTCCAGCCGCGGGATCTCGGGCGGGGGATCCTTGTGGAGGATCCTCGGATAGATACGCGGCTCGATATCATAGACGAGCCGGCATTTCCCGACATCGCGGGCCTCAAACCGGAAACCCATCATTTCCCGCCAGCGCAGGAAGCGGTTATAGTCTGCCCTCTCTACGGGTCCGTCTACGAAAAGAAAAATATAATTGTCCTTTTCTGGGCTGTTCCAGTATGACAGGCCGTACGGAAGGTAGCGTTGGAAGGTGGAGGAATCCACGATCAGCCTCTCGCCGGAGACCGCGGTCAGGAGAAAGGCAGTCCAGTATTCCGCCATCCAATAGCGGCGGCCCGTGTCCTCCATGGCGGAGATCACCCGGGCAATGCGGCGATGACGTTCTCCGGCCGTTTTCATCAGCCCCAGGCTGTCTTTCATGTTGAGGGCCAAGAAGAGAACGATGATCAAGGCCAAGAAAGAGATGGCCCGCGGCTTGGGTTTCAGGAAATGGAAGCCCGCGAGCAGAAGAACTGGAATGGCCACGTACAGCGGATACAGATACCGGATGACACCCGCATTGCTGAAGTGGGAAAGGGTATAGAGAACGTAAAAAAGAAAAGAAAACAGGCAAAAAACCGTCTGCGGCCGGGAGCTCCTGCTCTTCCAGGCCCGGGCGAGGATGGCGATGAATCCGGTCAGGACGAGGGCGAGAAAAGCATACCGCGCCGGGTGGCGGCTGGGTGTCAGCAGGTCGCCCGTAAAGCCCAAGGCCGCCCTCAGGCTATTCCCATTGGCCACCCTTTCCCCGTGCATCAAGAAAGGAACCAGCCGGAACCCGAAGAAGACCTCGACCAGGAACTGGGGGAGGAAACCCAGGAACGCCCAGTAAGCGAGAATCGCATATTTCCGGATATTCCATCCGACCTTGGCGGCGACGATCAGGAGACTCGCTAGGATAAACGCGGCGGTGATCTGGTGCGTCCAGAAAGCGAGGCCCATGGTCAGCCCGAGCGCGGGAAGGAATTGATCACGGGAGCGGAAGCCGACGAGATGGGCGAGATAAAGAAGAAGGCTTCCCAGCAAGAGCACCAGAGCGAAGGCCGAGGTGTTGTCCAATCCGGCATGGACCAGAGGGTTGATCGGCAGGGTGTAGAAGAAGCCCACGGCCAGTGCCATAGAGAAAGAGAAGACCTCCTTCAAAAAATAAAACTGGACGATCATGAAGGTCAGGTAGATCAGCAGCGTGGCACATTTGAGGACGAGCATGGAATAGCCGAAGAGCCGGAAGGCCAGTCCGTAAAAATGGCTGGACAGAGAGCCCATGTAAAGCTGGCCGTAGTAACAGAGGGCGGGAGTTTTCCCTTCGGCGATGTGCTTTCCCATCAACGCCGGGACGGCGTCATCGCTGGTCATCAGCCCGGAGGATGAGGCGAGATAAGGAAGACGGAGAAGAATCGTCAGGAGGATCAAGGCTAGGAGGGTCGCGGTTTCTTTGGATATTTTACGAGGAAGCGAGAACCGGAAGCGGCGAATCCGGGGGGAGAGGCGCCAAAAGGTCAATCCCAGCCAGGGGACGAGAGCGAACAGGTAGTGAACGGGGACGTTCCGCAGCGGGGCGAAATTGTCCTTGAACCAGAAGACGATGAAAACGATATAGAAAAAGTGTTGAAGGAGGCGGATCCGGCGGACGGTCTTCTTATCCAACGTTTCCCTTATTTTAGTCGAGGCGGACATCAATTTCAAAACCCTGGTGATCAAGTATACATTTAAGTCGGCGAGATTCCGATGGAAGCAGGTAGCCGCCCAAAAGCCCCCGTAGCGGAGGGGGAACCCATCGTTGCGATGGGGGGAACCGACGGGACTGGTTCCCCGGGGTGCGGGGGATGCGGGCGGCTACCTGCTTCCATCGTGAAGATCAGATGTGGGGTCATATTTCTGGTCACTCATGCGTCTTGACTTCATTTCGCAGCGGGATTTATGATCCCTGTCGGCAGGATATCGTGACAGAGCTGCATTCAGATCAAGGGTCAGCCCATCGCGGACGAAATCCGAAGGGCCGGATCTTCTCGCGGCTGACCGTCCTGATGCTCTCCCTTCTCCCCCTTGTCATCCTGATTATTAACGTCGCTGAATATCACGTCGATGTCCCCTTCTGGGACCAATGGAACTTCATTCCGCTTCTCGGTAAATCATACGAACAGGGAGTCACCCTGGCGGATCTCTGGGGCCAGCACAACGAGCACCGGCTGCTCTTCCCGCGGCTTCTTATGCTGGGACTGGCCCAGGCCAGCCGCTATGACATCGTCTGGGAACTGGTCTTTATCCTCCTCCTGGCTGCGGCAACTTTCGCTCTCTTCTGGCATCAATTTTTTAGGACGGCCGGCGCCCTCGGCTATTCCGGATTTCCCTGGTCAATGCCTGTGTTCTCCCTACTCGTCTTCACTCTCGGCCAGGCGGAAAACTGGCTCTGGGGCTGGCAGATCCAGATTTTCTTGAGCGTCCTCGCGGCCGTCACGGGAATCATCCTTCTCGCGAACCGCCCTTTCTATTGGGGGAAATTATTGGGGGCTCTGGGCGCGGGGATCGTGGCCACGTACTCCTTCGCCAACGGCCTCGTTTTCTGGCCTTTGGGATTCCTCGGTCTCATTCTCATCCCCATGAAAAACAGCGGGCAGCGAAAACAGGCTCTCGCCGTCTGGACGACCGCCACGGTCGGCGTGGCCGTTTCCTATCTTTATCAATTCCGGAACGAATCGCCGTCCGGAACGCCCTGGACGCAGTTCCTGACTCTTCCGGGAGAATACCTGAGATATCTTTTTATGTATCTTGGCCGACCGGTCGTCAATTATCCTGAATATGCCCTGGCCATAGGCCTTGCCGGCTTTATCCTTTTCGGGTTCCTGTCCATCTACATGTTTCTGAAAAAGCGCGCAGAAATCCAGGCGGTCCTGCCGTTTTTCCTCTTCGGCCTTTATTCTATCGGCTGCGGCCTGCTGACGGGCAGCGGAAGAATCGGTTTTGGAAGCCGCCAGGCCATGGACGGCCGCTATGTCCCCTTCCCCGCCCTCCTCTGGGTTTCCAACTTTGCACTTCTTTTCATTTTCTCTCAGGAGATTCGGATGAAAACGAAGGGCCGGGCGGGACGCATTCTCATTCCGGCCGGATTGGCTGTCGTGGTCTTGTTCCTTGTCTTCTGGATCGGCCGCACGTCCTACCGGGTCGGTCACCGGGTTTTCAAGTCCCACCATTCCCGGCTGCTGCCGGCAAGACAGGAACTCCTGCGTGGTGAAGACACGGAGCTTCTTCTCCGTCTGTACATCGATGTCGACTATGTCCGCCGGGGGATAGAAATCCTGAAGAAACACAATTTATCGGTCTTCAGATAGGAACGCGGGGAAAGAGTTATTTCCAATAGCTCGAGACGAAGCGCTCGACCTCGGGGATGCCACCCTGATAGATGAGGTAACCATTGTGGGGCTCGCGTTCGGTGATCTCGCCGGCGATGGGCGTCAGCATGATGTCTTTGACTTTTGCCAACTCTTTCGTCTGGCCGAGCGCCCAACCCAGCTTGACATAGGCGACCTCCGGGAGCATGTTCGCCGCCGGGACGACGCCGAGCTCCATGATGTCCCGGCCGGTGTCATAGACGAACATCTGCACGTAGCCCCAGAGTGTCTGGACCGTCATGTACATAGCGATGCCTTTGTCATGGGCCCGGCGCAGCGCCGGGTAAAGGGGCTTGTTGACGTGTCCAAGGCCGGTCCCGGCGATGATAATCCCTCTGTAACCGTTATCGATCAGGGATTCGATGATGTCCGGCTTCATGTTGGGGTAATAGTAGACGATCGAGACTTTCTCTTCGAAGGCCGTGTTGATCGCGACGTCATTATCGCTCCGCCGCCTTTTGTAGTCATCACGCAAGGGGATGATCCCGTCCCGGCTGACCATGGCGATGGGGATGTCACCGATCGTCCGGAAGGTGGACCGGTACGAGGAGTGCATCTTGCGGACGCGCGTCCCCCGATGGAGCAGGTCGTATTGATCGCTCGTCGGTCCGAACATGCAGACCATCACCTCGGCGATATCGCTCTCCGCGGCCGTCTTGGCGGCGTCGATGAGGTTGAGGGCCGCGTCGGAGGAGGGCCGGTCGCTCGACCGCTGCGAGCCGACCATGACGATCGGGACCGGCGTGTTCTGGACCATGAAGGAAAGGATGGCCGCCGTGTGGTGCATGGTGTCCGTGCCGTGCCCGATGATGATCCCCTGGACCCCCTTCCGGATCTCCCGGCCGATGGCCGTGGCTGTGCCGACCCACTGTTCCGGACCCATGTTCTCGCTGAAGACGCCGTAGAGCTTCTCCGTCTCGAGATTGCAGATATCGGCCAGCTCCGGCACGGAGCCGTAGAGCTCCCCCGGTGTAAAGGCCGGAATGACGGCGCCCGTCCGGTAGTCGAGCCGGCTGGCGATCGTCCCGCCCGTGCCGAAAAGTTTCACCCGCGGCTTCCCGGGGTCGTAGGGGAACTCCTTTTCCGGGATCTTGTAGTGAGCTTCCTTGTATCCGATCTCCTTGATCTCAGTGACCGTGCCCACGGTGATGCCGACGTTGTAGCCGTTGCGGAGCTTCAGGACGATGTGCTTGTCGTCGCCGGTCTCGGTGCGGGGCAGGATGATCCCGGTGAAATTCCCCCGAGTCGTCGCCACCTCGGCGTCGCTCCAAACCCGCACACCCTGCGCCTTGAGCAGGGCCAGGGCATCCCCCCTGTACCCTTTATAAATATCGCTCATATCCGTTCCCCCTCACTTCGTTTCAGGAGAGGCCGGCGCTTCGTCCCATGGCATCCCGGAGGAACGAGGCCACCTTCGCCCCTGGAAATCTCCCCCTCAGTTCGGCCATCAACACACCCATGAGATAGCGGAATTTCTTCCCGGGGTCCCGGGGATCGAGGTTTCTTTCCACCCCCTCGACGATGCGGACGATCTCTCCAACGTCCTGTTCGCCGAGCGGAACGAGGCCGAGTCCGGCGAGGATTTCTCCCGGCGGCCGGCTCTCCGTCGACATCCGCTTCAAAATGTCCGGGAAAGCCTCCCTGGCGAATTCGCCGTTGGCGTAGCGGACCAGCAGGTCCAGGATCTCTTCATCGCCGAGAGTCGACACTGGAAATCCCTTTCTCTTCAGCGATTTCAGGGTCTGGCTAAGGATGACCGCCGCCAGGATCGGGTCGAAAGGCAGAGACTCGACGGCCCGTTGAAACAGGGGAACGCTCTCGTCGGTCACCAGGTCCTCGATGATCTCGTGGGGGAGGCCGAGCTTCCGGAAATAAGCGCGGCGGTCCCAGGGGGGCATCGGCAGTCGTTCGTTCGCCCGTTCGATCCGTCCTTCCGAGACCGGCACCGGCGGCATGTCGGTGTCGGGATACATCCGGTCGGGGCCGGGCAGGATCCTTTCGAACCCGTTGATGCCGGTGGGAAAGGCCTGGCGGGTCTCGTTGGGTATGCCGTCCGCCGCCTCCCGGGCCCGGATGACGATCTCCCCCGCCGCCGTCTCCGAATCCTTGACATCCCCCCATACCAGCACGACGGCATCGTCCTTCCTTGCCTTGAGGGCCGCACCGATCTTCTTCCATTCCGCCGCGGTGATCGGATTGTCCATCATCTCGCTGTGCACGATATTCGGAAGCTCGTCCAGACAAGCGATGACCCGGACACGGTCGGAGATCTCGCTGGCGAAGTCGCGGCCCGGCTGGAGGGGAAAACTCAGCAAACCCTTGAATCCGGCAAGCCGGACGCCGACGACGCGCCATTCCCGTTCCAGGGCGCGCCGGATCGGCGAGAAGGACGTGTTTCCGAGAATACCCGTGACCTCGGCCGCCGCCGATTCCAGCGTTTCCTTCGTGATTCCTCTCCCCTGCAGCGCGCTCCGGAGCTCGAGGAGATTGGCTTGCCTGAGCGCTTCGAAATGGGTCAGCCGGGGGATGTAGGGAATCCGGTGGACCCCCTTGATCTCCACCCGCGTCCCGCCTTCCACACTGACGTTGACGTCCTGCCTGGCCCGGCCGATCCCGGTTCGGACCTTGCCCGTCGAGCGGGCCAGCTCGCGCAGCAGTTCGGCCACCTCGGCCACTTCCCAGGGCGCACGCATGTCGGGATAGGTCACCGTCTCGATCAGCGGGATGCTGAGGCGGTCGGTTTTGTAGACGCGCCTGTGCCCCCGGTCGCTGACCTCGCGGCAGGCATCCTCCTCGAGGCCCAGCTGCCGGATGCCGATGCGCCTGTCTTTATAGGGAATCCAGCCGTCCGTCCCGAGGATGGTCGTCCTCTGGAAACCGGCCGGGATGCTGCCGTCAAGGTACTGCTTGCGGGCGATATGGAGTTCGCCGACGATGTTGCAGTTGAGAAGCAGAGTGACCTCGAGGGCAATGTCCAGGGCTTCCTGGTTGAGCTCGAAAGGCGGGGTATCGTCCATCTCGTAGGTGCAGACGTTTCGTATGTTGAGCTGGTAGATGATCTCCTTGCGGGTTTTAAATTCCATCAGGGCGGTGCCGTCGTACTCGCCGAGCTCGGACAGGGTCGGACGCATGTGGCGGAGGACCTCGGCGTCGTAATCTTCGTAATATTCCCCGGCCGGGCAGCGGCAGAACAGCTTCTTTTGGGTCTTGAGCTGCTGGTGGATCTCGAGGCCGGATTTAAAGCCAAGCTCGAGATAATCCCTCTCTTTGAGCTCTCCGTAGTCAATAATTCTGGGCATCGTGGAATCTGGGAATATACCACAGGGAAAAGCCCCCTTCAAGGGAGAGGCTCAGGGCAGTGGCCTCGAAACCACGCCCGTTTTCTCCCAGCGCGGAAAACGAGCTCGATTCGTCGTTCGCTCTTCTCTCCCTTCGGGAGAGAAACCGTGCCCGCTCACTCCTCATACGGGTTTCTCGTGCCACTGCCCATCGCCTTGGGGAAAAAGAAGAGACGGTCGTTGATGGGCTTCCTCGCCCATACCCCTCGCCTATTCCATCGAAACGGCGTATCTCTTGATCGTCTGGTAGCCCTCGTCGGTCTCCTCGATCCCGTAGGCCTTGCCGGCTTCGAGAAACCTGAGGTCCGCCTTGGTGATGAACTGGGCAACGAATACTCCATCCGTACCGAAGACTTCGATCCGATACTCGCCCTTGGCTTTTCCCTTGGTGAAGGTCCGGACAAAAAGCCTTCCCTGATCGTCGAGGACAAAGGACTGGAAAGGCGGGAAGTGCTCGGGGAAGGAGATCATGTCTTTGATATTGACGCCCGGCGTTGCGCTCGGTATCCTCGCCAGCATCTCATCGATGTCCGACTTGGTGACCTTCACCCGGTCATATTCTTTTTGGATGGTCCGGATGTGTTTTCCCTCAGGGCTGTAAACCTTGATCTCATAGTTCACATTTCTGCCGTAGTAGATGTTGTCCGCCGGGTCGAACTGGTAGATGGACATCATCTCCAGGATGTTCATCTTGACGCCGGAGCCTGGAATGGGAACGGGGAAGTCGATCTTGTCCAGCGTAAAGAGCGGCTTGAGCTCGGGATCGAATTTCTTAATCTCGAAGAACATCCGGGCATTCCCCTCCGCGAAGCCCATCTCCTGTCCGATGGAATTCCCCTTGCCGTCCAGGAGGATGTTGGCCAGGCCCAGCGTTCCGGTCATGGGGATGTTCTTAACAAACTCGCCGCTCGGCTTGAACAGGGCCAGCCGGCGGTTGGTCGCGTCCGAGACCATAAGGTTGCCGTCGCCGGTGATCTGAATTCCTGAAGCCATCCCCAGCTCTCCCGGGCCCTGGCCGGGCTTGCCGATCGCGCGGAGAAATTTCCCGGCCGGGTCGAAGACCTTGATCTTCTGCTCCTTGATGTCGAGGGCAATAACGGCGCCGTCTGTACCGACGACGAACGCGCTCACCTGGGAAAAGGACTCCTCCGGGTTGGCCCCGCCGCCGATCACGAGCTCTTCTTCGAGCGAAATCCCGCTCGGCTGCCCCTCCACGCGATTCGGCTTTTTCCCGTTGGAGACGACCGTGACGCCGTCCACGGTTTTTATCTTCTGCCCTTCGGCCAGGCCGAAAATCAGGAGGAGGGACAAGCCAATAAACCAAACAGACGATCTCTTTATCATGAATGATCTCCTTGATTCACCTATATTATACACTTCTGAGGGAGAGAAGAGCAAACGACGAATCGAGCCCGTTTTGCTGATTGGCGAAGCGAATCAGCGGGGGATCCAAGGGGGATGGCCCCCTTGGTCGGAGGACAAAGTCCGAGAAAGGGGGGCAGAGAGCGAAGCGAGCGTTGGAGGGGGAAAGCGCAGCTTTCTCCCCCAAGAAGGCGCTGGGAGAAAACGGGCGCGGTTTCGAGGCCACTGCCCCGAGCCTACTTCATGAAGAGCGGCGAGAAATGGAGAATCCGGCTCAGGGGGTTGACCAGGACGGTGACCGCCCGCGCGACGCGGCGAAATGGTTTCCAGCCGCTCAGAACTTCCGGCTCAGCCCGGCGATGAAAGTGACATCGTTCTTCTTGATGTCCGGGCCCACCGGCTTATGGTCATAGCTGTCGATGAGGGTGAGTTTGACCGCCCAGCTTTCGGCGATAGCGCTTACCAGGTTGGCTTCCAGCCGGAGAAAATACCGGCTGAGGTCGGAAATGATGGGGATGATCTCCAGCTTCTCATTGAACTCCGAGGTCTCGGCGATCTTCCAGACGAGCTGTTCGCCCAGCTTCAAAGCAGTGTCACCGTCGCTGTCGCCGGTGTCGTAATACTTGGTGATAACCTGGGAAAGGCCGGCGTCAAGGGCGAGAGTGACCGCCTTCTCGGCGATGACCTTGTACCCGGCGCCAACGGCAGGCAGGATGCGGAAGCTGTAGTTCTTGAACCGGTCCCTGATCCCCTGGAGCTCATAATAGGAATAGAACCGGTCGGAATGCAGCCAGTCAAGGCGGCTGGCCATCAGAAGATTTTCGGCGCTCGTTTCGCCGTCCATTTCACCGAAGAGATAGATGGCCTTGTTGGCCCACATCAGAGTATTCGCTTGATTGACCGGGCCGTCGGCCGCGAAAGTGAAGGAGAAGCTGGAGGACCGCGCGTTCCCGCGGGCCAGGGACAGCCCGAGAGAAACGTCCCCTTTCCAATGGGGCGGCTCTTCTTTCGGCTCTTCGGCCTGTCCGGACGCTCCCAAAGATAGAACCAGCGAAAGGGCCATGACGAAGGCGCTTTCCTTGTTCATGGGAATTCTCTCCTCAACTTTTCTCCGGTTCCAATTTGGGAAAACCAGGAAAATTATTATATCCGGGCGGACCCGAAAAGACAGCGAATTTTTCTCTCTGGGGCAGCATCTTCCGGGAGGATGGGGAAGGGCGAGAAGGGATCAGCGCTTGGTCTTATCCTCGAGGGACTGGACGAGTTTCTTGATGTTTTCCTGGCCGGGATTGATCTCAAGTGACCTTTTCCAAACCCGGAGGGCCTCGGCGGCGTTGCCCTTCTGGAAATGCGCCGTTCCCAGGAGGTTGAGAATCTCCAGGTTCAGCCCGAACCGGGAGAGATAGTCTGAGTAATCGGCGATCGCTTCATCCAGACGGCCCAGGGAATGAACGGATTTCCCGAGGAAGTAGAGGACCAGATCGGTCGCCTTCTCCCCTCTCCATGGGCTGAGGATGTCTCTGACCCTCTGGAACTGGCCCTCGATGAAGAGGCACTGGCTCAAACCCAACGCGTATCTGAGCTGTTCCGGATTCCTGGCGTACGTCTTCTCGAGAAAAACCAAAGCGTCCTTGTTCCTTTTCAGGTTGAGAAGCTGGAGGCCTACCTCATAATCGTATTCCTCGGCGCCGGAGGCCGGAATGACTTTGGAGACGATGAGCGGGCGGCCGATGCCCGGGGCCGCGGTGATCTCGAAGTCTTCGTCCTGGGCCAGGAACTCGACCCCGCTGGAGTCCAGCACAGAGACTCTGATTTTGTAGTAGTCAGGAGGAAAATCCTGGAGAGGGAAGACCTCGAGAAAATCCGGTGCGCTTGGATAACCGTTCAGGTTTTCTGTCCGGCTCGAAAACAGGGCGTCTTGGCGGAAAATTTCGTATTTCAGTTGTCCCGCAGACCGGAGTTCAGGAGACAGCCCCAGGATTTGGAAGAACACGACCAGGTTCTCTTTCCGGGTGAACGTTTTCCGGGCGGGCGTCAGCAGTTGGCCGGCCTTGACCCGGAAAGGAATGTGCTCGGCCGCCGGCGAAGCGCTTTTCTCCAGCTTGTATCCCAACACGGGAGGAGTGATGGCGGGCAGGGCGTTTTCTTCCGGTATCCGGATCGTCCCTTCGAACGTCGTGAATTCCTTGGAGACCGTGTTCTTGAGCAGGAGGTCGAACTTGTAGGTTCCCGGCACCAGGGGAAAAAGGTCCTGGATGGCCAGCGATTTTGCGCCCAGGTCCTCAATTTCCGGCCCGCTGAAACTCAGCGGGAACTCTTTCATGTACTGGAAAATGGTATTCCCATCAACATCGGAAACCCGGCCGTCGAGCTCGTAGTGCGCGCTGTACTTGTCGCCGTAAGAATCAACAGAAATCTTGCGGGGCTCGACGGAATAGTGGACCAGAAAATGCCCGGTCTCATCCTTGATAACATAAAGCGAGGAATCGCTGGCGATGTAGTTGGCCGAGTAATCGACCTCGATGACATCCTTGTACTTGAGCAGCGCCTCCGCGTATGTATCCTCAACTTTTTTCGTAGGATAAGAAAAAACGTTGCCGAGCAGCCGTGTCGAAGCGAGCGAGACGGTTCCGGACGCGGGCCTTTCCCCCGGGATGAGCGAAAGAGTCTGGTAGGCCAGGTTGGGGGCCAGCTTGGCCAATTGCTGGATGGCGCTCAGTTGTCGACTGCTTTCCTGCATATATTCGGCCGTCAGTCCAGTCCCCCAATCGGCGAGCAGGCTTTCCGGCCCGTCATCCACGGGTGAATAGAGGACAAATTCTCCCATCCCGTGCTTTTTGAAAAAGATGATATTGAACCCTGTAGGCAGGCCATACGCGGGGTCGCCGTCGTAAGCCCATATCCGGACCGGGTGGACGCCGTTGATCTCGGTGAAATCCTCGATGTTCCGCGGCGGGCCGAGGATGATATGGATCCTTCCCTGATCGGTCATCCAACCCGGCCGCGGCGTCCCCCGGCCGAAGTATTCGTTGGCGTACTTTATCCTTTTGTAATGCTCATCCTTGAACTCGTTTTGGGGCGTCCCCGGGGTGGGGTCTCTATGCTTCCAGAAGGCTTCGACAAAAATATCCCGTTCCTTGTCTGTCTCGAGCTTCCGGAAGACATCCCGCTCTGTTTTAGTGATGATATAGATGACTTCTTCCTCCAGCCAGATACGGTACTGTTCCGGCAGCTTGGTTTCTGCCTTTTTCTGGCCCGCGGCGGCGGGCAGGCAGAACCCCGCAAAGAGGAGGAGGCAGGTCAAGCCGTGACGAAAGTCCATCTCTATTAATCTAGCGGATTTCCCTCATTTCTTCAAACCTGGGACGTTCCCTATTTCCGGGAGAAATGGCGGTAGAGGTAATAGGTCAGGACGAAAGAGACAAGAAAAATCAGGGCCGGAACGATGATTCCCACCATGGCTACTCCTTCTTCTCCCGCCGCTTCTTCCGGTAGGAATAATAGGCGAGCAGCAACCCGAGAAAGGAGAAAAAATAGGCGATGCTCATCCCGATGACCACGGCCAGGCTTTGTTTCATCTCATTCCTCCCAACGGACGATCCTTTCCAGGTCCTCGAGGTACTCTTTCTGCTTGGCCTCGTAATCCTCGGAGATGGCCTTGAGCTTGGGATCGATGATCCAGATCATGACCAGCATGAGGACAATCCCCAAGGCCAAAAGGACCCATCCGTACCAGAGCAGCAACAGGCTGAGCGCCGTCCCCACGGCCAGCAGGACATAGACAAGGGGGGAGATGACGAAAACGATGTAATCTTCTTTGGTCCAGCGGTCGGCTTCGGCCGCCGTCCAGCGCCGTTTGATCCCGAGCATCTCAGTTCCCTCCTTCCATCGGCCCCGCGGCCGCAGCCAGAAGCCCGCTTCTCTCCGCCTCCAGCCGGACGGGTTTCCACCAGCCCAGCGGCCGGGACATGACGTAATACTTGACCAACCGTTCCATGTCCTCCGGCTTCGTCAAAAAGGTGATCGGCAGATAGATCAGCGCTCCCAGGACCATCATCAGCCAGAACTGAAGATAGTCCGGGAGGACGGGGATGATCCGGAATTCCGGAAGCACCCAGACGACCAGCCAGCTCAACCCCAGGTTGGCGATCCAGGAAGACAGGTACCCCCAGGAGTTGAACCGCCACCAGACGACCTGGAGGATCGAGGGCAGCCAGATCCCGGCGGCCATAATCCAGAGAGCGAAGATGAGCCACTGGGTGATCTCCTTCATCATCGCCCCGTAGAGAAAGGACCCCAGGAGCAGGATGAGCGGCGAGATCCTCCCCACCCAGACCAACTCCTTCTCGCTGGCCTTGGGCTTGAAATAGTGATGGTAGAGGTCGCGGGTGGCGTAGGAGGCCCCGAGGTTGAGATGGGCGGAGATGGTGGACAGGTGGATGGCCACGACGGCGGCGAAGAACAGGCCGACCATACCCACCGGCAGGTACTCGAACCCGATCCTATACCAGGCCATCTCATACTGAGCCGTCTCCTGGATGTTCGGATAGAGGACGAAGAATCCCATGATGGCCACGGCCCAGATGGAGTTCCGGACGACGATCAGAGCCGTCCCCGACCAGATGGAATAGCTGGCGTCGCGGACCGTTTTGGCCGATTGGATGCGCTGGGCCTCCGGGTACCAGTCGATGGCCGTGCCCATGCCGAACCCGCCGATGACGGCGATGACCAGCATGGTCAGGAACCAAACGAGCGGGAAATCGCCCGTCGAAAAGCCGGAAAAGGCGAAGGGGTTGAGCCGCCAGCTCTCCCCCAGGGCGTCGAGTTTCGTAATGATCCCCCGGGGCCCGCCGGCCACGGCGATCCCCCAGAAGGAGACGATGACGATGACCAGGAAGGCGATGACGCCCTGCTGGAAGTCCGACATCACCACACCCCAGTAGCCGGCGGCCAGAACGTAAATGGCGCAGATGCTTGAGAAGAGGACGAGACCCAGCCAGTCCGGCCAGTTAAAGAGGTAGTGGCAGAGTTTACCCATGGCCATGCCGACCCAGCCCAGGACGAACATGTTCATGAAGACCTGCCAGCCGGCAATCCAGCCGCGCAGCAGCTCCGCCCCCATCCCGGAGAACCGGAGCGTCTGCCACTCGGCCTGGGTGTAGGCGAGCGAGCGCCGGAAGATGCGGGTCGAAGCAAAAGCGGAAATGGCGCACCAGGCCGAAAAGAAGGTGTACCAGATCCCCCTCATCCCGTACTTGTAGATGACGCCGCTGACCCAGATCGGTGTGTCCGTGGCGGTATGGGTGGCGTACACCGACGTAGCGGGCAGCCACCAGGGGAGGCCGCGGCCGGCCAGAAAGAAATCGGCCATCGATCTTTTCCCCAGCCGGTAGAAAAGGACACCGCAGACGGTCATAAGGAGAATAAAGGTGACGACCCAGAACCAATCGAGGAAGGCGAAATGGACCATGCCTCACCTAGAAAAAGAGCCTGGAGGGCTTCCACCCTCCAGGCTTTTGAGGCCGAATACGTGTTTCAGCTCAGAACTGGTACATGAAACTGAGGCGGAACCGGCGGGCGTCGGTGATGCCCGTGATCCGGCCCCAATTTCCAATATCGATGTTCGTCACGTTCGCCCTGTTGAAGAGGTTGAGGACGTCGAGGACGACATGGACAGCACCGTAGCTCCTTATCCTGAACGCCCGTTCGAGCCTGATGTCAAAGACAGCGAGGGTCGGCAAATAAGTGGGCTCCGTGTTTGTGATGACCCTGACGAGCCCGCCGGGATTGATGGCGCCTTCAGCTCCAGCCGCGCTCCACTGGGTGATCGTGGGATAGCCGACCCACTCCCAAACAGGACGGCCGGTGTGGAGCCTGAAACGGAGGCCGAGGTCGAGATCGACGTAGGGAACTGTGTAGGAACCCGAGGCTTTGACCTCCAACTTGGGCACGAACGGCAGCGGCCCGTCCATGTTGTTGATGGTGTAGTTGAGGTTGCCCATCCAGGTGTCATCGGTGACCATCGGGCCCATCATGTTGTCGTTCTGCCGCATCGTCCTCTGGGCCGTCCCGTTGGACCAGGAGTAGACGACCGAGGCCAGGCCCTGCCAACGGTTGGAATATCTTTTGTTCAAGACCAGTTGCATCGCCTGATAGGTCCTCTGCGGCTTCTTCCCGTCATACGTCTGCTGGTTCTCGACACGAAAAGTATTATTCTCTCCGATCCAGGCGATGTCCGAGCCGTCTACGACACCGTCCCCGTTGTAGTCTTTATGAACGATGCTGTAGAGATCGACAGTGTTTCCGGGCTCTATCTCGAACGGAACCCTCTCGTACTCCCATTCTTGCCCGGTCTCTCTGTTTATGGGAACATTGACGAATAAGTTGGCCGCGTGCTTGTAAATGTAGGTCCCGCTGATCGAGAAGTCTTTGACGAGCTCCCTCTCGATATTCAACGAGATCTGGTCCGTGTACATATCCTTGACGCCGGGCGCGACATTGAGCGTCCAGGAAGGGTCTGTCTGTGACAGTCTCTCTTCAATAGGATCCCGGCCATAGATCTGTCTTACGGCCTCTTGGAGTTCGCTGGGATTGCCACCGAAGGGGTAGATTTCGATATAGCCGTTGCCGTTACTGTCGGCGATATCCCAGGGGATCATGTAGATCTGATAGTACAGATTCATAGCTTGCATATCCGGGCCGAAACGGCGGAGGAACTCCACGGCCAGCGGCATGTAATAACGGCCGTAGCTCGCCCGGAAGACCGTCTTCCCGTCGCCCGTCAACTGGTAGGTGAGGCCGATACGCGGGGAGAACGTCTTGAAATCGAAGATGTTATTGGTCGAAGCCCGGTCGCGGAGGACGGGAGGAGGCCCATTGATCTCCTCGGGAGAGCTCACATAATCATAGACCTTCCCCTCGCCGTACTTCGTCGTCATCCGGTCGAAGCGGAGGCCCAGGTTCAGAGTCAGGCGCTTGGTCGGCGACCACTGGTCATCGATGAAGAAGCCCAGCGAATCCGCGGTCCGCACCGTCAGAAACGGGTTCATCTCGACCTTGTTATTGTAAAGAAGCAAGCCGTCCTGGACCGCATTGTTGGCGTACCAGGTATAAGCCTTGAGATAGTCGATATTTATCCGGCCGGTGTCATATCCCCACCAGCCTCCCAGGGGATAGGTGAAGTTGGCGTAGTTCTGGAAATAGCCTCCCATCCAGTTGCCCCGGCCCTTGGTGTACTGGGCACCGAACTTGATGTCGTGTTCCCCGAGAAAGTCCTCGGCATAGTAGGACATGTCCGCCTGAAAAGTCTGGCGGTTGGACTTCTGGGCTTCCACATAGGGGAAATCCCCGGCGATCCCGTACTGGGTACCCCACTTCCACCAGTTGATATAGCCGGGATGGCCGACACCGTCCTCCGGAATATGCGGCTGGTCGTCGGTCCAGAATCCGAGGTACTTGGCCGTGAAGATCACGGTGCTCGTGGGCAGGTACTGCCATTGGGCCGAGGCCGTGTGGTTGTAGGTCGTGGGACCGTAGGTCATGGTAGTGTCCCATTCCGGCTCCGAGCCCCAGCTCCAGCCGGTCGAGGTGTTATGCTCGTAATGGTAGTTCACCCAGGTCCGGCTGTTCCGGAAGGGCTCCGCCGAGATCTTGGCATCCAGATAACGGCCCGTGTACGTATTGAGCAGGCTCCAGTTCACGGGCAGCGAGTCGGCCCGGATATAATCGAAGGCGCCGTAGAACCAGAGCTTGTCCTTAATGATGGGTCCGCCCAGGGTGAAGTTTCCTTCCCAGTTGGTTTTCGTGGTTCCGGCGAGGACATCCCCTTCCTGGACGAAGAGCCAACTGTTGCCCGGAACTTGACCATAGGCCGGCTGGTTGGTATCGAACCAGCTCTTGATCTCCGTATAGTAGGCGGCATTGCCGTGGAAGGTGTTGCTTCCGGACTTGGTCAAAACATCGATCGCCGCTCCGGAGTAGCTTCCGTATTCCGCCTTGGAGCCGAGGGCCACGATCCGGACCTCCTCGACCGCGTTGTAATTGACCTTGACCAGCGACCCGAAGGCGGCGCCGCGGGGATTGGTGGTATTGACCCCGTTGACCAGGAAGACGTTCTCCATGCTGGAGCCGCCGTAGGCCGTCGGACTGGGAAGCCAGCCCGACGAGCTGGCGACGTCGAACATCCCCGGCGTCGTCAAGGACAGGTCGTAGAACGCATCCCGGCTAGTCGGTAATCTGGCCAGCAGATCGCTGTCCAGTCGGGAATCGACCGTCGAGGTCTTGACGTCGACAATCGGGCTCGAAGCGATGACCGTGACCTGCTCCTCGATCGCACCCATCTGCATGACCACATTGATATCAACGGCGCTGCCCGCTCCGAGGATGATATCTTCCTGAACGTAGGTTTTAAACCCGGGCAGCGAGGCGGTCAGCGTAAACGTTCCGGGAGGAACGGTCAGGAAAACAAAAACTCCCCTTGCCGAGCTGACGGCGGACCTTTTTCCCATTATGGTAGGGCCTGTAATCTCTACCGTCACTCCGGGAAGGAGTTCACCTTTATCATCTGTGACCGTCCCCGTCAGCTTGCCCTCCAGGACCGACTGCGCACGGACAACGCTCACACTCATAAAACTGAAGCAAAGAATGAGCAAGCAAGTCACGAACAGGAATTTTTTTAACTTAAGCACTTTTCCCTCCTGTCTTTGTTCCCTGCCTAAAACCCTGTCTCTTCCGGAAGATCCGGCAGAAACAACCCTAAGCCTTTTCGCTGAGATTACCGTGATTCCACCTCCTTCCAGGCAGCCCTATTCATATCAACACCTGTATTCATTAATAAATATTCCCGCCACATCTCTACAGATCATTCATATGACTTCTACTTCCTTTTGTCAAGTCGGATCTGCCGGCTGATGGCGGAGCTTATTTGCTGATTTCTTCCTTGAGTTTGGAAATCAAGCTTTCCAAGAACTCGAGCCTTTCCTGGTCCGTAAGGCCGCTCTTGGCCTGCTCCAGATACTCGATGGCCTTCGGAAAATCCCCCTTGTTGATATAGCATCTCCCGGCCATCTCCAGGTGAGCCGAGTCACCGGGCCTCAGGCTCAACGCCTTCTCGAAATGGGCCAGGGCCTCATCCACTTCATTCCGCCCGAAGAGGATCAGGCCGGCGTTATAGGCGGCATCGGGATTGCCGGGATCGAGTTCGAGGGTTTTCCTGTAGTGCTCGAGCGCCTTGTCTTTTTCATCCAGGTTCTGATAGCTGACGGCCAGCTCGAACTCGGCCGGGGCGAAGTCCGGGACCAGCTCGATGACCCGCGTCAGGGCCTCGACGGCCTCCGTATACACCTTTTTCTTGGAGTAGCTCAGCCCGATGAGATAGAGGGCGTTGGGGTCTTTGGGTTCCTCGGCCAACACGTCTTTGAGCGTAGCGATGGCGCCGTCATAATCATTCTGCCGGATCTTTTCGAATGCCTCCTTGACAGCGCCCTGCATCTCCTGCATCTTCATCGCTTCCTGGAGTGCCGTTTCGGAGACGAGCGTCACCGGAGGGATCTCGACTTTCTGCATCGTGTCCTGGGGCGTCGTGAACCTCCACTCGTCTTCCTTGGGGGCGTACCCCTCCTTCTTGAAGGTGACCTGGTAGATGCCGTGGGGGAGGCCGGCCAATCTGAATTCGCCCTTCTTGTTGGTCTGGACGCTGTAGCTCCGGCTCGTCTCGACATCCCGGAGCAGGATCTCGACTTCAGCCAGCGGTTCTTTTTGAGGGTCGATAACCTTCCCGTAGAAGTAGTATTCGCGGTATTGGCCGTAAAGGGAATGGAGCTGGGCCAAGACAAAAACAACGATCAAAACCAGGACGTATCGGTGGATGGCATGTCTCATCGAACGCTCCTATCCGTATTGGATTTGAAGGCGTTGGCTTTTCTCAGGGCCTCCCTCACCTTCTCCGGCTCCCGGCGGCGGTTAAAGATATCGGCCAGGAGAAAATATCCGAGGGCTTTGAGGTCGTCCGTCTCTGCCAGGGAGAGCCCCTGCTCCACTTCCGCCTGGACCTCTTCAAGGGGGACGTCCTCATAGAGCAGGCCGCGGGCGAGGAGGAGGCGGCCTTCCGCCAGTTTGGGGGTGAGCTTGACGACCTCCCGCATTTGCTCCAGGGATCCGGCTCTGTCTCCGAGCTTGAAGAGGAGCTTTCCGAGGTTGAACCGGGCCTTGAACTCACCCGGATAGCTGGAAACTTCCTCCATATAAGCCGCCCGGGCTTCCTCCAGCCTTTCCGTCTCCTCAAAGAGAAGCCCCAGGTTGAAATGGGCCAGGGGGTGTTTCGGCGCTTCCTGGATGACCTGCTTGAGCTCCGCTTCCGCCCTGTCGTACTGATTGAGGCCCAGGAGACAGGCACCCAGGGTGAGGCGGGTCCGGGCGACTTTCGGCTGGATCTCGACCGCTCTTTCGAGGTGCGGGAGGGCTTCGCTGTAGTTGAGCCTTCCCATTTGGATTTCGCCGATGAGCGTATGGGCCTGCGTGTTCCGCTCGTCCAGAGAAAGCGTCTGCTTGCAGAGGGCGATGACGTCGTCGTCCTTTCTTTCATCGAGCAGGATATTGGCCATGCTGATCAGGGCGGGAATGCTTTCCAGGTCCTCTTTCAAGACGAGCTCGAGCTTGGCCTTCGCCTCCTCTGTTCTTCCCAGCTCGACGTAACAGGTCGCCAGAACCATCAGGGCCTGCGGGATCATCGGCTCGTCCTTCAGTGCGGACTCAATCTTGGCGGCGGCTTCGGCATATTTTTGTTCCAGGACCAATTCGCCGGCCGCCGTGACGGCCTGGAAAACCGGGAATTTGTCTTTGGGGTCGGCCAAAGGCCCCGTCTCGGCGGACGCTTTTTTGGCCGCCACCGGAGCCCCAATATAGCCCAGCGCGGACAGCCTTTCCATGGTTTCCTTGTCCAGGTTGGCCGCCTGGGGAGCCGGCGCGTCCCGGCCCGTTTCCTCCATGTGCCGGTCCAGCGCCTGCTTCATTTTCCGGGCCACGTCCGGATACTCCGCGAAGAGGTTCATTTGCTCGCCGGTGTCCCGGGAGAGGTCATAAAGCTCCGCTCTGGGAGCGTTTATATACTTGTACTTCGTTGTCCGCAGGGCATGGAGAGAGCTCCAGCCGAATTGAAGGTTAGGCGACATGGATTCTGAATAGGCGAAACCGTCCTCTTCCTTCTCCGGCCTGAACATGTCCGGGAGCAGTGAGCGGCCCTGTGTTTCGAGAGGGGGGCCGACGGCAGCGAGCTCCATGAGGGTGGGGAAAATGTCGACGACCCGGACCTGGGAGGGAACGCGAACCCCTTGCAGGCTTTCGAAGGGCGTCACCACGATGAACGGCACGTGGACGGCGTAGTCGTAGATGTAATAGCCGTGCGTTCCCTCGCCGTGACTCCCCAATCCCTCGCCGTGGTCGCCGACGAGAATGAGCACGGTGTTTTTGTTCAGGCCGTTTCTCTCGAGCCAGCCGAGGCAGCGGCCGATCTGCTCGTCCATGAAAGCGATCTCGCCGTCGTACAATCCGGCAAGGCCCCTCGGGCCGTATTCGGACAAGTAAGGCTCCGGCGGTTCATAGGGAGTGTGGGGATCATAGAGATGGATCCAGGCAAAGAACGGCGAGTCCTTCTCCTTCTCCAACCAATCGAGCGCGGCGTCCATGATCTCGTTGCCCGGCCTTTGAACGGCTCCGAGGTCGATGTGCTTGTATTTTTTCAAGTCGAACTGGTCGTCGTAATGCTTGAATCCCTGGTTGAGGCCCCATCGCCCGTCGAGGACGAAGGCAGCGATAAAAGCCCCGCACCGGTAACCCCGGGCGGAAAGGACCTCGGCGATCGTTGTCTGCTCTTCGTTGAGGGCCGTGTTCCCGTTGATCCGAACGTTATGGTAGGTCGGGTACATGCCCGTCATGATCGAGCAGTGGGCCGGAAGTGTCAGCGGCGACGTCGTAGCGGCCTGCTCGAAGAGAACTCCCCGGCGCGCCAGAGAATCGAGGTGGGGAGTCTTCACGTCGGGATAGCCGTAACAGGCCAGGTGGTCGGCGCGCGTCGTATCCAGCGTCATCAGGATGATATTGGGCTTCTCGACGCCGCGCTCGGACCAAAGCTTCTCCAGACGGGCTGCCGGGCTTTTTTCAGGCCGAAGAAACACCCAGAGGATGACTCCGGCGGCCAGAGCTGCCGCAATGAGAAGAGCTTTTCTCAGGGTCATTTTCGATTTCAAGGCAGCCAAATACTAAGATAACGTTTCAGGACGCGATTTTCAACAGCGCCTCGTAAAGGGCCCAGACCGCTCCGGGACGCATATATTTCATCGCCCGGAAGATGCGCTCGCCGTTCTTGACCGCCGGGTTGTTCCAAACAGGTTCTTCAGGATTGAGATAGGCTTCCGGGGTCTTGAAGAAATAGCCGTGTCCGAAGGGGCTGTAAACGACATGGTGAATTCCGTAGGCCGTGCGGAGCGCCTCATCTCGCATGCCGTGGAGGGCGCAGTTGGCCGCGAAGGCGTAAGCCGTCCCCACCCAGACCTCGTCTCCCTGCTGACTGAAGAGTTGGCGGCCGTCGTTTTTCCGGCCGTTGACCGCGCCCATCAGGCCGCCTCCGAAGCCGATGACGTTCTTCTCGAAGATCGTCCGCAGCGCCCGGCGGACCTGCTCGTGGGGAATGATTCGCCCGGTTTCCTCACCTTCCAGGCCGAGCATCTCCGCATACCAGACGCCGAAAAGCTGGTCGGTCATGATATCGTCGGTGGCGGCGTCGATGTGGAAATAGCCGCCGCTCTCGTCCCAAAGCTTCTGCAGGGCCGCGCGGCCGGCCTCGAACCAGGATCGATATTTCCCCATGATCGCCTTGATATCCTGGCCGTTGATCTCGGCGACGCCGTGCTCGGCCAGCCGTTGCCCCATCGTCCAGGTCGATTTCAGGGCGGCCAGCCAGAGCATCGTGACATAGGCGCTCTCGCCCTCCATCCTCCAGGTATCATAGGTCTGGTCGGGGATGCCTTCGTTCAAAGGGATGTGGGTGTCGGGGTGGCCGAAGCGCTCTTCCAGCGTATCCAGGGCGATGATCGAAGCGCGGAAGGCCTCCCTCAGGAAGGCGATATCCTTCGCCCCGCCGGCCAGAAAATCCCGGTAGGCCCGGAGCGGGAACTTCGGGTTAAGGTCTTTCCAGACGTTCCCGTTCTGCCAGTCGAATCCGTTCAAAACCACCCAGGGACGGAGCCGGGGCGAGCCGAGGTCGTGCGGCATCATGCCGTAGACCTTGGTCGTGTTCCAGTAGTAGTCCAGCTTGCTTTCCGGGACCTCCCCGGGAAAGGCAATGGAATACTGATACTGTTTGTAGCTGGGGTCTTCCATCTCCACGCTTCGGGCGAAGCAGCGGATGTTGCCGAACTCGAGCTCGGGCCACAATTTCAGGACATGCCAGCAGTAGGAATCGACATCGAACGTCCCGTACATGAGGTAATCGGCGCTCTCAAGGTAAGTGTGGAGGCCGGTCGAGGCGTCCCAGATGCTGGTCTCGGCCAGGATATAGAGCTCGTTGAAAAGGGCCTGTTTGAGCCAGCCGGGAAGACCTTTGTCGGCCATGATGGGGGCCTGCCAATCGTCGATCGCTTTTTCCCAGTCCTTATACTTGTCCAGGGCTTCGACGGCGAGGGCGAAAGCATTGTCGCCGGACGTCCCGAAAAAGTCCGTGTACTTCTTCCTGTACTTCACGCCCTTTTCAAACTCATAGTAGGGAAAGTCCCAGGCGATGACGAGTGGGAACTCGACCCGTTCCCGGGGTCCGAGGCTCACCTTGACGGCGACCGCACCGGCGAGCGCATCCTGACCCGAGGCCGTCCGGGAGTCCGTGAAGTTGGAGAGTGTTCCGTCCGTGGAAAAGAGGGCCCAGACTTCGCCTCCATCCTTGTTCGGGTCGAAATCCGCCTGAAAAAAGACGCACGCTTTGCCCGGCACCTCGGCCGCAGCGATGCACATCGAGCCGGACATGGCGTTTCCCGTCCTGAGGTCCGCTTCCTTTTTTTGGAAGAGGATCCCTTTTTTGTTTCCCTCCTGGACGAACACGTTGCTGTTCCCGTTGCTCTTCCTATCCCAAGCGAACTCAGCCGAACCCGTTTTCGGCACCGCCTCCCAGCCGATCATATTCTGCCAGGTCAGCATGACGCTGACCTCGGCCGGCGCGGCCGAGGGGTTTTCGGCGATCCACTTGTAAACGGCGACGGGATAGCTTGTCTCCCGGTAGTTGTGGGGGATAACGGGAGATAACTGGGTGACTGCCAGCTTGGCCGGGAACGCTTCATTCTGCTCGTAGGAAAACCCGGACTTGGGAAAGAGGGCGTAATAGCTCCCTTTTCCCTCCGGGTATTCCCACTTCCAACTCGACAACGAACCGGTCGGCGGAGAGCCTGTCGAGAGTGTCTGGGCGATCGTCTTCCTTCCCTGCTTCATGAACACATGAAACTGGTCGGCCCAGACCGGATCATCGATCATCCAGCCGGATTTCAGAAACCAGTAGCGGAAATTCCCGCTCATCGTCCACTCGAAAGAGCCGGCTCCGATCCCGCCGGCGGGGCAGGCGCTTCCCTCGGCCTGGGCCTCGATATTCCCTGGAGCGACGGTCCGGCCATACCAGCCGAGGGTGTGTCCGATCGGCCGGTCGAAGGCGCATTCCGGAAAGCGGCCGAGGTTCGCGGCCGAATAGTTGAGCTCCCGGAGGACAAATTCCACAACCCGTTTGTCCCCGGTCAGGCCCGTGGTCCCGGCCGCCTGAATTATTTTCTCCAGCCGTCCATCGATCTCCCGGCCTTTCTCATCGCACACCGCCTTCTCGATCAAGAGGTCCAGGTGCCGGCTGAAAAGCGTCCGACGGACGCTCTCCTCGGGATTTTCGTTGCCGACCGAAGGGATAGTGGCGGCAGAAACCAAAAAAGAATAGAAAAACGGACCGCAAGCAAAAAGGACCGCGATCAAAGTCTTTTTGGCACGCGCGTTCTCCCTAAATTTTCTCATTCCGGCCTCCCCTGCAACAAAAACTCCAGCCTGTCTCTTGAGTCCCGGCCGCGCAAGATTGTTGTGACAACGTTGAAATCCCGGTCGAAAACGGCCAGGTTGGCCAGTTTGCCCTTTTCGATGCTCCCCACGCGGCTGTCCAACCCAAGGACGCGGGCGGGATTCAAGGAGGCCAGGCGCACGGCTTCGGGGACCGATGCTCCCGTCCAATTGATCATGTTTTTGACCGCCTGATTGAGCGTCAAGATGCTTCCGGCGAGCGCGCCACTCTCCTCGAGCCGCGCCTGGCCGTTCCTGACCACAACATCGAGCCCGCCGACCCGGTATTCGCCTTCGCCCAGGCCGGCGGCGTTCAGGCTGTCGGTGATCAGGCAGATTCCATCGATTCCCTTCTGCCGGAGCGCCAGCCGCAGCGCCGCCGGATGGACGTGGATGCCGTCGGCAATGACCTCGGCTGTCACCCCGCCGGAATCGAGCACGGCGCCGATGACACCCGGTTCCCGCGGCAGGAACCCGCTCATCGCATTGTAGAGGTGTGTGGCATGTGTTATCCCCCGCTCAAAACTCGTCATGGCCAGCTCGCAGGCCGCCGCCGAATGCCCGATCGAGACGATCAAGCCGTTGTCTCTGAGTCCTGGGATAAAATTCAGGTTGTCGCCGATTTCGGGGGCGATGGTGATGATGGTCTTGAGTCCGCCGCACAATTTCAGGATCACGCCCAAAGCCTCTGGGTCGAGCGGCCTGATGAACTCCGGGTTCTGCGCTCCCTTCTTCTCGAAGCTCAGGAAAGGCCCCTCGAGATAGAGTCCCAGGATTTCAGAAGGCAGGGGTTCGGCCAGCGCCGCCTTTACGTCCGTCACCGCATCTCTGATCTGAGTCAGGGGCGCGGCGAGCGTCGTGGCCACGAACCCGGTGACGCCGTTCCGGGCCTGATAGGCGGCGATCTCCCGGAATCCGGCGACGCTCCCGTCCATGACATCCCATCCCATGGCGCCATGGAGGTGAAGGTCGATCAAACCGGGGGCGATATAATAATCGCTATAATCAACGACCTCCGCTCCTTCGCGCGCTTGCTCTCCGGCAGACGGAAAAATGCCGACGATCCTCTCGCCTTCAACGACGACCGCACTTTCTTCCAGAACCCTGTCGGCCAGGACCACTTTCCCCATGAAGGCCGCTCTTCTCACCATAGGCATCCTATTTCTTTATACACCATCCGCTCGATATTGAAAACCGGACTCGTGCCGCTTTCTTATTGACAAACCCATGCAGAGGCTGATAATTTCCTATCTAAAGTGAAACAGGACGCCTGACAAGGAGGAAGCATGAAAAAACTGTCAATGTGCCTTCTGGGATCCGCCGTCATCCTGATACTGACCTCAGCCGCCGTCGCGGCCGACCAGGAATGGATCCGGGATATCCTGGAACGGAAGGACAGATATTGGAACACGACAGTGACTGTCATCGGTCAGGTTACCGCCGTCAAGGCCGACCCGGAGGGGACCACCCGGGGCACTTACCAGCTCCGGGATGAAAGCACCAAGGACCTGCTGACCGTGGCCACGAACGACCTCCCGCCCGTGGGAAGAACCTATTCCGTTACCGGCGTGATCCTGCAGGCGCCGGAGAACGCCGCCGTTCCCTACTTGAAAGAAACAAAAAGATCTTCTCCGGGGTTGTCATCGACCATAAAACTCCTCCTGTATGGAGGCGGCCTCCTCTTCCTGGTTCTGCTCCTTATTTTCATCGTACTCCTTCTCCGGCCGAGGGCCAAAGGCGCTGCCGGGGTTACCGTCCGGCCGGGAGTCCGGCCGGGCGCCGAAGCCCCCGGCCTTGACAAGACGAAGAAGGTATCTCCGGCCGGCCCGCCGGCTCCCGCCCCCGACAAAACCCAGGTCTATCTCAGCCTCGGAGCCGACTTGATCGTCGAGAAAGGTCCAGACCGCGGGAAAGAATTCTCACTCCATAAACAAGTCACGACCATCGGCCGTCCCGGCGCCCGGAAGAACGATGTCGAGCTGGCCGACGACACGGTCTCCAAAGAACAGGCCTCGATTTTCTACGACAACGTCAAGAAGTCGTTCAGCGTCCGAAACGAGAGCACGACCAACACCACCCTGATCAACAAGAACATCATCACCGAAGCGGCGGGACTCAACAACGGCGACCTGATTGAAATGGGCAAAACGGTCTTTCGGTTCAAGCAGGAGTGAGCTCCGGCGAGCGAAACGGCCCCGGAGACCGTCTTATGCCCGTCGAAGGTTTCGGCCACACTGACATCGGAAAGGCCCGAAAGACAAACGAAGACGATTATCTTTGTC
>JBAUIH010000437.1:0-10908 GCA_049682755.1 Candidatus Aminicenantales bacterium | reverse complement strand
CGGTGGAAGCGGCGGAAGATTCCATCCCGCCGGCCGCCGGGCCCGCGTCCACGCGCCTTCTTCTTCTCCTTATCCTGGCCGTCTTTATCGTCCTTGCTTTTCTCGCCCTGCTGGCGATCTGAGGGCGCCGGGCGGCTATGGCCGGGGAGCTCGAAGACTATTTTGGTAAAGGGTACAGCTGCGCGGACATCCGGAAGAAAGGGACGAGCTCCAAGGTCTGCCCGAGGCTGGGTCTCCTGGCGGCGGCAAAAGCCGAAGACCTGATCACGTCTTTCGAGGTTCCGGACAAGAGACCGTGAATTTCCCCTCTCTTTTCCCGAACCAGCGGTCGCCGAAGCGGGTGAGGGAGAATCCCAGGACAATGATCAGGGTTCCGATGATCTGGACGAATCCGATGCTTTCGCCGAGAAAGAGATAGGCGAACAAGACCGTGAACACGGGCGTGATGTTGCCGTAGATGCCCGTCTTGGTATTGCCCACCCGTTTCACCGACGAATACCAGATGACATAGCTCACGGCAATGGCGAAAACGGCCGAAAAAAGGAGCGCGGCCCAGCCCGATAACGATAGAGAACGCCAGGACAACGCGGCCGTCTCCCGGACCGTCAAGGGAAGGTAAAAGAGCGTTCCGATGGCCAGGCTGAGAGTGGTCAACTTCAGGGGCGACATTCGTTCCAGCAGGGGTTTGGAAAACACGGTATAGACGGCCCAGAAGAGGTTTCCGAAGAGAATCAGCAGGTCTCCCTGGAGGTTTCGGCTGGAAAAGGAGACGGCGCCCGGACGGCCGAAGATGACGAAATAGATCCCCGAAAAGGCCATCAGGATGCCCAGCCATCCAACCCAGTGAATTCTCTCCCGGATGAAGAGGGCGCTCAGCAGGGCGATGAAGACGGGCGTTATGGTCATGACCAGCGAGGTTTTCGAAGCCGTGGTCCGGTGGATGCCGTGGATGAAAAAGAACTGGTAGAAGGTGTTGCCCACAATCCCGAGAACGGCCACCTTCCAGAGGTCGGTCTTGGGAAGGCTAAGCCTTCCTTCTTTCCTCCACAGGAACAAAAGGAGCAGTAGCGAGGCGATGGTCAGACGGGGACCGTTGAAGCTCAGGGGCGTGAATTCGCGCAGGGCGATCTTGATGACCGAGAAGTTGGCCGCCCAGAGCACGACGGCCAGCAGCATCAGGAAATCGGTGACGCCGAGGCGGGAGGACTTCTCGTTATTCTGCGGAACGACCGGAGCGGGGATAGCGGGCTTCGACAAGAGACTTGATTCCTCCTCTCGGGTTGAACTCCCCTCTGACTACGGCGCTGACGGGACGGCAGGCCCTGACGATGTCCTCCAGGATGCGGTTGACGGCGTTCTCGTAGAAAATGCCCAGGTTCCGGTAGGCAACGATATACTCTTTCAAAGACTTGAGCTCCAGGCAGGAATCGCCTGGGATGTAGCGGACGATGATCACCCCGAAATCGGGCAGCCCCGTCTTGGGACAGAGGGAGGTGAACTCCGGGATTTCGATCACGATTTCGTAATCGGCGAACTGGTTGGGAAATGTTTCCAGGCGCGGCAGGCGGGCCTTCAATCCGGCCTTGGCTTCTCTTTCTCCAGACGCTTTGGGGCGTTCTTTTTTCATCTTGACCTTCGCGATTTCTCCAGCAGTATATATCATCCTCCGTTCGAAGACAAACCGTCCCCTGAGCCGATTCAACCTTGCCTTTTCGCCGGGGGTCATTTATCCTGGGGCCTCGAGCCGCGGATTCAATGCCTGAGGAGATGCGCATGGACGAATGCCGGCAGGATAAAAACCTCGCCCGTTGCAACTGCACGTACGAACCGTGCAGCCGCAAGGGCCTCTGTTGCGAATGCCTGGCCTATCATTGGAGCCTGCGGGAGCTTCCCGCCTGCCTCTTCCCCGACTCCGTCGAGCGGACCTACGACCGGTCGCTCCGCCGCTTCATCTCCATCTATAAAGATAAATGTTGAAGTCTTCTCGGAAACCTGCGCATATCTACGGCCCCGTCCCCTCGAGACGGCTCGGGCTCTCTCTCGGCGTGGATATCATCCCCTTCAAGACCTGCACCTTCAACTGCGTCTATTGTCAGTTGGGCAAGACGGCCCGTTTATCCGGCCGCCGCGGCCGTTTTTTCCCCGAGATCGAGATCCTTGCCCAGGTCCGCAGGGCGCTCCACCGGAACCCGCAGATCGACCACATCACCTTCTCGGGTTCGGGAGAGCCGACGCTGAACACGACCATCGGGAAGCTCATTCGGCAAATCAAGGCGATGACGGACATCCCGGTCGTCGTCCTGACGAACAGCTCCCTTCTCGCCCGCCGACCGGTCCGCAAGGCGCTCCTCGCGGCCGATATCGTCATCCCGTCCCTCGATGCCGCCAAGGCCGCCTCTTTCCGGCGCGTGAACAGGCCTCTTGCTTCCTTGAAGATCGGGGAGATCATCCGGGCCTTGGAAGCCTTTCGCCGCGAATTCAAAGGCCGCATCTGGCTGGAAGTCATGCTGGTCAAGGGAATCAACGATTCGCCGGCCGATATCCGGGCTCTAAAAAAAGCGATCGCCAGGATCAGGCCCGACAGGATCCAGTTGAACACGGTCGTCCGGCCGCCGGCCGAGACATGGGCCGGCCCGCTGAGCCACCGGGCGCTTCAAAAGATCAATAAAGAACTCGGTGAAAGAGCGGAGGTGGTCGCCGAACTCCGGAGACGGCGGCGACATCCGGCCGGCCGGAACCTCAGCGAAGCCATCATCTCAATGGTGGATAGAAGGCCGGTAACGCTTTCCGACATCACCTCCTCGTTAGGCCGGACAGAGAGGGAGGTTCAACCCTATCTCGAAACCCTGCTGCGCTCAAAGAGGATCCGCCGGAAGCGACATCAGGGTTCCGTATATTTCGCGCCGAATCTTACCGGGAGGGAATAATGACCATGGAGATCAAAGACATCAATGACTTCTCCAAGGAGGAACTCAGGGCGCTGCTTCGCGATGCGGCCGTCAACTGGCTGGCCCACGATGGTCTTTGGTTTCGGGCCGTCGAGGACAGGTTCGGCCTCGAAGCGGCCATGGAGCTCGACAGGGTCGCCTGGGAGAAATTCACCGTTCTTGAGGCCAAAAGAATCATGAAACGGCTCGGCCTGCCCGAAGGGGGAGGCATTCCGGCCCTCCTTCAGGCCCTGAAGTTCCGCCTCTACGCCTACATCAACGTCCAGGAGACGACCGAGGTCGGCCCTCATCGCTTCATTTTCAGTATGCGCAACTGCCGCGTCCAGGAAGCCCGGAAACGCCAGGGTTTGGCTTCATTCCCTTGCAAACCGATAGGGATAGTAGAATACAGCGGCTTCGCCCGGACGATCGATCCGCGGATCGAGACGCGTTGCCTCACCTGCCCTCCCGACCCGAAAACCGCCGACGCCTGGTGCGCTTGGGAGTTTACAATCCCGGGCAAAGTGTGATAAGGTAATTTTTAAGAAAGAGGCCCGCTTTCAAAACAACACTCAATCCTGATCGCCGGCTCCCTGAGCCAAACTCCACCGTTTATCATATCATCGACACTATAACTATACCCTGACGGGAGGAACCCACATGTACGACAACACCCACTTCCCCAAAGCCCTCAAATACTGGCACGAGGGAAAGATCTACGACTGGGCCGATGCCCATGTCCATCCGATGAGCCATGCCCTTCACTACGGGAGTTCCGTCTTCGAAGGCATCCGGGCCTACCCGACGGCCAAGGGGCCGGCCATCTTCCGATTGATCGAACACGTCGACCGCTTCCTCTATTCCGCTGCGGTCGCCAGGATGCCGGTCCCCTATTCCAAAGAGAAAATCATCGAAGTCATTAAACTTGTCGTCCGGGAGAACAAGCTGGAAGCGGCGTATATCCGCCCCCTTCTTTTCTTCTCCTACGGCAACCTCGGTCTCGTCCCCAAGTACTGTCCGGTCGAGATGATCGTCGCGACATGGGAATGGGGCGCCTATCTCGGTGAGAAAGCGGCCAACGGAGTCAGCGTCTATATCGTACCCTGGAAGCGCGTCCACTTCAGCCAGTTGGACATGCGCGCCAAGCTGGGCGGTTTCTACATCCAGTCGACCATCGTCGGGTTGGAAGCCCGCGGACAAGGCTGCGACGAGGCCGTCTTCCTGAACATCGAGGGCCGGGTGGCGGAGGGACCGGGAGAGAATATCTTCGTGCTCAAGAACGGCGTCCTGAAGACAAACGACGTGAGCGAATCGATCCTCGAGGGCATCACCCGCACGAGCCTCCTGGAGGTCGCCCGCGACCTGGGCATCAAGACCAGCATCGGGCCGATCGAGAAAGACGACTTTTTGACGGCCGACGAGGCCTTCTTCTCGGGCACGGCCGTCGAGCTGGTGGCCATCACCCATGTCACCGACGGTTCGGACCCTTCCGCCCAAACCGCCAAGTATATAATCGGCTCCGGAACGCCCGGCCCGGTCACGACCAAGCTCAGAAACACATATATGGATGTGGTCCGGAGCAAGATCGAAGGCTATGAAAAGTGGCTGACCTTGGCCAACGATTGATCCGGTTCCGCCCCATCGGCATCGTTCATTCTCCATTCAAAACACGGGACGACATCGACCCGCGCCGGAACCGCCGGCCAAGAGGCTTCGCCGACGTCCGGGGCGAGATCGAGATCGACCCGGCCTATGCCGCCGGGCTCAAGGACATCGGAGGCCTCTCCCACCTGATTATCATCTTTGCCTTTCACAAGTCTGGTTCCGGTCATCTCCTCGCCAAGCCGCCCTCCGAGAGACGCCGGCGAGGTGTCTTCTCCACCCGTTCCCCTCGCCGGCCCAATCCGATCGGGATGACGGTCGTCCGTCTCATCGGCCGGAGGCGCAATATCCTCAAGGTCTCCGGGATCGACATGCTCGACGGCACGCCGGTCCTGGACATCAAGCCCTACACCTCCGGGGACCGCAAGCGCGGAGTCAAACGGGGCTGGATGCAACGCTCGATTTTGAACAGATAGCCGCCCCGAAGGAGATAAGGCAAAGGGATTATATAAGCCCGGAAGATAGAATCTATTCTTTCAACAGCTCCTCGGCGCTCCGGATGATGATCTCCCAGGCTTCACGGACGTGGCGCTCCCGGGTGGTCCGCTGGCCGATGGCCATCCGCAGGACATAGCGCCCGCGCAGGGTCGTGTGGGTCAGATAAACTCTGCCTGACGTGTTGACCCGGTCCAGCAATTTCTTATTGAAGGCATTCAGGGCGGCATCGCCCTTCCCGTCGTTGAACCGGAAGCATACCAGACTGAATGGCGTCGGGGCCATGAGCTCGAACATCGGGTGCTCCTCCACCCAGCTCCTGAAGAGCTGGCCCAGGCGGATGTGCCCGCGGATCAAGGCCTGCAATCCCTCCGCGCCATAAGACCGGATCACAAACCAGAGCTTGAGCGCCCGGAACCTCCGGCCCAACTGGATCCCCCAGTCCCGGTAATTCTTGACATGGGCGTCGACGCCCGTCTTGAGATATTCCGGATGGATCTCGAAAGTCCGGATGAGCAAGCCCGGGTCTTTGACGAAGTAGGCCGAGCAGTCGAAGTTGGTGAACAGCCACTTATGGGGATTCATGACGAAAGAATCCATGAGCTCCGCGCCTTCAAGCAGCCATTTCATCTCCGCCAGGAGGCAGGCCGATCCGCCGAAGGCGGCGTCGACATGAAGCCAGACGTCGCGGAGGCGGCAGATCCTTCCGATCGCAGCCACCGGATCCACGGCCGTGGAGGAGGTCGTCCCGATCGTGGCCACAACACAGGCCGGAGTCAGTCCCTTCTTTTCGTCTTCCGCGATGGCTTGCTCCAGTTGCTCCGGGATCATGGCATAGGCGCCATCGGTCGGTATCAACCTCAGATTGTTCCGTCCGTATCCCGCCATCTTCACACCCTTCTCGATGCTGGAGTGCGCCTGGTCGGAGGCGTACACGGTCAGGCCGGAGGCAAAGCCTTGTTCGTTCGAGGCGAAGCCCGTCGCCTTTTCCCTGGCCGAGAGAAGGGCGCAGAGAGCGGCCGTCGAGGCCGTATCCTGGATCACTCCAGCAAATCCCTCGGGAAGCCCGATCATCTGACGGAGCCAGTCGAGCACCCTGTCCTCGAGTTCGGTGGCCGCCGGCGAAGTCTGCCAGACCATGCACTGGGCTCCGACACCGGCGGTGAGGATCTCGGCCAGGACCGAGGCGGGGCTGTTGTTGGCCGGGAAATAGCCGAACCAGCCGGGATGCTGCCAATGCGTGATGCCGGGGAGGATAATATCCTCAAAATCCGCCAGGATGCTTTCCATGGGTTCTCCCTGGGCGGGCGGGCCGAGCGGCAGACGGGCTTTGATTTCGCCGGGCTTGACCGCTGAAAGCACCGCGTATTTTTCGACATTTTCCAGATAGTCTGCCACCCAGTCCACGACCCGATGGCCGAACTCGCGAAAATCCCTATTTTCCATTCCCGGCCTCCTTGTCAAATGGGGGATGATATTGGGTTATTTTCCGGCCTCATTCTATAAAAAACAAGACGAAAGAGTCAAAAAAAGGCGGAAAGAGGGCTTTATTCCGGCTACTATCCTCTATGTTTCGTCAAAACGGACCTTTTTCAGGACAAAACGTGCTCCCCGAAGCTTCCAGAAAGCATTTTTTAAAAAATGTAAAAAAATGCTTGCCTTGGAGGAAATAAATGTGGTATAATGAAAAAAGAGATTGCAAGAGGGAAAAAAAATCTGAAATCGCCTTCGGTTTATCCCGACTCTCTAGCTTTCTCCTATTCACCGAGTCGTGACCATCTCCGGACCCGGTGACCGGAACATATCCGGACAATTATAAACGCAACTGTATCTTCTGTGTCGTCCCTTTGCTCCACGCAGCGACTCCCCATCTGACGCGTTCAAACAAGAGGCCACGCCTGCAACTATTTACCCCATCCAGTCGTATATATAGGTGAGATGGCCAAGATGACAGCGGTCGAAACTCAGGAAAGACGCACGCGCCTCCTTTTTTCCCTCCTCCATTCCGGGAGTTACAGATACACTCTGCTAACCTATCCATCCATTCCCTTGAGTAGGCTGCCTTCCTGCCCCTGAGGACACGAAGGCAGCCTCTCTCTATTTCTCCCTGACTTGACAGCGGGATGAGTTATTTCTATAATAGGCCTGTTCTTTGACCTAGAAATTCAGGGTTTGAAGCGCCGGGAAGTCCGTGAGAAGCGGACACAGCCCCCGCTACTGTAACCGGGGACGAATCCCAGAAGACGCCACTTTCGGCGCGACCGCCGGAAGGAAGGCCTGGGAGGAGGACGATCCGGGAGTCAGGAGACCTCCTTTAAACCCTTGACAGCCCGTCTTCGGGAGGAAGAACGGGTTGGTTTTTTTTATTCCTGAGGACGGCCTCCCAAGGGATAGGGACGTCCGAGATAAGCAGCGGGGGAACCGGCGAAGGAGTTTGACGATGCCAAGCCTCGTCTTCCCCGTTGTCCTTGGGCTTCTTTTGGCCTCGCCCCTCCTCCATTCTGACGAGGAGCAAAAAAAAGAGCTCCGGGTTGTCTCCGAGCAGCACGAGGTCGTCGTTACGGCGACACGATTGGAGACGCCGGCCAGAGAAATCGGGAGTTCCATCTCGGTCATTTCCGCCTTCGACCTTGCCCTTTTCAAAAGGACATTCGTCCTGGAAACGCTGCGGGGTGCGCCGGCCGTCTCGGTCAACCAGAACGGCGGCCTGGGTGGTACATCCTCCGTTTTTGTCCGCGGAGCCAATTCCGAGCACACGCTCGTTCTCCTGGACGGCGTCGAGCTCAACGATCCGGTCAATCCCTCCCGGTCGGCCGACCTGGCCCATCTCCTCCTGGCCGATGTCGAACGGATCGAGATCCTCCGCGGACCTCAGGGCCCTCTTTATGGCTCCGACGCCCTGGGCGGAGTCGTCAACATTATCCCCCGGAGAGGAGAAGGCCGGCCGCGATTGACCCTGACCTCGAGCGGCGGCTCTTTCGGCACTTTCAGCGGCCAGGCCGCCGCCAGCGGAGCGACGCAATCCGTCGATTATTCTTTCGGCCTTACCCGTTACCAGACGGCCGGGATCTCGGCCGCCGACTCGGGGCTGGCCGGAAACTCCGAGCCTGACGGCTATGCCAACTGGACGCTCTCGGGAAGGCTGGGGATTTCCCTCACCGAAAACCTGGACCTCGACCTCACCGCCTACTCGATTCGGGCCAAGACCGATATCGACAATTTCGGCGGGCCTTACGGCGACGACCCCAACAACATCCAGGATTACCGTTCTATTTTTCTCAAGGGGAGAGTGCGCAGCCTCTTCCTGAAAAACCGCTGGGAGCAGCGGCTGGCCGTGGCGGTCATCGACTCCCGGCGGTCCCACAGCAACCGTCCTGACGAAGACCATCCGGGCGAATCCGAGGACGGGCTGTTCGCGGGGAGGATGCTGACTCTGGATTGGCAGAATAATATCTTCCTGCACGCCGCCCAGACTGTGACCGCGGGCATCACCTATGAAAAGGAACAGGGAGAATCGGAATACCTTTCGCAAAGCGTCTGGGGTCCGTACGCAAGTCTCTTCTCCCTCCAGAAGGCCGACACTGTCGGTTTCTATGTTCAGGATTCGCTGCGGATCGCCGGCCGTGTTTACGCCGCCGCCGGTCTCCGTTACGACCGCCACAGTCGGTCCGGAGGCGCCCTGACCTATCGCCTGGCCCCGGCCTATATCATCGAGTCATCCCAGACAAAGATCCGGGCAAGCCTGGGCAGCGGTTTCAAGTCCCCTTCCCTCTACCAGCTTTACGCGCCCGGAACAGCCTTCGGCCCGATCGGGAACGCCGACCTGATGCCCGAGCGCTCGCTGGGCTGGGACGCCGGAGTCGAGCAGTCGCTCTTTACGGGGAGAGCCCGGGCCGCGCTGACCTATTTCCACAACGATTTTGAGAACCTCATCGATTTCTCCGATTCCGTGGGATACATCAACATCGGGGAAGCGGAGACCAAAGGGATAGAGCTCGAGTTCGATCTCCGCCCCTCAAACGCCTTGAACATCAACCTCGCCTACACCCGCCTCGAAGCCAGGGATAAAACTCACGACAGACGCCTTCTCAGGAGGCCGGAAAACATGCTCTCGGCCCGCCTGGCCTTCTTCTTGCTGAGCCGGTGGACAGCCGCTTTTTCCTTCGACCATTCCGGCCGCAGGACGGACCTGGATTACTCGGCCTGGCCCGCTCTATCCATCACCCTCCCGGCTTATTCACTCCTCTCCGGGGTGATTTCTTATGAGGCCGGGCGAAACATGCAGTTGTTCATCCGTCTGGACAACATCCTCAACGCCCGGTATATGCAGGTGTATGGCTATGGATCACCCGGATTTTCGATCCAGAGCGGCGCGAGACTTGTCCTGTGATAGCCCCCTCCAGGCAGAGACTCAAAGGGGCTGTCCCTGAAAATCGCGGCGGCGCCGAGGACGACGTCTTCTCCGCCTCTGCTCCGGGCCTCCTCCAGGGAAGGCCTGCCGGAACAGCGTTTCAAAAGACTCGTCCTTATCCGGCGGCCGGCCTTTGAAAATCAGGAAGTGAAGCCTCGCCGCCGCGCCGAAAAGGGGTCGCCGCGCCAGGGACCAGCGCATCTTCCCGGTGCGGAGGGCCCGTTCCATGGCGGCCGCGATGATCAAGACCTGGCTGAAGTCGGCCCGGAGCGCGCGGGGGATGTTGACCTGCATCCCGGCGTCGCGCAGCGTGTCGCTTAGGATTTTATGGAGGTCGACTCCGCTCTCGCCGAACAAGGGCTTCGCCCAGGGCCAGAAAAGCGCAGCATACATCTCCTCAAGCGACAGGGGAACTCCCGCCGTTTTGGCGCGGTCGACGGCCTCCAGGATCGAGCTCAGCTCGGAAAAAAGCAGATCATCCGTCTCGTACGCTTCGCCCGCCGTACCGAAAATATGACGCAGGATTCCGGATTTCCGGAGCGCCGTCAGGACGGGTCTGGTCTCGGAGGCGAGGTCTTTGTTCAATTCCTCGTAAAGCCGGGCCCCCGAACAGGCGGCGATCAGGTGGGCGTGGACGGAGATCTCGCGTTCGGCGGATTCCTCGACGAAGAAACCCAGGCGGGCGGCATGGCGGAGGACCCGCCAGACCCGGACGGGGTCTTCTTTGAACCGTTCCGCCGGGTCGCCGATAACCCGGACCATCTTGCGCGCCAGGTCCTCAAGACCGCCGACATAATCGACGACGGCCTCATTGATGACATCATAAAACAGCGCGTTGATGGTGATATCCCGGCGAAAGGCGTCTTCTTGGGGTGTTCCGTAGGGGCTGGGAGGCGGATTTTCGTCTTCCGGGACGCTCTCCTCGGACCGTTGGACGGCCCGCCGGAAAGTCGCCACCTCGATGATCCCGCCGCCGCTGAAATGGACGTGGACCAGGCGGAAGCGCCGGCCGATAACGTAGGCATTGGCGAAGCGCTTCTTGATCTGTCCGGGCCGGGCGTTGGTAACGACATCGAAATCCTTGGCCGGCCGCCCCAGCAGCAGGTCCCGGACCGCTCCCCCGGTGACGTAGGCCGTGAATCCGAGCCGGTGGAGCCGGAAAACAACCTTCAAAGCGTTGGGGTCGATGTCCTGCCGTGAGATCGAATGCCCGGGCCGGGTGAAGATGGCCGGGGTGACCGGCCGGTCCGGAACGCTCTGAGAGTCATCCATGAATCAATATCGAGTCAACGCGTGTCAAGACAGTATATTGCGACATCCGGCCGTCCCTGTCAATTCCTCCCCGATTTTCGCAAAAAGAGCGGTTGATTTTTGCATGCCGTTGCGATAAAGGATAGCTGCGTTCAAGAAAGGAGGCCGCCCATGAAACGGAGGGAACTTCTGACCGGGGCGCTGGGCACGGCCGCAGCGCTC
>JBAUIH010000436.1:0-14308 GCA_049682755.1 Candidatus Aminicenantales bacterium | reverse complement strand
ACTCAACTCTGCCGCGGTGAGCTTGACATGGAAAAAAACGGCGCCATAAAAGCGGACCGGCGCGGACGGACCTCTGATCCGGATGTCTTCGCAGCGGGGGATTGCGCCACCGTTTATCACCGGCTCCTCCAGCGAAACGTTTATTATCCCTTGGGTTCCACGGCCAACAAGATGGGCCGCGTCACGGGCATCAACATGGCCGGGGGCGAGGCCCTCTTCCCAGGAATCGTCGGAACCCAGATCCTGAAATTTTTCGAACTCTCCCTGGGCAAAACCGGCCTCAGCTTGGAGGAGGCGGAAAAGGAGGGCATCAAGGCCAAGGTCTTCTCTGCCAAGCGTCCCGACAAAAGCAGCTATTACCCGGGAGCGGCCAGGGCTGAAGTGGAGGTCGTCGTCGAAGAGGGTTCCGGCCGGCTCATCGGCGCCGCCGCGGTCTGCGAAGGAAACGCCGCCCAGTTCATCGACCCAGCCGCTGTGGCCGTTTATGCGGGCCTGACCGTTGAAGAACTGGGCTGGTTCGACTCCGCCTACGCCCCGCCCTACGCTCCGGTGTGGAACGCCCTGGTCTCAGCCGCTCTCAGGGCTTTTTCTGCCGAAGATTAGTCTCCGCGGAGCCAGCGCCTCTCGATCTCCTCAAGCGTCTTGCGCTTGGTCTCAGGCAAAAAGAAGACCATGAAAACGAAATCGAGGACGCACATCAGCGCATAGAACCAGAAGGCCGTGGTTTCGCTCAGGCGGTCGGCGATGACCGGAAAACTCAGGGTCACCGCGAAATCGGCCACCCACAAAGCCACCGTGGCGATGGCCATGGCGCTTCCCCGCAGCCGCGTCGGGAATATCTCGCTCATCACCACCCAGACAATCGGCCCCATGGCCAAGGCGAAGAAAGCGATGTAGAGGAGGATGAGAAGCAGGATCCCCGTTCCCGAGAAACTCTCAACCCTGAAGGCCGCGCCGAGAAGGAGCTGGGAAACGCCCATGCCCCCGGCCGCGATCAAGAGCAGAGGCTTTCGTCCGACCTTGTCCAGCAGGAGGATGGCCACGACCGTGAAAAGCATGTTGACCAAGCCGACGATCGTGGACTGGCCGATGGCCGAGATGCGCTCGAAACCGGCCCGTTCGAAGATGCGGGGCGCATAATAGAGGATGGCGTTGATGCCGGTGATCTGCTGCAGGATGGCCAGGACGATGGCGATGAGCAGCGCCCGCCGGAACCCCGGCCGGAAAAGCTCGCTCAGCGACTTCTTCTCGAGAAGAACGGTTTCCCGAATGCTCCGGACCTCCGCTGCCGCCGTTTGAGCATCGTTCACCCTGGAGAGGACATCCAGCGCCTCCACCTCCCGGCCTTTTTTGACCAGCCAGCGGGGGCTCTCGGGAACGCGCAGGAGCAGGATGAAAAAGGCCACCGAGGGAAGCGCGCCCATGCCGTACATCCAGCGCCAGTTGTTCGGGCCCATGCCGGCGAAGGCCCAATTGACGAAGTAGGCAAGGAGGATTCCCGTTACGATAGCCATCTGGTTGACCGAGACGAGGGCGCCCCTGATCCTAGCGGGCGATACCTCGGCGATATAAAGCGGGGCCAGGATGGAGGCGGAGCCGATGCCCAATCCGCCGATAAAACGAAAGAGGAGAAACTCGAACATATTCCGGGGAAGAGCGCAGCCGACGGCCGAGACGAAGAACAGCACGGCCGAGACGAGCATGAAGCGTCTCCGGCCGATCCGGTCGCTGATCACCCCGGCAAACCCGGCGCCGAACATGCAGCCGATGAGGACAACGCTCACCGCCCAGCCCTCCTGAAGGGAGTTCAGAGCGAACTGGTCCTTGAGGTAGCGGGTGGCGCCGGCGACGATGGCCGTATCGAACCCGAAGAGGAGCCCGCCGATGGCGGCGATCACGGTCACGAAAATGACGTAAGCTTGTCTGCTTTTCATCTTTTCCTCTTCTCGAGACCCGGCATGGTCCATCACTCTAGCAGAGGGCGAGTGTACTTTGAATATGCCAAGGCCGCTTTATTCCCGGCTCAGATTGTGGCCAAATAGGGGCTGATAAGGAGTGATCAGCATGCGAAAGGCAATATTAAATGGGGATGGAATGGAAATGTTTTCGGGGAAGCCGGCAAGCCCTTCTCAGAAAATGACGCTCCCGGCCTGGGACGTGGCCGTTATCAAAGAAAATTGATACGTAGCCTTGATTATTCGTGAAATGAAGAATAATAAATTCCCTCTCCCTGGACGGGAGAGGGTCGGGGAGAGGGTGGTCACAGACTAGGCTATGCTTCTTCGTCTTCGATGATCTTGTCCCCGGGGATGTCCTCCTCGATGGACTCGTCCTCGGGGAAAAGCAGCTGCGTCCCGCAATTCGTACAGTATTCGTTTTCTTCGTCGATCACGGCCCGGCAATAAGGACAACGTTTGAGTGCCATGCTAATATTTTACTCTATCCGCAGGCGATTTCCTAGACGTCCTTTACTTCCCAGAATTGCCGTTAGAAAATTGTCTTTGCGAGCCGAAGCCGCGAGCGAAGCGTGGCGGGAAGCGAAGCCATCCGGCCCTTTGAGCCGTTTTGGGTGACATGCGTCCTGCCCTGACGGTATAATCTTAATAGAAAGGAGATACTGCTCATCATGAAAATCAGAAATCGAAGTCAATTGGCGTTTTTCATTATTTTGACTTTCCTGGCGGCCACATCGTGGGCTGGAGGACAAGCCGACCAACGGAAGCCGGCCCAGCCTCCGCCCGACCTCGACGCCACGGTGGCACGGGTGATGGCAGCCTTCGAGGTGCCGGGAATCAGTCTGGCCATTGTCAAGGACGGCCGGGTTGTTGTCGCTAAAGGCTATGGCGTGCGCAAACTGGGCGAAATCGCTCCTGTCGACGGTCAAACGCTCTTCGGAATCGCCTCGAACACCAAAATATTCACGGCGACGGCACTGGGTCTCCTGGTAGAGGAAGGGAAAATCGCCTGGGATAGTCCAGTCATCGATTATCTTCCCTGGTTCCAGATGTGGGATCCGTACGTGACACGGGAACTTACCGTTCGTGATCTTCTCGTCCACCGCAGCGGCCTGGGCCTGGGCGCGGGGGACCTACTCTGGTGGCCACCCTCCACCTACGACCGCAAGGAGATCATGCGGCGCCTGCGGTTCATTAAGCCGGCGATATCCTTTCGAAGCGCTTACGCTTACGACAATGTCCTTTACCTTGTCGCCGGCGAGCTCATAAAGACAGTGAGCGGCCTGAACTGGGAGGATTTTGTCGGCCAACGCATCCTGAAAAAGGTCGGGATGACGACGAGCGAGGTGCGCTTTTCGTCCGATGCCAACAAAGGAAACGTCGCCGGGACGCATGCCAAGGTCGAGGGGGCCCTTCGCCTTGTCAAGCCGATGGACAGCGACAACACCAATCCGGCAGGCGGTATCAACTCCAATGCCGAGGATATGGCCAAGTGGATGCTCGTCCTTCTTAACGAGGGACGTTTGGCCGACGGATCGCGGGTTTATAGTGAGAGGACGTCCCGCGAGCTAACCACCCTGGTGACACCGATCCCGATCTCTGCTCCGCCGCCTGAACTGGCAGCCCTTAGGCCGAATTTCCAGGGCTATGCGCTTGGCCTGAACATCCATGATTTCCAGGGGAAGAAAGTCGTCACTCACACGGGAGGCCTGCCCGGCTACCTGTCGAAAGTCACCCTTCTTCCTGAATTGAACCTGGGGATCACTGTACTCACAAACCAAGAATCAGGCGAAGCCTTCAGTTCTCTGACCTGGCATATCGTCGACCACTATCTCGTGGCACCGGCCACGGACTGGGTGGACTCCTATCTCAAGGTCAAGGCGCGCCGGGAGGCCCGAACGGCCGAAGCCATGAAAAAGGCGGCTGGAGCCAGGGATGCGGCATCAAAGCCGTCCCTCGCTTTGGAAAAATACGCCGGCACATATACCGACGCCTGGTACGGCGACATCAAGATCGCTATGGAGGACGGCAAGCTCGTTTTGAACTTCACCAAGACTCCCGTGCTCATCGGCGACCTTGAGCACTGGCAGCATGACACTTTTATTATCAGATGGCGCGACCGCGAGCTCCGGGCCGATGCTTATATCACCTTCGCCCTCAACCCCGATGGGACGATCGACCAGGCCAAGATGAGAGCGGTGTCGCCGGAGACCGACTTCAGCTTCGATTTCCACGACCTCCTGCTCAAGCCGGCCAAAAAGCCGGCGCAGCGGTAATCACGCGCCCTATTTTTCCTTATCCGCAATGAATGGGAAGCCTCGCCCGAGGCTTGCTTTGACTATTGTTTGACGAATTGCTATCATTTGCTCAATAAACTCAAGGCTATTGGATAGGGAACAGAGTGATCCCTGTAAAGAGGGTTAGCGCCTCCCAAATCCGCGGCGAGGAACGCTTCAAGAGGTATCCGGAGCCGGTCGAATTCGAAGGGGAGCATTTCGAGGAGTGAGAGCGGAAAAAATCATGGCATGGCATAGCCGGCAGATTGAGTCCATTGATGAAACCATGGTAGGGATTTACCGGAAGAAGAGTCCCGCCCAACGTTTGCAGATTGCTTTCGGGTTGTGGCGGTCAACCAAGATCCTGCTATTCAATCTTCTCCGTTCCTTTCATCCCGAATGGGATGAAAAACGTCTTCAGCGTGAGGTCGCGAGGAGAATTTCTCATGGAGCCATCTGACCTCTTAAGACATCTTGTCCGAAGTCTCGAAAAACTGAACATTCCCTATTTCATCACGGGAGCTGTCGCCTGCATTGCTTGTGGAGAGCCGAGGTTGACGAATGATATCGATATCGTGGCTGAGATCAATGATGGGCATATCACCAAATTCAAGGAATGCTTTCCTGAAGAAGACTATTATTTGGATTCAGATGCCATCAGGGAAGCGATCAAACGGAGACATCAGTTTAATATTATTCATCCCGCCTCAGGGTTGAAGGTGGACGTCATGATCTCCAAGAGAGACGCCTTCGATGAGAACCGTTTCGCCAGAATAAAGAGAATGCGTCCCCTGGAAGACACGGAAGCCAATTTCACTTCTCCCGAAGATGTGATCATTAAGAAGATGGAATACTTCAAAGAGGGCTCATCAGAAAAACACATCAGAGATATCATGGGGATGCTCAAGATCTCTGGGGAAATGATTGATTTGGGATCAGTGCTGTCTAATCAAGAATATTATGCGTGAATATGTGCTGAAATAATTGAAGTTACAATGAAAGAAATCAGAATTTGCGTTCAAATCGATTACGGCGAAAAACGACTTCATCTTCTGTATTATGTGTATGATGGAAAGCTTTTGTTTTTCCTTAACTGGACAGCACTGATTTGGGATATATTTCTTCATGGGCCAAAAGACTCAACCTGGATGACATTTGGAAGCCGATCCTGGAAAGGCTCCCAAGATAGACCTCAGCGCGTTTGACTTCCCGGCCAGGGCTCGTTATTCTTAGCCCAGCCGATAAAGGGAGATCGAGTGGCCATCAAGTGCCCCAAGTGTCAGCTTGAAAATCCCGAGACCTCTGGAAAGACGCCGACCCTGGGATTCCCGAGATCGAGGACGCAAGGGCGCGCCTGGCCGGTCTGACGGGAAGTTAATCGCCGCAGCCGGGAATATCGTCGCCCGTCGGCGGGGAGGAGAGGAGTATCGTCCATGAAGACCATCCGTATGGAAGAGATGACCTGGCCTGACATCAAGCAGGCCATCGGGTCGGGATTCACGACCGCCGTCTTCGCTGTGGGCTCGACCGAGCAGCACGGCCCGCATCTGCCGACCATGACCGACGCCCGGATCGGTGATGATTTGGCGGAGCGCGTCACCCGCAAGCTCGGTCGCGCCCTTCAAGCGCGGACGATCGACGTCGGCATCTCGGAGCATCACCTGGCGTTCGCCGGCACGATCTCTCTCAAGCCCGAGACGCTGTCGCTTATCCTCCGCGACTGCGTGGACAGCCTCGTTCACCACGGCTTCAAAAGGATCATCATCATCCCGAGCCACGGAGGCAACTTCGCGACGGTGCAGCAGGCCATCGAGGCGGCCCGCAAAGCCCATCCCGGGGTCGAGGTGACCGGCTTCACCGACCTTCTGGGGCTGACCGGCTTTCTCGAGCGGATATCCTCCGGGCACGGCGTCACAGCGGGAGAAGCGGGGGCCCACTCAGGCGAGAACGAGACCTCGATGATGCTGGCGCTCGAAGCCGGTCTCGTCGCGGCCGACCGCTTTTCGCCAGGTTACACCGGCCCGCTCGGAGAGGCCGAGATGAAGATAATCTTCGAGAAGGGAATGCCCGCCCTAACCGCTAACGGCGTCCTGGGCGACCCGCGAACGGCATCGGCTGAGAAGGGCGAGGACTACCTCGAGCGGTGGGCCGATTTCCTCATATCCGAGATCGGCGCGAAGACAGGCGGCTGACCGGTTTAACCCGCTACGCTCCGACCCACGCTACTCGGCGCCGCTGCGCAGAATGAGCCCAGAAAAATAGTTATCGTGACAATTCAAATCAATGGTAGACCTCCCGGCGGTGACCCACCCGGACAACCAGGACAATGAGCCGAGCTTTGTCTTTCTTGAATATGACCCGATAGGCCCCGACGCGGAGCCGATAAAGGGATTCTTCCGCGCCGCTGAGGCGCTTGATATTGTTCTTAAGCGCCGCCGGATTCCCGGCCAGGATCAGCAGCTTTGCCTTGATGATCTTCTGATGCGCCCGGTCGATCTTTTTCAGCTCATTGCGCGCTTTTTCCAGAAACACAAGTTGATACACTCAGATCCCCAGGTCTTTCCAGACGTCTTCGGCATCGATTAGCTTCACCTTGCCCTTTTCGAGCTCTTTCAGACGCTTCCGTGCGACCTGGAGGTCCAGCAGGTCAAAATAGACCGTCAGGGCTTTCTCGATCAAAGAGCTCTTCTTCTCTCCAAGCTCTTTGGCCAGGCTTTCCAGTTCCCGCGAAACCTCGGCGTCGATGGTGATGTTATGCCGCACCTGCATCTCCTAGGCCTCCTTGACCATACACCTATTATACACATTATTTGTGTATAGTCAAGGGACTTCGATATGAAAGCTGTCTTCATAATCCCGGACGCCTGGGCCGCAGCGCCTTTCTCATTAAAGAAATGGGGACGGTCATATTTTCCACATTGGCAGTCTGATTTGACTATTTCTTTGGAAATTTCTATTCTAGCCCCGTCCCGATGAGGGGAAAAGGGTCATGAAATGCCCCAAGTGTCAGCTTGAGAATCCCGAGACATCGCTTTTCTGCGCGGGATGCGGAGCGAAATTGGACGCGGCCAAAGATCTCTCGCTGTTTCAAACCGAGACCCTCCAGACACCCCTCAAAGAACTGACCACGGGCTCCACCTTCGCCGGACGCTACCAGGTCATTGAGGAGCTGGGCAGGGGAGGGATGGGCACGGTCTACAGAGTCCTGGATAAGAAAATCGACGAGGAAGTCGCCCTTAAGCTCATCAAGCCCGAGATAGGCCTCGACCGAAAGACCATCGAGAGATTCTCCAACGAACTGAAGCTATCGCGTAAGATTGTCCACAAAAACGTAGCCCGGATGTTCGATCTCAATGAGCATGGCGGTGCGCATTACATCACTATGGAATATGTCCGGGGCGAGGACCTCAGGCGTTTGATCCGCAAGATGGGGATTCTCAGCCCTGGCCAAGCCATCCCGATCGTCAGGCAAATCTGCGAAGGGTTGGCGGAAGCCCACAAATTGGGCATTGTCCACCGCGACCTCAAGCCGGGAAATATCATGATCGACGAAGAGGGGAAGGCCCGGATCATGGACTTCGGGATCGCCCGCTCGCTCACCGGCAAGGGCATAACGGACTCCGGGGTGATGATCGGCACGCCGGAGTATATGAGCCCGGAGCAGGCCGAGGGCGGGGAAATCGACCGGCGCTCGGACATCTATTCCCTCGGGATCATCCTCTTTGAAATGCTGACCGGCTGCGTTCCCTTCAGCGGCGATACCCCTCTAAGCGTGGCCGTCAAGCAGAAGACGCAAGCCCCTCCCGATCCTCGCGGGCTCAACCCCCAGATTCCCGCCGATCTCGCTCGCCTGATCCTCAAATGCTTGGAGAAAGACAAGTCCAAGAGGTATCAGAGCTCGGTGGAGCTGCGGTCCGATCTGGAAAAGGCCGAGAAGGGGATCCCGGCCACGGAACGGATCGCAGCTGACAAAAAATCCCTGACATCCCGCGAGATCACGGTCAAGTTCAGCCTGAAGAGGCTTCTATTCCCTTATCTTGCGGTCATCGCGCTCGTCATCGCGGCCGGGATCATCCTGTGGCGCACTGTACCGAGAAAGGGGGTCATTGCTGCTAAATCCGGCCCTCCATCCATCGCCGTGCTGCCTTTTGTCGATGACAGCCCGGAGAAAGGCCATGGGTATCTGTGTGAGGGATTGCCAAATACACTCATCAATGCCTTGAACAATATCAAGAATCTTCGGGTTCCGGCCAGGACATCGGCTTTTTCGTTCGTCGGCAAAGGCATGGATATCCAGGGAATCGGCCAGAAGTTGAACGTTGAAAATGTGCTCGAAGGGAGCATCCAGGTTGTTGGGAATAACCTTCGCGTCACAGCCAGCCTGATCAAAGTGAATGACGGCTACCAGCTCTGGAATACGACCTATGATCGAAAACTGGAGGACGTCTTCGCGATCCAGGATGAAATTGCCCAAGCCATCGTCAAAGCCCTGAAGATAAGGCTTCTGGGCGAGCAAGAAGAACGGCTCGTCAAGCGCGACACGGAAAATATGGAAGCCTACAAGCTTTATTTGGAAGGGCTCTATTACTGGAACAAGCGAACGGGAAAAGACCTGAACAGGGCGATCGAGCTGTTTAGTCAGGCCATCGATAAAGACCCCGATTATGCTATGGCCTACGTCGGGCTGGCCGACTCCTATAGCTTGCTCACAGTCTACGCTGATGCACGCCCCCAAGACGTCTATCCTCGAGCCAAAGCTGCGGCGGCCAAGGCTCTTGAGATCGATGAGGCTTTGGCAGAAGCTCATAATTCCCTGGCCTATGTCTACGACCGCTACGATTGGAACTGGAAAGCCGCGGAAGCCGAATTCAAGCGGGCCCTCGAGCTCAATCCCAACTATGCGACGGGCCACTTCTGGTATGGTGAGCACTTGGCGTTTTTCGGCCGCTTCGAGGAATCCATCCGGGAGATGAAGCGGGCTCTGGAACTCGACCCGGTTTCGCTTGTCATCAACGCCAGCCTGGGCTGGGCCTATATCATGGCTCAGCGCTTTGATGAGGCAATCGCCCAGTTGCATAAAACGCTCGATTTGGACCCCCATTTTTATTATGCCCGCTGCATGCTCGGGTTTGCGCACCTCGATAAGAAGAATTTTTCCGAAGCTATCGATGAGATGAAGAAAGGCCGGGAGCTTTCAGGCGACGCCCTCATGATGGTTACTGGATTAGGAGAAGTGTATGCCACGGCCGGAAAACTCGAGGAGGCGAAGGGGATTCTCGAGGAACTGGAGGCGAGATCCAAACAACAATACATCTCGCCATTCGCGTTGGCCCATATCTATGTGGCAATGGGCGATCTTGACAAGGCCTTCGAGTTAGCGGACAAGGCGTATGAGGGAAGAGACGAGAACCTTATCTCAATCAAGATCCACCCCACTTGGGTCGCGGTTCGCTCGGACCCACGATATCATGCGCTTTTAAAAAAGATGGGCTTGGACTAAGGATAGAAATCCATGAAATGCCCGAAATGCCAGGCAGAAAATCCTGAGACATCTCACTTCTGCGCAGGCTGCGGAGCCAAATTAGACGCCGCCAAAGATTTCTCCCTGTTTCAAACGGAGACACTTCAGATTTCTCCCAAAGAACTCACAACAGGCTCAACCTTCGCCGGACGTTACCAGATTATCGAGGAGTTGGGCGGCGGCGGCATGGGTGTGGTCTACAAAGCCGAGGACACGCGGCTCAAGCGCCCCGTTGCCTTGAAGTTCCTTTCCGTGGAGTTTTCCCGGGACCCCCATGCGCTGGAGCGGTTCGAGCGGGAGGCCCAAGCGGCCTCGGCGTTGAATCACCCGCACATCTGCACCATCTACGACATCGACGAGCACGAGGGGCAGCACTTCATTGCGATGGAGCTGCTCGAGGGCCAGACGCTGAGACAGCGGATCGTCGGGAAGCGGATGGGGCTGGATGAGATCCTAACGGTGGCGCTGGAAGTGGCCGGCGGTCTCGAGGCCGCACACACGAGAGGGATCATCCACCGGGACATAAAGCCAGCCAACATCTTTGTCACGCGGCGGGGGCAGGCCAAGATCCTCGATTTCGGGCTGGCCAAGCTTGCGCCGGAACTGCCGGCGGGAAGAACAGGGGAGGGGGTCTCGGGACTGCCCACGGTGACGGCTCCCGTGCATCTGACCAGCCCCGGTATGGCCATCGGGACGGCGGCGTACATGTCGCCGGAGCAGGCGCTGGGGAAGGAGCTGGATGCGCGGACGGATCTGTTTTCGTTCGGCGTCGTTCTGTACGAGATGGCTACGGGCCTGCTCCCGTTCCGGGGCGAGACCTCGGCAGCGACCTTCAACGCCATCCTGAACGTGGCGCCGACCTCGCCCGTGCGCCTGAATCCAGACGTGCCTGGCGAATTGGAACGGATCATCAATAAGGCGATCGAGAAGAACCGCGAGGTCCGCTACCAGTCGGCCCGGGATCTGCTGGTCGACCTGACGCGGCTCAAGCGCGAGCGCGATTCCGGACGAACAACCTCAGCTCCCGGCGTAGCCGAATCCCCGCGTACCCCGTCGCTGGCGGTCCTGCCGTTTGTGAACATGAGCGCGGACAAAGAGAACGAGTACTTCAGCGACGGGTTGGCCGAGGACATCATCGACGCCCTGACGCAGGTGACCGGCTTGCGGGTGATTGCGCGGACCTCATCGTTCGCCTTCCGCGGCAAGGAGCAGGACGTCCGCGAGATCGGGGCACGGCTCAATGTCGAACACATCCTGGAAGGCAGCGTGCGCCGGGCGGGCAAACGCCTCCGGGTGACGGCCCAGCTGGTCAAGGCGAGCGACGGCTACCACCTGTGGAGCCAGCGCTTCGACCGGGAGATGACGGACGTCTTCGCCATTCAGGATGAAATCTCCCAGGCCATCGTCGAGAAGCTGCGGCTGCGGCTGGCGGGAGACCGTCCGCTCATCAAGCGTTACACGGAGAATCTCGCCGCATACGACCTTTGTCTGAAGGCCCGGTATCATCTTTTGAAGATGACACCGGAAGGACGCGAGGCGGGCCGGCGGTATTGTGAGCGGGCCATCGGGCTCGACCCGAACTACGCCCTGGCGCATGTCCTGCTGGCCGAATCTTACTTCTGGAGCGCCTTTTGGGGATCCACGGATCCACGGGAGGCGTTCTCCAGGGCCAAGGCGGCGGCGCTCGAAGCGCTCAGGCTTGACGACACGATCGCCGACGCCCACAGCGCGTTGGGAACCGTCCTGGGCAGCGGCGAGTTCGATTGGCCCCGAGCCGAACGCGAATTCCAGCAGGCCCGGGAGCTGAGTCTGTCCTCCGCGGCCTTCCGTTACGATTACGCCTGGTGTTACGCCATGTGGTTCTTGTACCCTCTGGGGCGGGTGGAACAGGCCTTGACCGAGATGCGGCGGGCGTTGGAGCTGGACCCGCTCGACCCATTCTACAACACGCTTACGGGGCTGCTCCTTAACTCCATGCGGCAATTCGAGCCGGCAGTCGCACAACTGCAGCACGCCATCGATTTAGACCCGGCCTTCTTCTTCTCGCATTGGTTTCTATCGGTCACCTACATGAATAATGGGCGGCTCGACGAGGCCATCGCCGCAGCCGAAAAGGCGAACGAACTGTCTGGCGGCCATGCGCTGACGCTGGGATCCCTGGGCAACTACTATGGCCGGGCCGGCCGGACCGCCGAGGCGCGGCGACTCCTGGAGGAATTGACGGCGCGACGGCGGTTGACCTATGTTCCCGCGTCCTCTCTTGCCTGGGCCCATGTCGGCGTGGGAGAAGTGGACAAATGCCTGGAGTGGATCGCAAAGGGTATCGAAGAGCGTGATCCGCTCATCGTGACGGCGCTCAAGCCTGCGCCGACCTACGATCGTTTTCGTTCTCACCCGGCCTATCCGGCCCTGCTGCGGAAGATGAATTTAGAGCCCTGACGTGGTTGACTTCCCACCTTTCGCCAGCTATTCTTAGTCCAACAGATAAGGGAGCCAACAATGGCCATCAAGTGCCCGGCCTGTCGTTCTGAGAGCGCCTGTCAAGAAGCTCATGGAGCGGGTGAAATACGAATGGCTGCATTTCGAGGAATAAACAGGAGACACAGGTCATGAGATGTCCCCAATGCCAGGCTGAGAATGCCGAGACGTCCCTGTTCTGTTCGGGTTGCGGAGCGAAATTGGACGCGGCCAAAGATCTATCTCTGTTTAAAACGGAGACGCTTCAGACTCCGCTCAAAGATCTGACCACGGGCTCCACTTTCGCAGGACGCTACCAGGTCATCGAGGAGATGGGTAGGGGAGGGATGGGCAAGGTCTACAAGGTCCTCGATACGAAGATCAATGAAAAGGTCGCCCTCAAGCTGATCAAGCCGGAAATCGCCTCGGACAGGCAAACCGTCGAACGGTTCTCCAACGAGCTCCGCCTGGCCCGGAAGATCCGGCACCAGAATGTCTGCGGCATGTTTGATATCGGGGAAGCCGAGGGAGCCCATTACATCACCATGGAATTCATATCCGGGGAGGACTTGAAGAGCTTTCTCCATCGGGTCGGCCGGCTTCCCGTGGGAAAAGCCGTTTCCATCTCCCGGCAGGTCTGTGAAGGGCTGGCCGGAGTTCACCGGCTGGGGGTCGTGCATCGTGATCTGAAGCCCAGCAACGTGATGATCGACAAGGAAGGGAACGCCCGGATCATGGACTTCGGGATCGCCCGGTCGCTCACAGGAAAGAGTATCACGGGCGCCGGAGTGATGATCGGCACACCCGAATATATGAGTCCGGAGCAGGTCGAGGGCAAAGAGGTCGATCAGCGGTCGGATATTTATTCTCTCGGTGTCATCCTCTACGAGATGGTGACCGGGCGCGTTCCTTTTGAGGGAGATACACCGTTCGCAATCGGGGTCAAGCACAGAAGCGAGATGCCGCGCGATCCGACGGAAATCAACTCCCAGCTTCCCCCTGAACTCAGCGGGCTCATCCTCAAGTGCCTGGAAAAAGACAAAGAGAAAAGATACCGGAGCGCGGCGGACGTTCATTCCGAGCTTGCCAGGATGGAGCAAGGAATCCCTCCGGCGGAGAGGGTCGTCCCCAAAAGAAAGCCTTTGACCTCGAAGGAGATTACTGTCACTTTTGGCCTGAAAAAAGCTCTCCTTCCGATTTTTGGGGTTTTATTGCTCGCCATAGCCGCAGTGGTCATCCGGCAAGTTTTCGCCCCCCAGAAAAACGCCGCCGCAGCCCCGATCAGCAAGTCGATCGCCGTGCTTCCTTTTGAGGACTTGAGCCAGGCCAAGAACAACGAATACCTGTGCGACGGGATCTCGGAAACACTCATCAACGCCCTGACCAATATCGAAGGCCTCTGGGTTCCGGCCAGAACGTCGGCCTTTTCCTTTAAGGGAAAGGTCCAGGATATCCGGGAGATCGGCCAGAAGCTCGGTGTCGAAAACGTGCTCGAGGGAAGCGTCCAGGTGGCCGGGGACAATCTGCGGGTCACAGCTCGGATCAGCAATATCCAGGACGGCCGCCAGATCTGGTCCGAGATTTACAATCGGAAAATGGCCGATATGTTTGCCATCCAGGATGACATCGCCAAAGCCATAGTCACGGAGCTGAAGATCAAGCTGCTGGGTGAAGAGAGCGCGCCCCTTGTCAAAAACTATACCGAGAATCTCGAGGCGTATCGGCTTTATCTTCTTGGCCGCGATCTTTGGAATAAAAGGGGAGAGACAGAGGTTATCAAATCCATTGGATATTTTGAGAAAGCGATTGAAATCGACCCGAATTACGCGCTGGCCTATGCCGGCCTGGGGGACGCTTATGCTATCCTTGGAAACAACGGCTTTTGGCTGCCGGAAAAGGCGTATCCGAAAGCCAAAGAAGCCGCCTTGAAGGCATTGGAACTTGACAACAACCTCGCTGAGGCTCACACGGCTTTGGCTGGAATTATGAGGGATAATGATTGGGATTTTGATAACGCTGAGAAGGAGCTCAAGCTGGCCATTGCCCTGAATCCCAATTACGCAACAGCCCATCATTTTTATGCGGAACTTCTATCATAC
>JBAUIH010000435.1:0-10537 GCA_049682755.1 Candidatus Aminicenantales bacterium | reverse complement strand
CTTGATGCCCCACGGGTCGGTGCGCGTGTCGATGATCTCCTGGAGCTGGGCGTTGAGCTTCTCCCGCTCCGAAAGGAGGTCGTCGAGATTGACCTGCCCAAGGAGGCTCCTGAGCGTGGTCTGGGCGAGATGGGAGGTCGCGTAGAGGTAATCCTGGACGTCGATGATGCACAAGTCTTTGTGATACATGGAAGATGGACAGAATGATCAAACGGAAATGGACAGAAAAATCGTCAAAATTCCCCACAAAAATCATGAGGAGTAATCGGTGGGAAAACCCTGTAGGATATCCTGCAGGGAGGAGACATGCTTCGAATGAACCAGATTGATCAGATCAAAGACCTGCAGCGACAAGGGCTGGGATCCCGAGAGATCGCCGGCCGGTTGAACATCGACCGCAAAACCGTCGCCAAGTACATGGGCGAAGAAGATTTCAACGGCCAGGCCTGGGTCAAGAAAGCAGCGGTCTCGAAACTGGATCCCTGGAAGCCGAAGATCGACGAATGGTTGGAAGAGGATCGACGAATGCGCTTCAAACAGCGGCATACCGCCCAAAGGGTCCATCAGCGGCTCCGGGCCGAACACCCGGAGGAGTACCGCTGCTCTTATCCCCTGGTCCAAAGGTATCTGAAGCAAAAGAAGCGTGAGCGGGGGCCCGATCGGGGTTATTTGGAACTGGTCTGGCCGCCGGGAGTAGCGCAGGGAGATTTTGGGGAAGCCGACGTTCGGGAAGGCGGTCTCATCCGGACGATCAAGTATCTGTGCCTGAGTTTTCCCAACAGCAACGCCGCCTACATCCAGGGATTCGGGGGCGAAGCCGCGGAGTGCGGCTGTCCGTGGCTGAGGGATATTTTTCACCATATCGGGGGTGTTCCGCGAAGGATCGTGTTTGACAACGCCGGCGGCGTCGGCCGGCGGGTCCGGGACAAGGTCACCCTGACAGACTTGTTCCTGCGGTTTAAATGCCATTATGGATTCTCGGTGAGTTTCTGTAACCCGGACGCCGGTCACGAGAAGGGGCATGTCGAAAACAAGGTCGGCTATGTGCGGCGGAACGTCTTTGTCCCGATCCCCGTGGTGGAAAACCTCGAGCTGTGGAACCAAGGGCTGCTGAGCCGGATGGAAGAGGACTTCGAGCGGCCCCATTTCAAGAAGGGGCTGACGATCGGCGAGCTCTGGGCGGAGGATCGCCGGCATTTGAGCCCGCTTCCCGACAAGCCCTTCCTGGTCGAGCGGTTGGAACGGGTCGCGACCAACGGCTATGGGAAGTTCTGTCTCGACGGCCGGCACTGGTACTCCAGCGCTCCGGAATACGCGGATCGCCAGGTGACGGCCGGGATCCGGGCCCATACCGTCGTCGTTTACCGAGAGAACGGCAGCCCGCTGAGCCTTCATCCCCGCTCCTTCGGGGAAAAGCGGACCGACACGGCCGATTAGGCGACCAGCCTCCAAACTCTTCTGCGGCGACCGCGGGCCTGGGCCAACAGCCCGTTTCGGGCCGGTTTGAACGATTCGCTTCGCGATCATCTGGACGCGCTTGAGAAGTCCGACCGGCGCCGGGTCCTTTCGGTTTTATCGGAAAGCGCCTCGACCTTCGGGTTTGAGCTCGCCATGGAATCTCTCCAGGAGGCGGTCCGCCGGGGCACCGTCGACGCCTTCAGCCTCCAGGCGATTTCCGCCCGCATCGCTTACGATGGGCTGTTCTCCGCTCCGAATCAGGGGCCGGATCTGAAAACATATGACCGGGCCTTCTTGGATCCCGAGGTGCCGTCATGAGGAAGCCTCGGGTGAGCCGAACGCAGCGGCGGGAAGAGATCTCCGTGCTCCTGCGACGATTGGCCTTCAGCCAAACGGCCCTCCGTCTTTGCGAAGAGGAAGGCTCGGCCTCCCAAGAGGGATTTCTTCTGCACGTCCTCACCAGCGAGATGGCCAATCGGGAGGAAGTGCGGAAGGCCCGGTTTTTGCGGGACGCGGGCTTTCCCGTCTACAAAACCCTGTCGGGTTATGATTTTCAAAATTTGCGCCTGCCGCCGCATCTCTCCCGGACGGAGCTTTCCGCCAGTGCGTTCATCGCCGAGAACAAGAACCTGGTTCTCTATGGACCGGTCGGAACCGGCAAAACACACTTGGCCTCCGCTTTGGGAGTCCTGGCCTGCCAACGGGGCATCCGGACCCGCTTCTTCACGGCCGCTCAGCTGGTCGTTCGTCTTTCGGAAGCTTTCGCCAACGGATCGTTGGAGAAAGTGCTCTCCTCGATCCTGAAAGCGCAGCTTCTGATCATCGACGAATGGGGCTACGTGCCGATCGATAAGCAAGGCGCGCAGCTCTTGTTCCGGATCATCTCCGACAGCTACGAAAGGAGGAGCCTCATCATCACCACGAACCTGGAGTTTTCGAAGTGGGGCTCGATCTTCACCGACGACCAGATGGCCGCGGCGATGATCGACCGGCTGGCCCACCACGGCTACATCCTCCTCTTCGAGGGGGAAAGCTACAGGATGAAACATGCGCTCATGCGGCAGAAAAACTAAGAAAAATTCCCCAACCGCTCATGGGGAATTTTCGACGATTTTTTTGTGGAATTTCGCTTGACAAAACACACCTTGAGGACCGCCACGACGTCCGCTCCACCCTCGTCACCTCCCAGCTTCCTCTGGCCAACTGGCATGAGACGATCCGTCATCCGACGCTCGCCGATGCCATCCTGGACCGCCTTGTTCACAACGCCCATAAAATCCCCCTGAAAGGAGAATCTATGAGAAAAAAGATGAAATCCTTGACTCAATCCGGCCACTAGGGTACAAAGAAAATGCCCAGCGTCGCTTCGCTCCGAAGGGTGGCCGCCTTCGCCCGGAACAGGTGGCCGGAATCACCGGAATACGCATATACGTCAAGAACGCTTGGTATCATTATCGCAAGCAGATTGAAGGCAAAATCTATTATCAGGCCTTAAAACTCAAAAAAGGCCAGGAGAGTTTTGTCTCAGCCCGGCTTGGGCAAGCCGAGAATGAAAAAAATAAAACACGGGAAGACTAAATGAAGAAAGGTCTTGTCGGATTGGTTAGCTTACTCATTATGGTTTCCTGCGAATCGACAAGGCAATACAGGCGGGAGTGGCAGTCCTACCTTGCCGAGCGCGACGCCAAGGCTGCAGCCAACAAGCCGCAGTTAAGTCCCGCCGACAGCTTCACGAACGATTATCTTGAGTTTTTAACGATGGTTTACCTGGTTTCGCACCTTTCGGGCAGACCGCCGCAAGCGATCCTTCAGCCCTATTTCCCCTATTATTCATACGACCAGCTTTCTTCCCTGCTGCTTTATGAAAGCATTTTGAGACACCAAACGCTGATGATGGAATGGAAGATAAGAGACCTTATCGAAGAGCTGAAAAGAGAAGCGGCCAAAATAAGAAACTGAATGGGCCTTTATCTTAAGTCCGGCTGGTATCATTACAGACGTCAGATCGAAGGTAAGATTTACTATAAGGCCCTAAAGCTCCGGCGTGGCCAGGAACGTCTGCTTTCCGCTCGGCTCAAACAGGTCGAGGATTTGATACTCGCCCGGCATTTCGGCCTTGCCTACAGCCCATCCCAAACCGTCATGCTTTCCGACTTCATCGAAACCTACCTCAAAAAGAAAGCACACAAAAAGTCTCTCGACCGAGACCATCAGCGGCTTATAAAAATCTTTGAGATCATCGGCGACTCCCCGCTCTCGGAGATAGGCAAGAGCCATCTCGAAAAACTTGAAAGCCGTCTCCTTTCCGGAAAGGATGCCGTCGGCACGACCACCCTCAACCGCTATATGGAGCTCCTCCGCCATCTCTTCAACCTGGCCATCGACGAGCGGATCATTGTCGATAACCCGCTCCGCCACTACGAGGCTTATGTTGAGGAGGAAAAGGGACGGGCATTAAGCGGCGCGGAGATAGCCGCCCTCCTTGATGCCGCAGAAACCATGCGAGGCGACAAGCGCGGGATGAACACCGCCATGCACGACCTCATCCTCTTCGGCCTCAATACCGGGATGAGACTCAGCGAGATCCTCAAGCTCAGACGGTCCTATGTCAAGGACGGCATAGTCTACTACCCCATGACTGAAACCAAGTCGCCCCGTCGCGTCCTGGGAACGAGAAAGGCTGGCACAAAAACGATTGTCCTGAACTCAGCCGCCCGGGAGATAATAGCCGGGCAGAAATCCTCCGGCGATTACGTCTTTGCGCTTCCCCGCCGAGATTCGAACAGCGTTGTCAGGCCAGTCAGGATGATAAGGAGACTCAGCGGAGTCAAGGACTTCACTTTCCACCAGCTTCGCCATACCGCCTCAACCATCATCGCCAGCGAATCTTCGCTTGCCACAGCCAAGGCCGTGCTCGGCCATAGCGACATCCGGACCACCCTGAAATATACCCATCCCGAACTCGACGAACAGCGGAAGACCGTGCAAAAACTGGGGAAGCGAATTCGGCAGATGTCCGGCAAACGATAGAAAGCAAAGGGGATAGAGAGCGGAGGGAGAGGGATTCGAACCCCCGTTCCGGAGACCGGAAAGCGGTTTTCAAGACCGCCGCCTTCAACCACTCGGCCATCCCTCCGGCGGAGAATCTATTTTACGCGCACCGAATCGTCCCCGCAAGCCGCGAGTGGCCAGTTCAAGAGGGCATTCCAGAGCAGCCGGTAGTCCGAGTGGTTGAGCTCGCGGTGGATGGGGTTGAAGTTGTAAGCGAGGACTCTTCCCCGGCCGACTGGGATATCGAGGATGGCCGGCCGTCCTTCGAGCACGTCTTCACCTTTGATGCCTCCGCTCACGAGCATGGCCGGGATTTTGGCGGCCCCATCTTTGCCCGAAAGCACTGCTTCATCCCCGTCGTCACGCTCTTCTTTGGGCAGGCGGGTTCCCCACTGGAGGACGATCAGGCCGCGGTCCGCCCGACGGACGTTATACACCGGGTAGGAGTTACGGAAAATGGATGTCTTGGCGCTGTAACCGTACATCAATGGATGATTCGTCCGTAAAAAACTGGCGACGACTTCCACGCCGGGCGTCCAGACGCTACTTTCTCCGCGCGCCCGCCTCACCCGGGGCACCACTCCCCCATCCAGGGCCAGCGCCGACCCGTTGCCAAGAGTGATCAAAGTCCCTCCGTCCTCGACGAAGCGTTGAAGATTGGCCATTCCCGGCCATCCGATCCCTCCGGTGATATCGTCTGAAGCAACGGGAAATCCGTGGCTCGGGAACTCGGCCGACTTCGTATAGGCCAGCGGTGAAAACGTGGTTTCGAGGCCATGGATCTGGCTCTTCAGGTCTTCTCCCGTGTCACCATGAATAATCACATCGTAACGATCGACAAGCCGTCCGGCCTTGATATCGTCATCCCGGAGGATCGAATACAGGATGCCCTGACGGTCAAAAACGAGCCTGACCCAGCCGATCATCTGGGTATCCGCCCAGGGATGCCAAAGCGCGATCCGGGGAAGCCGCGATTCGTTCCGGGCGACATCGGGGAGAACGACTGCGCTTGTGAAGTCAAGCCCGAGTTCGGCGGCGACAGATTCGAGTTGACTCGCCAATCCGTCTTGCGGAGGCATCAACCAGGAACCGGGCGGATATTCATTATCTCCCACTTTGAAGGCCTTTTCAGCGATTTCGATCTTGGAATCTCCGAGCCGGACGCGCGCGGCCAGAAACGCTTCCTGACCCGTATCCTTAAGGAGAAACACAGGACCTGTCCCGGACACCTTCCCCCTCACCGTCACCCCGGACTGGCAAGGCTCGAGAGGCACCTTCATGATCCCCTCGTCTTCGACGGCTATCGCTTCCAGTCCGAAATGGACGGGCAGGGCCCAGGAGATGTCGTCGTACGGCTGGAACTCGGCATCCTTCGGAAAATTCTGGGGAGCCAGGAGGTCGAGCGCATAGTTGCGGTATGGCTGGTCAAGGCGGACAATAAAAGTCCCGGCCGGAAACCTTCCCTCTTTGATCGAGAACGCCCCGATCGCTCTTCCGACCTCGATGCGCTGGCCGAAGAGCAGGTTGACCATTTGGGCGACGCGACGGCGGTCGCCCTGCTCGGCCGGGATGACAAACGCCTTCGGCTTCTCCTTCAACCCTTTCTGCCAAGATTCATAGCCCTTGCGGTAAAAGTTGCGCAGCAAGTCCCGGCTGTGAACCGCCGCGTAGTCGAGAGCGGCCAGGACGCCGGTTTGCATATAGTTGACGTTGTCCCGCAGGGACCAGCGGAACCGCTTGGGAGGCGGCTGGGGCCGGTACCATTTACGGCTCGTGACCGGCCGGTTGAGGAAGCGCGACAGCCGGACATCGCGCTCGACCGTTTCCGCGGTGGCGTTTCCGAACGTCTCATAGCCTCGGCCGATGGCGTTGTGATTCGTGGCCACCGATTCGAGGTAATGATGTCCGAAACCCTCGCCGAAGGCCCAGGTCCAAACCCCCGGCATGCCCATCCCCGTCAACGTCCTGACCTCGGTGAAGGCCATGTCGAACAGCTCGCTGATGACGATCGGCTCCAGATGCGGGTTGAAGGGACCGGTGCCGTTCCAGGTCAGGAGAAGGGCGATCGATTCGTGGAGGTCATGGACGGCGACCGGATGATACTCGAAGAAGGCCCGGCGAACGGCGCGCGTCGTCTCGAGGGCGGCCTGATGAGTATCGCGGTTATTGTCATGGAAAACATACTGACCCCAGTACGGAGGTTGGATCGGCGGCAAGTGATCGTAGTCGGTCTTGCCCTTGAGGTGACGGTAGAACCACTCGACGAAACGGTCGCGTCCGTCCGGCTCCGAAACCGGGTTGATGAGGACGACGACGTTCTCGCGGATGGCCTTGATCATCGGTTGCTCGGAGACGGCCAGTCGATAGGCCAGCTCCATTACCATTTCGGGGCTGCCCGTCTCGGACGAGTGCAGGCCGGCATTGAGAAAATAGAACGGCTTGGCGGCCGCAATCAGCGCGTCCGCTTGTTCAAGCGAGGTCAGTCGCGGGTCCGCCAGGGACGACGAAGCGCGTTTCAACTGTTCCAAGCTCTGAATCGCCGGCTTCTCTCCGACGATCACGAGAAGGATATCCCGGCCCTCATCCGACCGCCCGATGGTCTCGACCCGCACGCGCGGCGATGTCCGGCCGAGCTCACGGAAGTATCCGTATATGTCCGCCACGCTGGAGAGTTCCCCGGGAGCGCCGACGATGTGCTTCAGGTATCGCGAAGGCGATACGACGGTCTTCGAATCAGGCACATAGGACACCCATGGATTGCTGAAACGTGTCTCCGTCACCGAATTGGCGATGGCCTCGACCGAGCCGGCTTCCGGCGAGTCGGGAGAATACGGATTCTGGGCAACAAGCCAATGTGCGCCCAGCAGACAGATGGTCAGTGAACCTACTATGAGAATCAAGGATCGTCTCATCTCTGCCTCCAGAAGCGAAGATTATTCCGTGAGTCGGGGAGGAAGTCAACCGCGGGATGGCCGGACGTTATCAATCGGCATTGATTTTTTCAAGCCCATCCATATAAGGGCGAAGGGCCTCGGGAATCACCACCGAACCGTCCGCCTGCTGAAAGTTCTCGAGGATGGCGCTCACCGTCCGGCCGACGGCCAGCCCGGAACCGTTCAGGGTGTGGACGAACTCCGGCTTGGACTTGGGTTCACGGCGGAAGCGGATGTTCGCCCGCCCCGCCTGGAAGTCCGTGCAATTGGAGCAAGACGATATCTCCAGATAATTGTTCCGGCCCGGCATCCAGACCTCGAGGTCATAGGTCTTGGCGCTGGCAAATCCCAGGTCGGCCGTGCAGAGCGAAACGACTCGGTAGGCCAGTCCCAGGCGTTTCAACACTTCCTCGGCCGCTTCGGTCATGATTTCCAGCTCGTCAAAAGATCTCTCGGGATCGGAGAAGACCAGCAGCTCGACCTTGTTGAACTGGTGCTGGCGGATGAGGCCGCGCACTTCCTTGCCGTAAGAGCCCGCCTCGCTCCTGAAGCAAGGGGTATAAGCAACGAACCGCTGGGGCAGGATGCTCATGTCGAGGATTTCATTCCGGAAGATATTCGTCAACGGGACCTCCGCCGTCGGGATGAGGTACCATTCATAGCCCTCGAGCTTGAACAGGTCCTCGGCGAATTTGGGCAGGTTACCGGTGCTGACCAAGCTGTCTGTGTTGGCGATAAATGGGGGGATGACCTCTTTGAAGCCCCTTTCCTTGGTGTGGATATCGAGCATGAAATTGATGAGCGCCCTTTCAAGCAGGGCCCCTGCGCCAAAATAGACGGCAAAGCGGGACCCGGCGATCTTGGCCGCCCTTTCGAAATCGAGGATGCCCAGCCTCGTCCCGATGTCCCAATGGGCTACCGGCTCAAAGGAGAATTTAGGGGCCTGGCCGACGGCCCTTTCTACAGTATTGTCTTCCGAACCCTTTCCAACCGGCACAGACTCATGCGGGATATTCGGTATGGATTTGATGATTTCATTCCAGCGTTTGGCAATCCCGGACATTTCCTTGCCAAGTGAATCGATCTTCTCGCCGATCTTCTTGCTTTCCAGGATCAAGTCGCCAGTTTCTTTCCCGTCCGTTTTATCCCTGATGAACTGCTCGGACAGTTTGTTTTTTTTCGCCCGCAATTCTTCAAGCTCCCGAAGTTTTTCCCTCTCCCGCAAAGTCACGTCCCGAAATTCATCCATCAGCTCTCCGAAGGGGCCGCGAGATTCCAGTTTTTTCTTGATCTCGCCGAAGTTATCAAGGATATATTTGGGCGTAAGCATCGGAGCCGATTATACCAAAAACAGAGGAATCCTGTCACGGTTTCTTGCCTCATTGCATAACACGCCGTTCTTATGTATATTTTAAAAAATGAGTGCCCGGTTCACCTCGATCGCCGCCCGGATGGACCGGCTCTACGAGTTCGACCGCGAGCCGGTCTCCGCCGACAAGCTCCAATCGGGAGGAAAGTTCGCCGGTCTTTTCGCCGGCGAGCACGTGGCCGCCACCGAGTTCGTCATCGGCGCTTTCTTCGTCCTTCATGGTGTCACGGTCCACGACCTGATCGTTGGTCTCTTTGTGGGAAACCTCCTGGCCGTCCTCTCCTGGACCTTCATCTGCGCGCCGATCGCCGTCCGCACCCGCCTGACCCTGTACTGGTACCTGAGAAAGATCGCCGGACCCGGGCTGACCTTCATTTATAATATCGCCAACGCCGTCCTTTACTGCATTCTGGCCGGAGCGATGATCTCCGTCGCGGCGACGGCGGTGGCCCTCGCCTTACGTGTCAAGACTCCATCACTCAACGACGTTCTGCCGAACAGCCTCGGCTGGGTGCTCATCACCTTCGCCATCGGGTCGCTTTTCATCATCCTGGCCATTCTGGGCTTCGAGAAGCTGAGTCGGTTCGCCGAGGTCGCCTCGCCCTGGATCTTCATTGTTTTCATCGCCGGGGCGGTGGCCATGCTGCCGCGCCTCGGAGTCCATCCCAGCCTCGACAACTTCTGGGAGGTCGCCAGAACCAAGGTCTGGAACGGCGTCCCGGCCGCTGGCCAAGACCACTTCGGCCTCTGGCATATCATGTTCTTCGCCTGGTTCTGCAACCTGGCTATGCACATCGGCCTGTCCGACCTGGCTCTTTTCCGGTATGCCAAGAGGTGGACATACGGCCTCTATTCCGCCTTCGGGATGTATCCCGGCCATATGCTTGCCTGGATCTGCTCGGGGATCATGGTCGCGGCGGTGGGGCGGGAGATGAACCCCGGTTTGATGGCCTTCGAAGCGGTGGGCCTGGCGGGTGTCGCGGGAGTCCTTCTCGCCGGCTGGACGACGGCCAACCCGACGCTCTACCGGGCCGGACTGGCCCTCCAGACGGTTACACCAAACTGGCCGCGCTGGCGGGTGACCCTGGTCGCCGGGATGATCACCACCGTCCTCGCCTGCTTTCCTGTGTTCTTTCTGAAGCTCCTCGATTATGTGGCCATTTACGGGCTTATCCTGATGCCTATCGGGGCCATCGTCTTCGCCGAGCACTGGTTCTTTCCGCTCTTCAAGATCGAACAGCACCGGGCCGAAAAGCGCGGCTGGGTATTCAACTGGACGGCCCTGGCCGTCTGGGCCGGCACGCTCGTCATCTGCTTCCTATTGCCTATCCATCTCTTTTTCCGCTGGCTCCCAGGCTATGTCATCGCCCTCTTTTCTTACACCCTTTTGAGCGCCATCCGGAGGAAATAGAGTGGCGAAAATCGGGTTGGGGTTGATTTCGCTGGTCAGCCTGGCCGCATGTCTTGTTTCAGCAATCCTTCATTTCTTGGGGAGACTCCCGGGGCCGGATTTCAAGCTGATCTTCTTACTGGCCTCAATCGCCTGGTTCGTTTTCGCCGCTCTCTGGGCTAAAGCCCGCCGCTAGTCGCCGACAGCCGGTCAATTTCCGGCCCTTAGAATCCTAGTTGGTAGCCGTAAGGACATCGTGAACAGTTTTCTAATGCTTCCAACCGTAAGGACATCGTGAACACTTGACGGATCAAGCGATCGGATCAATAGCCTTTC
>JBAUIH010000434.1:0-26115 GCA_049682755.1 Candidatus Aminicenantales bacterium | reverse complement strand
TGCATGGTTTTCTCGCCGGCATCGATGAGGAGGACCTTATCGATCCGGGCCGGACTGAGGGCGGCCTTGGCGTAGGAAGTCGGCTGGGCCGACCACTGGATGACGTCGATTTTCTCGCCCCGCAGTTCCTTGCTGATATTGAGGATGCGATTGCCCTTGACTCCGATGCAGGCCCCGATCGGGTCGATGTCGCGCTCCCTGGACAGGACCGCGACCTTGGACCTTTCCCCGGGTTGACGGACGAGGTCCTTGATCTCGATGTTTCCGTTGGCGATCTCCGGGATTTCGAGTTCCAGCAGCTTGGCCAGGAACTTGGGATGGCTTCGCGAAACGATGATCTGGGGGCCTTTGGTGATCTTCTGGACCTGGGTGATCAGGGCCCGAACCGTCTCCCCGCGGCTGAAGGTCTCATTGGGGATCATTTCCCATTCCGGATAGAGGGCTTCCGCCTTGCTGACCTCGAGGATGATATTCCCGTTCTCAAACCGGCGGACTGTCCCGGCGACGATCTCACCGATGCGAGGGGCGAACTCGACATACACTTTTTCTTGTTCGGCGTGCCTGACTTTCTGAAAGATGACCTGTTTGGCGGCCTGGGCGGAGATGCGTCCCAGGGTATCTGCGGGAAGATCGATCTCGATGTCTTCGCCGAGTGAAGCGGCGGGGCGAATTTTCCTGGCCTCGTCCAGGGAGATTTCGGAGGCCAGATCCTCGGGGACTTCGACCACTCGCTTGACGGCGAAGACCCGGAGCTCGCCTTTCTCCGGCCGGAAGGACACGGTGATCGGCTCGTTATGGCTGAAGTAACCGGCCGAGGCGACGCGTAGGGATTCCTCGATCGCGTTGATGATGACGGACGGCTTCACTCCGCGCTCCTTGCTGAGCTGGAGAATAGTATTCCAGACCTTTATTTTCATCTGCGCCGTCTCTGTGTAGCGGTTGAGGAATCTTGGGAGTCAAAAATTATAACCGAAAAAGGGGAGAATAGCAAACGATCACGGCTTCCCGGGAGAACGGGGTCCCGCCGGTCAAATGAGCAGAGTGGCGAAGACCAGGCTGACAATGGCCATGAGCTTGATAAGGATGTTCATCGATGGACCGGCCGTATCCTTGAGCGGATCACCGACCGTGTCCCCGATGATGGTGGCGGCATGAGTCTCGGTTCCCTTGCCGCCCAGGTTGCCTTCTTCGACCCATTTCTTGGCATTGTCCCAGGCCGCGCCCGCATTGGCCATGAAAATGCCCAGGAGCACTCCCGAACTCGTCGCTCCGGCCAGAAATCCACCCAGGGATTGAGGCCCCAGGATAAACCCGATAGCCAGGGGCGTGATGACGGCCAGCAGGCCGGGCAGGATCATTTCGGCCAGGGCTCCCCGGGTGACGATGTCGATGCATCGGTCCGTATCAGGACGGGCCTGACCTTCGAGCAGTCCTTTGATTTCCCGGAATTGGCGCCGGATTTCGATAACCATCTTATTGGCGGTCCGGCCAACGGCTTTCATGACGATGCCCGCGATGGCGAAGGGCATGAGGGCGCCGATGAGCATTCCGACGATCGTCCCGACTTCGGTCAGGCTGATGGCCGGCAGACGGGTGGCAGTTTGGTAGGCGGAGAACAGCGCCAGGGCGGTCAAGGCCGCCGAACCAATGGCGAAGCCCTTGCCGATAGCCGCCGTCGTGTTGCCCAGCGCGTCGAGCTTGTCGGTGATTTTCCGGATGTCCGCACCTGCCTTGGACATTTCCGCGATTCCGCCGGCGTTATCGGCGATCGGGCCGTAAGAATCGGTCGACATCACGATCCCGATCGTGGCCAACATGCCGACCCCCGCAAGGGCGATTCCATAGAGCCCGGCGAATTTGAAGGATATGAAAATAGCGCCGGCCAGCGTCAAAACAGGGGGGATCGTGCTCTGGAGACCGACGGCGAGGCCGGTGATGACCGTGGGCGCACTCCCGGTCTGGGCTATCCGGGCGATGGATTGAATGGTTTTTCCGGAGGTAAAATATTCGCTTTCCAGCCCGATGAGGATTCCGCACATCATACCGCTCAGGACGGCCCATAAGGTCGAGAAATTGCCCATGAGGATTTTTATCGCCAAGGCGGCCCCGCCAATGAACAGGAGGGCGCTGATATACATGGCGTTTCTCAAGGCGGATTGGGGGCTGAAGTTTTTCAGCAGTCCGATGGAAAGGACGCCGATGATGGAGGAGACAAGTCCGATGACAATGAGGACCAGGGGAAGGGCCAGGTGATTGAGAACAGGGGTCAGGGTGGAGCCGATGGCCAGGGATGCGATCACCGAGCCGACGTAGGATTCAAAAAGGTCGGCGCCCATTCCAGCCGTGTCTCCGACGTTGTCCCCGACGTTGTCGGCGATGACGCCCGGGTTTCTAGGATCGTCCTCGGGAATACCCGCCTCCACCTTGCCGACGAGGTCCGTTCCCACGTCGGCGCTCTTCGTGAAGATGCCCCCTCCCACCCTGGCGAAGAGAGCGACCGAGCTGGCCCCCATGGCGAAGCCGTTGATGATGACCGGGTCCTTGGTGAAAAAATAGAATATCCCGATTCCCGCCACTCCCAGTGCGGCCACCGAGATCCCCATGACGGCCCCGCCCTGGAAGGCGATGGTCAGGGCGAGAGGCGTCCCGCCGCTGATGGCTCCCTGGGTTGTCTTGACTGCGGATCGGGTGGATGCCTTGAGCCCGATGAAACCTGCCAAGAGCGAGCAAGATGCTCCGGTGAGGAAGGCCAGGCTCGTGAAGATGGAAAAGAACTTCCAGAGGACAATAAAAACGACCGCGACAAAGATAGCGATGACGGAATATTCTCTTCTCAGGAAGACCATCGCGCCCGAATGAACGGCTTCGCCGATCGCCTCCATGGTGGTATTCCCTTTGGGGTATTTTTTGACCCTGTGAAAAAGGAAAAGGGCGAAGACAACCCCCAGGATTCCGATTATAAAGGAATAGGGGACAAGGTCCAGAATATTCATCGTCGGTCACTCCGCAAGAAATGGACTCCGATGTATAGCACAAGACACCCCGAATTTCAATTGAACGCGGCTTTTTGTAAGTATCTTTTCCCGAGATTAGCTTGGGGGCAGGGAGCCGCCCTCTGCCCCCGCACCCCGGGGAACCAGTCCCGTCGGTTCCCCCCATCGAGGCGATGGGTGCCCCCTCCGCTACGGGGGCCTCAGGGCGGCTCCCTGCGCCCAGTCCTATAATCATGGATCTAGATATGCGACCCCGGCTTTTTCTCTCTTTATGTATTCCGGTTTTTCAGGTACTGTAATCTCTTGATGATGATCATAATGAAAATTCGGGAAAAGGCGCCGGCTGTTCTTATCCGGCTCTTCCTGACGGCCATGCTCTTCTCTTCCGCTTGGCCCCAGGAGAAAAAAACGGAGCTTCAGCATCAGATCTCGGTCAGCGCCATCGCCATCTCCGTCACCGTCCAGGACAGGAGCGGAAAGTATATCAACGACCTGGACCAGGAGGATTTCGCGGTCTATGAGAACAACGCCAGGCAGACAATCACCTATTTCAAGCACGATTTCGAGGCCCCGGTCAGCCTGACCGTGCTCCTGGACGTCAGCGGAAGCATGGAGCTCCAGGACAAGCTGAGGGAAAGCAAGGAAATGATTCGGTATCTTTTGACCGTCCTCCTCACCCCACGGGATGAAGCCTCGCTCCTGATCTTCGCCGACGGTGAAGTGGCGGTGGCGGCGCCGTTTTCGACCGACAAGGGGAGGTTTCTCTCGGAGTTGGACGGAACAGACGCTTACGGACAGACCGCGCTCAACGATGCCGTGGCCGTCTCGCCGGGATTCGCCAACCTGGGGAAAAATGAGAAACGGGCCATCTTGCTTATCACCGACGGGATCGAGAACGACAGCCGGTTGACCCCCGACGAGGCCGTTGAGATCGCCCGGCGCATCGATGTGCCGATCTTCGCGGTCGGCTATAAAATTCCACTGAGCGAGCAGTTTCTGAAGGAGTACAAACGGTCCTCCCGCCTGACCTCGGCGGGGATCGTCAGCGCCCTGGAGAGATTCTCCCAGGCGGCCGGCGGGAGGATTTTCATGGTCAATCGACCGAGCGAACTGGCGGCCGCCTTCCGGGAGATCAAAAACGAACTCAGCCATCAATACATCATCGGTTACACGTCCTACAAGCCCCTCAAGAACGAGTACCGGAAGATCCGGATCGTCATTCCCAAGAAAAATTACAGGGTGAGGACGCGAGAGGGCTACTGAGGGCCGGAGTGCGGGCGAGGCCGGGCGGGGCTTGTTTTTTTCGGCGCGAGGTGCTTAAATATTAATGGATGCGGTTTTTAAAAGATGGATAGGCTTTGGATAGGAGGGATTAAATAATGAAAAACAAACGCATCGCTTTGTGGGTCGGGTTTGTGGCGGTGGTCGGATTCGCTTTCGTCCCCGGCTGCGCCACCAAGAAATATGTCCGCCAGGAGACGGCCACAATCGACGAGAAGGTCGTGGGCATAGAGAGCTCTATCGAAGAGAACCAGAAAAGGCTCAAGGAGCACGATGAGCGTCTGACCACCCTCGGCTCCCTTATCACCCAGCAGAAGGACGAGATCATGCTGGTTGACGGAAAGATCGAAGAAGTCAAGAAAGCGGCCCAGGGGAAGCTTCTTTTCAAGGAGATCCTGAAGAACGACCAGGCGAAGTTCCAGTTCGACAGCTTCGAGCTCGGCCCGGAAGCAAAGGCAGCGCTGGACATGTTCGTCCAGAAGCTCATCGAGGAGAACCGGGGCGTCTATCTCGAGATCCAGGGGCACACGGACAACACGGGGGAGGAATCCTACAACCTGCTTCTCGGAAAAAAACGGGCGGAAGCCGTAATGGAATATTTCTACAAGCAGTACCGCATCCCGCTCCACCGGATGCAGGTGATCAGCTTCGGCAGCGCGGCCCCGCTCGTCGACAACAAGACTCGGGACGGCCGCGCCCAGAACAGGCGCGTCGAGATCCTGGTTTACGAATAACCTTTCGTTTCCATTTCCTAATAAAAATGGGAGGGACGGCTCAGGAGAGGCTTCCCAGTTTCCTGGAGACGGCCTCCTTGGCCCGGTTAAGAGAAATCCCCCTGATACAGCGGGGATCATTGAACGCGCAGTCCTGAGAGCAGGGGCTGCAGGGGAGCCCCAGGCGAACCGCTTCGTGATTGACGCCCCAGGGCTTGAATCTTTCGTACTCTCCCGGTCCGAAGAACCCGACCACGGGAACCCCTACGCCTACCGCCACATGTATCGGGCCGGAATCGTTGCCGATGAAAAGCTGGCAACGTCTGAGAATGGCGGCCATCTGGCGGATGGCAGTTTTTCCGGCCAGGCTGACCGTCCGGCCCGGGTGCAAGCCTTGCTCAACCCTGCAGGCCAGTTCCATCTCGTTACGGGCCGCCAGGATGATGATGTTCGCTCCATATGTTTCCTGCAGCCACCTTCCCAGGGCGATGAACCGGTCGGACGGCCAGCGGCGGAACGGCCAGGCCGCGCCCGGGGCGAGGGCGATGATAGGCGACCCGGCACTGAATCCGGCCCGGCCCAGGACGTCCCTGGCGAAATCTTCATCTTCCGGTCCGGTGAAGACCTGAATTTGCGGTTTTTCCGGAGTCGCACCGAGCGAAGATAAGATCTCCATCTGGAACTCGATTTCGTGCTTGAGATAAGAACGGACGGGGCCGTGAGTGATGAGGCGGTTGATATCCGTCACCCGGCAAGGAATCCGGTCGCGAGGGATGTCCCGAAAGGCCACCCGAACCGGGGCTCCGCTCGTCGACATCAGAGTCAGCGCAGCGGCCTGGGGAGCATCGTTGTTCCAGCGGAGAGAAATGGCCGTATCAATGTTGTGCCGCCATAGTCTGCGAGCGGTGAGGATGGTTGTCTGGAACCACCACCGCCAATGCCCGGAGAAGGCGTTCCCCCACTCTTGGAACGACCTCCAGCGGAAGGGAATGACCTCATCGATATCGGGGCATTTTTCGACCAGGCTGACCATCGACGGCTGGACGACGAGACCGATCCAGGCGTCCGGCCAATGACGGCGCAGCTCACGAAGGAAGGCGGTGCTCAACACCACGTCCCCCATATCGGCCAGCTGGATGACCAAAATATTCTTCGGAGTGAGAGCGTCTCCCGTCGATTTCTTGCGACGACGGCCGGCCAGATGGAAGAAGACCTCATAAAAAAAGGGGAGTCCGGTGAGCAGGGCCAAAGAATGGGCTTTATAGAGGGCTCTTTTTCCTTTCTGCCGGAAGAACCGGGGACGGAAGATCGTCCGGGCGGTGACGGCGACGGCGCCCAACCGAAGCCACCATTTCGCCGGTCCGGCCAGACGGCTCAGGGACGCCTTGGGGTTTGGGTCTCCCAGACATGTCTTTTTTTCGGCCGAGATGAGCGGCGCCCCCGAGGTCGCGCGCCGGACCGTTTCCTTTAAAACAATCTCGATATCTTCGACCATGTTATCCAGTCGGAAGCCCCGTTCGATCGTCTCCCGGGCCCGGCTCTTCAAGGACTCAAGAAGAGCCGGATCGTCGAATAAGCGGTTGACCCGGTGGGCGCACTGCAGCGGATCGCCTCCGGCAAAAACGAGTACGTTTTTTCCGTCCTCAAGGATATCTTCATGCCCGTGGGTCTGTGTGCTGACAATCGCCAGCCCGGACGACATAGCCTCGAGCAGGGCGAGGCTCGAGATCCCCTCATCGGTGCTGGGATACAAGAAAATGTCGTGCTCCCGGTAGATGGACGGCATCTCATGGTGGGGCTTCCAGCCTGTCAACCGGACATTTTTCCTGACACCACACTTTTCGATCAAAGCGCGAAGGGCCTTCTGAGGGGACGCCAGAGGGGAAATATTCCAGGGATCATAGCCCACAAGCGTCAGCGAAAGATCCTTCCGGCCCAACTCGTTGACCAGGATGCCCACGGCCTGGATGGCCGTGTCAATGCGCTTATCCGGTCGGACCTGCCCGACATAGAGCAGCCGGCGCGGTTTCCGAGCGGCCGTCCTCCCAGGTGAAAACTGGCCGGTGTCCACTCCCCAGGGGATGACCTTTGTCCCGTCCGCCGGCAAGCCCACCTGTTCGGCCAGGGCCTGGAGATAACGGTTGCTGAACATGGCCTGCCCGAAGTGGAGCGCCTGGGGAGGAAAAAGTCGATATTTTCGGCTGAAATAGCGCAAGGAAAGGCCCCCTGCTGCGCCTTTCGGCCAGGCCCGGAACCAGTGGTCCTTCTCATAGACAAGGTACCAGAAGTTGGCGATGTAATACGCAGAGGGGACACCCAGCTCGCGGGCCAGGAGGCCGAGCGATGCCGATGCATAGGTGGGGTGGAAAAATAGAGCGGCCTCGGGCGAGAAGTCACGGACGGCCCGTTTGAAAGCGGTCTGGTTGACGAGCTCTTTGAGGAGGGCGCCGCGCCAGTCGAGTCTCTCCCTGAAATTCGGCTGCAGCCAGCGAAAGACGTCGCCTTCAACGGGCACGTCCTGATAACAATAGCGGCTGGTCAGGACCCTGATTTCATGGCCCCGCGCTTTCAGGGTCTCGACGATGTCCCGGCTGCCGAGGTCATAGCCGGTGATGGAGTAGGGTGGGTAGAAACCGCTGACCGCCAGGATGCGCATGGCGATATTTTTATCATACCTCAAATCACTGCGTCAATTTCCGTATCCCTTGAAATCATCAGGATTTGGATATAGAATCGGGGGGAATTTTGGGCCCTCGAAGGCCAGCGAGCGATGGACGAGTCGATAGAAGAAGAAATCCGGCGGCTGAAAAACGGCCTCTTAAAGAAAAAAACAGAGGTTGAAAATATCCGGGCTCTCGTCAACAGGGAGATCGACCGCGATTTCCAGCCGGAAGCCCTGGACCTGACCGCAAGGGAACTCGAGCCGTTCATCGAAAAAACTTTGGCGGAAATTGAGAAGAATCTTATCCTGAAAACCGAGCAGCCTGAGCTGAAGTCCCACCGGAAGATCTTCGGCCGTCCCGTCCTTTTCTTCAAGCGGACGTTCATGACCTGGGCGGACATCTTTTTCAAGCCGATCCTGGACAGGCAGAATCGTCACAACCGGAACTCTTTTGATCTGCTTAAAGTCCTGCTTTTAAGATCGCGCTGGAGCATAGAAAGACTCAAGGACCTGGAAGGACGGCTCGGCGAATGCGAGGAAAACCTGGTCGTCATGATCAGCAGGGTCGAGGACCTCCAGGCGCGGCCGGAAAGAGAGATAGAGCCGGCCGCAAAGAAATGATCTGGCGTCTCGATGAATCCTAAGGCTGGCGATCGTTCTCTGAAGCTCATCCGGGGCCTCCGCGCCGGTCTTCCGGGGGGGAAGACTGAATTCGCCGCGGAGGCCGAGAGAATCTCCATTGATGTCGGAATCCAGGGCGGCCTCAATTATCTGTCTCGGGCCGAAGTGGTGCTGGGCCTGCGGCGGCCCAGGCTCGCCGTCTACGACCACGCCTTCCATCTCATCGGCGGCGCCCAGAAGTACGGGCTCACCCTGACCGCCGCGCTCCGCGATCGCTTCGATATCACCCTCATCGCCAACAAGGAGATCCACCTCGAGGATTTCAGGGATTGGTACGACCTCGACCTTTCCGGCTGCGCCGTCAAGATGATCAAAATCCCCTATTATGAGCAAAGAGGCGTGGCTTTCCTCGACCCGGCCTTGATCACGAGGAAGGACGAGAATCCCTTCCATCCCGTCAGCCGGGAGAGCGGGGAATATGATTTCTTCATAAACAACAGCATGAACGAAATGGTCTTTCCCATCTCCAATGTCTCGGTCCTCGTTTGCCATTTCCCGGAGAGGCGGCCCCGGAGCTATTTCTATGCCGACCGGTATGACTACGTGGTTTACAACAGCCGCTATACGGCTACTTGGATCGAGCGGATGTGGAAATTCAAACCCCACCAGCACATCTATCCTCCTGTGGGTTTGGAGGGCGAGGGCAGGGCCGTTCCTAAAAAGAAGCTCATTCTGTCGGTGGCCCGATTCGAACCCGAGGGGACGAAGAGGCAGAGGGAGATGATCGAGGCCTTTTTGAAGCTCAGCCGTCTCCATCCGGATATGGTCAAGGACTGGAGATTCGTCCTGGTGGGGGGGAGCGAGCCGCAAAACCGCTATCTTGACGGACTCAATCGTCTGGTCGAGAATAACCCGCGCAAGAATGTCGAATTGAAAGTCAACATCCCGGCCGCTGAACTCCGGGCGCTGTACCAAGACGCCTCAATGTTCTGGCATCTCTGCGGGCTCGTCCATGATCATCCCTCCGAGGTCGAACACTTCGGCATGACCACGGTCGAGGCGATGGAGAACCGGGCGGTACCGGTGGTCTACGATGGGGGAGGGCTGAGCGAGATCGTCGATCACGGGGTCGACGGCTTCCGGGTCCGGACGACAAGTCAACTGCTGGAATATTCCATCCGGCTGATCCGCGATCCGGGGCTCGTCGGACAGCTGGGCGAAGCCGCTCATGCCAAGGCCCAGGATTTCTCCCGGGCCAAGTTCGAAGAGAGGGTCAAGACGTTCTTCGGCCGTCTGCTTGAAGAATACACCTCACCCTGAAGACTCATTCAAAGGAAATATTTCCTCCGCGGAATCCAGAGGCCGATCCTGGAGGAATGGCTTTCTCCTGTCAGATTTTGATCAGGATCCTTTTCTTGTAAAGCCAATAGCACATCAGCCACATGAGCATCCAGGCGCCGATGCTGGTGAGCGTCTCGGCCGGAAGCCGTCCTCCCCAGCCGAAAAATCCCATCGTGAACGGCCGGACCAGCCGGTCGAGCCACCTGGCACCGCCCGTTTCCTGGAACAAGTAGATAAATATCGGGTTCATCCCGATGATGGCGAAGAATTTCGCCCATTTCCGTCGACCCTTCACATCGACCACCCAGTAGGACAGGGCGAGCGCCAGCAGACACCAGCCGCCGCTCACGATAACGAACGAGCTGGTGCAGATGCGCTTGATGATGGGCGTCAGCGGGTCGAGCGCGTATCCGGCGGCGATGCCGATGAGACCGGCGACGGCCAGTGTCCGGATCTTGCGGCCGGCCGGGAGAACGCTCCGCAGGACCTGGCCGGCGAGGACGCCCCACATGGTGTGGGCGGTCGTCGGGATGGCGTTGAAGGCGACCCAGTGGCCTTCGGAAAGCTTGCCCATGATCATCATATCCACCCAGGACCCGAAGTTGTGATCGGGCACGAACGCCTGGTTGAACCCGGCCACCGGCCAGAAACGGTAGAGAAGCTCGGTGAGGACGAGCAGGCCGAAAGTGAAGACGATTTGGGCCGGCGCCGACCGCCTCATCATCAGGAAGGCGATGAGATAGGTGACCGAGAGCTGGGCGAGGACGTTCCAGAGTTCAAAGGTGAGCCTCCCCGGGCCGATGCAATAAACGGCCCAGCCCAGGGTGAGCAGGATGAACGACCGCCGCAGGGCATGGTGGAAGGTCGCCCTCCACGGATCTCCGCGCTCCCAGCGTTTTCCGAAAGAGAAGGGCATGGCGACGCCGACGATGAACATGAAGAACGGTTGAATGAGATCCCAGAAGCGCAGCCCGTTCCAGGGGTGATGGTGGAACTGCCGGCCGATGGCTTCGATGACCGTCCCCTGGAGCGAGGGATCGACCAGCAGCGCGTAGATGTGTGTGGCTTCTCCGATCAGCAGGAACATGGTCAGGCCGCGGAAAAAATCCAGCGATATCAGCCGTTCCTGGATAGCGGGGCGTTGGTCGACAGGGTGGTTCATCGTTCCTCCTCTAATGGGACACCCATTGTAATCCAGAAGAGCGAATCCCGTCATCAATTTTTAATCGGCGGCAGACATCTGGTTTCAATTGACACTCAGTCAGTCAGGGCGATATATTCGATTGAGAATGGATGGATGGCATTTCGGCTGGCATTGAGGAGGAGGTCGATCGTGTCATCTCGAAAAGCAAGAAGCCTGACGTTCGGCTTTCTTGGGGTCTTCATCCTGAGCGCAATGGCTTATTTCCGGCTCGTTTTTCCCTGGATGCTGAACTGGGGAGCGACAAAGGCCGAAACGGCGATGTCTCTTCCCGGAGACGAGCTCGTGCCGAACCCGGGCTACCGCAGCACCCGCGCCCTGACGATCGAAGCCCCGGTCGCAGATGTCTGGCCGTGGCTCGCTCAGCTCGGCCAGGACCGCGGCGGCTTCTACAGCTACTCCTGGTTCGAGAACATGATCCTGGCCGACATCCACAATGCCGGGACCGTCAATCCCGAATGGCAGGCGCGCCGGGAAGGCGAGCTTCTTCCTTTGGCCTTGCCGGGCTATCCCCTGGGATTGATCAAGTGGAAAGAAGGAAGCGTCGGCCCACGCATCCGCCGTTTCGAGCCGGACCGGGTCATGGTTCTTGAAGGGTGGGGAAGCTTCGTCCTCCAACCCCGGGGAGAAAGCCGAACACGATTCATCGTCCGCGACCCGACAGAGCCGAAGTCTGTTCCGGGGCGGCTTCTGTGGGGCGTCTTTTTTGAACCGGGTCATTTCGCCATGGAGCGGCAGATGATGAAAGGCATCAAGCTCCGGGCGGAAGGGGCGCTGGGAACGGGCAGCGTCGGGCACAGCCTGGCCACGACCGGGTTTATCCTGGCCGCGCTGATCAGTGCTGTTTTTATCTTCACCAAGAGGCGAAAACGGCCCTGGCTGGCGCTGCCCCTTATCTATGCCGCCTTGATCATCACGGCGACCGCCGACCTTCAGGCCGGCCTGGTGGGGATGACCGCCATGCTCCTGATGATCGCCGGCGGGCTCTTTTTCCGGCGCTGGTGGTGGGCCTATTGGCTGATGATGTTCATCTATGTCAATGTCGTCTTCTTGTTACCTTGGGACGCCTACGTGGGCTTCGGCGTCCTTTTCCTGACTGCCGGGGTCCTTTTTCTCCTGCAGCTCATATTGAAAAAAGAGCTGCTCAGCAGTATCAGTTCCAGGCAAGAGGCGAGGCTGAGGACCAAGGACTAGCTTTTTCCGCGAAACCTCGAGGGAGATAATTCGCAGGCCATCAGGAAGGGAGCACGACCTGAAGGCGCTCCAACCCATGCTCGTCGATCTCTTTTTCGTATTTCTTCAGGAACGGCTCGAGTCTCTTGTTGTAGCCGTCCCAGTCGGCGGCCTCGAGATTCTCCTCTCCATGCTTCCGGATATAGTCCCTTTCGGCCAGCCCATCGACCAGCATGTTCCAGAAGACGTCCTCGTCGTATTCCTCCCAAAACTGGGTCATCTCGCCGTCCAGCTTCTGGGAGGGGTAATAACGGCCCTCGAACTCATCGAACTCCACCATATCCTTGAGGCCGGCGGACGGAGCATGCGAGAGGATGGTTTCAGCCAGCTTGTCATATTCCTCAAGGCGCCGGTCGCCGCGGTAGGAATTGACCAGCCAGTTGCCCAGATAGGCGAGATGCACGAGTTTTTCAAATTGATCCTGAGAAAGGGTGATTTGCATGATCGAACCTCACAATCATCAAGCGGGACTGATCGGGCAGCGATTATAATGCCATAGGCGGGTCAGGTCAACCGGAGCCGGCCTCCTGTGTCCAGCATAGAGGTCAATGCAATGAAGTGATTCCTGGCCTTAACCAGTCAGGAGGATGGACCTGTCCCGATATAAGTTCTTTGTGCCAATGGGTTCAGGCTGATGAGAATCTTGTAGTCGGGCACGCCGCCCCTCTCAGCCAGGGCATCGGCTGTCAGTCCCGAGGCTCTGTCCGGATCAATGAGGGTTGCCATGTCACCGATGCGGACCTCTCGGTCATCCCCAAGGTCCACCATGATATGGTTCGAGGTTACCGCGTCCAAAACCGGAAATGTCTTTTTTCCGATTTTGATCGAGGTTTTCCCTCCGAACAGGAAAGGGTAGCCGTCCGAGTATCCGGCTCCGAGTGTCGCCGCCCGCATTTTCTTTTCAACCTTGAAAGCGCGAAGATAGGAGAGGGACTCGCCCGGCGAAAGGTCCTTGATGAAAGTCACTTTGGCGGAGAGCTTCAGAGCCGGTTTCAGGTTCAGCGCGTCTTCCTGACGCGTCCGGGCATTGGGATAATACCCATAGAGCGTGATCCCCGGCCTGATCATGTCGAGATAGAAATCGGGGGAATAGAAGACAGCGGCGCTCGAAGCCGCGTGTCTCCGGCCCAAGGAGATGCCCTTTCTTTTTGCGGTGGCGCAGATCTCGAGGAAACGCCGCAGCTGTTCCTTGTCGAAGTCTGGATCTTCGGTTAAAGTCGTGCAGACGCCCTCGATCTTGAGATGGGGAAGCGAGGCGATTTTCTCGATCAATGGGAGCGCCTTCTCCAGAAGAACACCGGTGCGGCCCATCCCCGTGTCGATGTCGATGTGGACCGGGGCGGTCCTTTTCAGTCCGGCCGCGGCCTCCCCGAGATAAGCCGCCTCTTCACTGATGACAGACTGGCTGATATTCCGCTCGACGATTTCGCGGCTGTCATGCCTGTCGAAAGGGCCGAAGTTCAGAATGGGAACCTGGATGCCCGCTTCCCGCAGGACGACCGCCTCCTGGAGCTTTCCGGCCATCAGCGCTTCAGCGCCGGCCTCTTGCAGGGCCTTCGCGACAGCGACGAGCCCATGGCCATAGGCGTTGGCCTTGACCACCCCCATGACGGGCACCTCGACCCGCTTCTTGAGCTGGGCCAGGTTCCAGGCGATGTGGTCGAGATTGACCTCGATCCGGGGATCCATGAGGCTGGAAAAAGGCGGCGGCGCGATCTCTCCGGTTTCTTTTCGCTGCGGTCCTGCAGACCCGTCCGCGTCGCCCGCCGGAAAGCCCGCCGCGATAGATCCTGCCCCCATTGTCATCAGAAAATCTCTTCTCTTCATGAGATACGCTCCTTTATTGGATCACAATCGCCCCGTCCGAGACTGTGCCGCAATGGCCCTTTGCCCTTGCGAGCGACCGCAGGGAGCGCGGCAATCCCCTTTCTTTTCAGCATATTACGAGATTGCCTCGATCGCTTCGCTCTCTCGCAATGACATTGCGACACCGTCTCTCCAGGGAGAGGGAAATTTTTCACTCTTCGTTTCATGCATTTTTTAGGCTGAGCAGACTATGAAGCGGAGAACCGAGGGGAAAAAAGTAATGCCTGCTCGAAGCCCGACCAATCGAGACGCCCGTTCCTTCTCAGGAAGTGGATCGTCTGCGGGAGCGTCGGCAGCCCCGTCCTTCCGCCCGGTTTCGTGCACTTGATCGCCGCCACGGCGGCGGCGAATTCCGCGCATCTCCCGATCTCCCATCCGTGGGCGAGACCAAACGCAAAGGCGCCGTGGAAAGCGTCGCCGGCTCCGGTCGTATCCACGACCTCCACCTTAAAGGCTTTTCCCTGCCCCAGGCCTTCGGGTGACGAATAAACATACCCCTTTTTCCCCAGGGTGATCATGGCCGTTTCCGGCCCGAGCCCGTGGATAGCCTGGAGGGCGCCGGGGAGGTCTTCGGCGTAGCCTATCTGGGCGGCGAACATCCGGGGAGCGATGAGCACGCTGATCTCGCGGAAAAACTCCAGGTTTTTTTTCGGCATCATCGTCAGGTCGGCGACCACGGGGATGCCTTTCCGGCGCGCCGTCCGGGCGGCCTCGATGGCCAGTTCCGGATAGTAATCATCGACCACGAGGACGTCGCAATCCTGGATGCGGTCGAGGTCGGGGATGACCGTCCCTTCAAGCCCGAAAGCGGCCTGGTGGAAGATGGTTCTCTCTCCCGAGCGGCTGTCCACATGGATGAAACTGTAAGGACTTTTGCCCTGTGGGATTGCCGCCACCCCTTCGAGTTTGATCCCCTCTGCGGTCAGTTCCGAGGCGACGCGGACCCCGACTTCGTCGTGGCTGAGAAAGCTGAAAAGCAGACAGGAGGCGCCCAGTCGGGCGCAGGCCACCAGGGCCGTGGCGACAAGTCCTCCGCCCTGCACCCGGCTCTCCTCGAGCTGGGCCGTCTCCCCCCAAGAGATTTGGGGCGCGGCGAAGATATAATCGAGGCAGCAGACTCCCGCCCCGGCGATCTGCGGGACTTTTTTTCTGGAACGCGCTTTCAACCGCTCATTCCTCCCTAACGATCCGTCCGGTGGCCAAACGGATTATATAACAAAAGGGCCGAACCTATCGATAGGAAGTATCGAATAATCATGAACATGCCCGTGCGGATCGCAAAGCCTTTCCCTTCGCTTTCATCACATGAAAAGAGATGCTCGCTCACGGCTCTTTCATTTTGATATTCAATCGAGGCGTATGGTATAGTCTGATGCTACCGAGAACCGTCTTTCCGGATAAAGCCTTATACGAGGGCCTCGGTGCGGGCGCATGAATGTCGGCCCGTGAGAGCGGCCGACCGATAGATCGGTCAAGAGGAGTTTTTTATGATCCGGAAAAATTGTGGGTTGATTCCCTTATTTATGCTTGCCATGGCCTTTGCCGCCATCTTCTCTCCGGCTCAGGAAAGCGTATCCGGGGCCGCCGTCGGCCAAGGACAGGCGCTCGAAGGCCTGAGTTTTTCGAGCGCCGTTCTCGGCCGGGAAGTGCGGTTCGCCGTCTATCTTCCGCCGGATTATCAGGCGTCCACACGGCGCTATCCGGTCGTCTACCTCCTCCACGGCTTCACCGACGACGAGTCGGCCTGGATCCAGTTCGGCGAGGCGAACCTGGCGGCCGACCGGGCGATCGCGGAGCGGGAGATTCCGCCTCTCATCATCGTCATGCCGGACGGAGGCGTCACCTGGTACATCAATGATGTGGCGGGAAAGGTGCGGTATGAGGACATGTTCATCCAGGAGCTCATCCCCCACATCGACAAGACCTACCGGACCCGGCCGGCGAAGGAGTTCCGCGGAATCGCCGGGCTTTCCATGGGAGGATGGGGAGCGCTGATGTATGCCATGTGTCATCCCGAGGTATTCGCCGCCTGCGCCGCTTTCAGCGCAGCCGTCTGGGCGGACGATGACATCGTTTCCATTCCACAGCCCATGTACGACCGGCTTTTTTCCGGGATATTCGGGTTGAAGCCTGAAGGAAAAGACCGCCTCAACCCGCATTTCCGGAATCACCATCCCCTCGATCTGGCCAAAACACTGCCCGTCGAAACGCTCAAGAAAGTGCGCTTCTATATCGACTGCGGCGACGACGATTTTCTGATCGAGGCAAACGCCGCCCTTCATGTCGTCCTCAAGGACCGCAAGGTCCCTCATGAATTCAGGGTCAGGGACGGCGACCATTCCTGGGTGTACTGGAGAACGGGTATTGTCGAGGGCCTAAGGTTCATCGGCCGGAGTTTCCATCGCTAGCGGGGGGCTGGTCGGCCATAAGAATCCGGAGACTGAGTCCAATGGAAAACACGCGACCGGAAGACGGCCTGGAGAGGAAACTGGGCCTTTTCCCGGTGACCAACATCGTGATCGCCAACATGATCGGCGCCGGGATCTTCACGACCTCCGGGCTCCTGATGACCGGCCTCCGCGATCCTTTGTTGCTGCTGGCGCTCTGGGCAGTCGGCGGGGTGATTGCCCTCTGCGGGGCCCTTGCCTACGGTGAGCTGGGCGCGGCCATTCCCCGGGCCGGCGGCGAATACGCCTTTCTCTCCCGGCTTTTTCACCCGCTTTTCGGCTTCCTGAGCGGCTGGGTTTCGTTCTTCGCCGGATTTTCGGCGCCCATCGCCGCCTCGGCCATCGGCTTCTCGGAGTACTTGACCCGGGCCTTTCCGGGGCTTCTGAGCCTGGGTGCGCCAGCCGGCTCGACCGAGGGGATGCTTGTCAAGAAAATCCTCGCCATCACGGTCATCGTGGTTTTCACCCTGATCCACGCCCGGGGCATCGAGGTTGGGACCAGGGTCCAGAATGTCCTCACGCTCTTGAAGGTCTTCCTGATCGTCGGGTTGATCGTCCTGGGATTTGCATTAGGCCGCGGCGATGTCGGGAATTTTTCCCGGGGCGGCGGCTTCCGCTTCGATTTCGGCGGCTTCAAGACGGTCGGGCTCTCCCTGATGTGGATCATGTTCGCCTACAGCGGCTGGAACGCCTCGGCCTACATTGGCTCGGAGATCAAGAACCCGCGCCGGAACCTGCCCCGCTCCCTCATTCTGGGGACGGGGATCGTCCTCCTCCTTTATATCCTGATGAACGTTTTCTATGTCTACGCGGTTCCGCCCGAGGAGATGGCCGGCATCATCTCAATCGGCGGCCTGGCCGTGGGGAACCTTTTCGGCCCGTCTTTCGAGAGCGCCCTGTCCGTTCTTATCGCCGTGGCCCTGTTCTCCTCGCTCAGCGCCTTCATCATCCTGGGACCGCGGGTTTATTACGCCATGGCCCGCGACCGCTGCTTTTTCCCCTTCGCCGGCGTCGTCCATCCCCGGTACAAGGTGCCTTCCCGGTCCATCATGCTGCAGGGGCTGATCGCCGCCGTCTTGGTCCTGTTCGGAACGTTCGACCAGATCCTGACCTACATGGGATTTTCGTTAGGGCTCTTCCCTATCCTTTCCATTGCCGGAGTCTTCAAACTCAGGCGGGAGGGGACGAGCGAATACAGGATGCCCGGATTTCCGGTCATCCCGCTGGTCTATATCCTGGCCGGCGGCGCCATCCTCGTGCTGGGATACTTCGAGCGGCCCGTCGAATCCTCGATCGCCCTGGGCATGGCCCTCATCGGCATCCCCTTCTATTATCTCTTCAGACGCAGTCAGAATTGATCAGAGGGGGAAGCGGCCTCGCCGTCGATGCGCAAATTTTCCTTTGAAGTCCACGAGCGATGGAAGGCCTAATCCCTCTCCCTCGATGGGAGAGGGCAGGGAGAGGGTGGTAAAAGACAGAGCTGCTCTCTTCACTTGCTTTTCTGTTCGGCAGGAGCAGACTCTGCGTCCCCCAGCTTAAGGCTCAGCCGGTACCGGTAGCCCAGGTCCTTGGAGTGGAAATTGAGGGAGCGGATAACCCGGAGCTCCGGGTCGTTCCACTTGGCGATACAAGCGTAGATTGCCTTGAACCCCATTTTCCTGGCATAGGCGATGACCGCTTCATGGAGCCTTGTCGAGATACCTCTTTTCCGGTAGGGCTTGGAGACGAAGGTGATCTGCATGTAGAATTCGGCCGGGAGTTGGCCGGGCGGCAGCGGGAGAACATCGTACATGGTGTCGATCTCGGACGTTCCCAGAGAGGGATAGCCGATGAGATAGCCGACGATTTTTCCATCGGCCTCGGCCACCCAGGTCTTGTATTTGTTGGACGGGTTGAGATAGCGTTTCCGGTAATCCTCGAGGCCGGATTTGATCCTGGCCTGGAATTTCTCGGCCATTTCCGCTTCGAGTTCGCGGACGAGTCCAAGGACCGGCTCTAAGTCTTTCGGCCGGTATTCGCGGATGGTGGCGTTGAGTTCCATGGTCGTTATCCGTTGTGCTTTCTGGCCTGACCGTCTCGGACCGGGCGCTTATTGGACAGGCCGTATTATACATGAAAAGTGGGCTTCCTCGGCCCTGGCTCAAGAAAGCGTCTTCAGTTCACGCAAAAAATCTTTTTCACTTGCCCAGTGCTACATCAGGATGCATCTCCAAATCCGTAATAGCTGAATTGGGGGGAGGGAGCCGCCGGAATCGGCCTCGCTCCCGATCGGGTTTTTAACGCCAGTTATCCTGAATCATTCGCAAAAATGCGAATAATTAACCCCCTCCCCTGCACTCTTCGTCAAAGAGTCGAGAACGTAATTGACTCGGTTTTTGGGGCTGTGGTAGAAGGGGAAGGAGATGATATGATTACAAAACGGGTTCGACACGGAAACCATTCATTAGAAGTTTCGCTTTCACTGGCCCTGATCATCGCCTTTTCTTCAACCTGTGCTCAGAAGTCGGATTGGGCCGTCAAGAATGAAGAGCTCATCCGGGAGAAGGCGATCAGCGGCCGGACGCGAACGGATATCCCGAAGGTCAAGCTCGTCTCCAACCTCGAGCCCGGGATTGTTATGAACCTGGCCGCGCTTCCCGAGATCGAGATCGCGCCGGGCGCCGTGGCCCGGTTCTACTGGGGCCGGGGAAACCTGATCTGCTGGATGCGTCTCGACGAAGCCGTCGAAATCCCCAGGGAGACCTTGCCGGCCGAGCGCATCATGGTGGTGATGAGAGGAGAAGTCGACCAGCTCGTCAATGGGAATTTTATGACTATGCGGGCGGTGCGGGCGGAAGTTCCGGACGGAACCCATGGCGGGACCCAGCGGAATGATTTCGTCTATCTCGAGGAAGGGACCGAGAACGCCCTTAAGGCCGGCCCGGACGGCGCGGAAATTCTCGAGGTCTACTGGCCGCCCCGGATCGATTATCTGAAGAAAGCGGGCATCAAAGGATTGCCTCGAGATGTCAAGAAAGGTGATTTTCCGCTCGAGCCTACAATGAGGCCCGGGGTGGTCCAGACCCTCCAGGACGTCCAGTTGATCGGACTCAGCCCGGGGGCGAACGCGCGTCTCATCGCTGGCCGGGGCGCTCAGCTCAGCTTTTTGAGGATGAACCCGGAAGCGGTCATTCCCGAGCACATTCATCCCGAGGAACAGCTGATGATCGTTCTGCGCGGCTCGATCGAGGCACGCATCCTCGACGGCGCCGCGACGATGAAAAAGGATGACATCCTCCTTCTCCCCGGCGATATGGTCCACGGAGGGGCGGTCGGCGAGCTCGGCTGCGATGTCCTCGATGTCTTCTGGCCGCCGCGCCCTGATTACGCCGAGAAGATGGCCGCCCGCCTTGACGCTTATCATGCGATCATCCCGGAGGGAGCGCGGGCCGAACTCCTGGTGGACGGAGCGACTCAGGGGCCGGGGCTGACCTTCGCCGAGGGGCCGAAATGGCTCAACGGAAAGCTTTATTTTTCCAGCATGTATTTCGACCAGAGCTGGGCCGGCGATCCGAAGCGAAGCGCTATCGTCGAGATGGACGAGGACGGGACCTACCGGTACATCTCCCAGGGCCAGATGCAGACGAACGGTTTGATGCCGCTTCCCAACGGGAACCTGGCGGTCTGTGACATGTTCGGACACCGGGTGATCGAGATGACGCCCCAGGGGACGATCGTCCGGACGCTGGCCTCAAGCTACGGCGGCAGGCCCCTCGACGGCCCGAACGACCTCGTCGTCGATGCCGAGGGCGGGATTTATTTTACCGATCCGCAGTTCACCCCGGACTCCCGGAAGAACCAGCCGGGGAGGGCCGTCTATTACCTGACGCCGGACGGGAAAGTCATCGGGGTGATCGAGCCCGATGTCTTCGCCATGCCGAACGGCGTCCTCCTCAGCCCGGACGGGAAAACCCTCTACGTCAACAACACTTACGACAGTGAGACTTTCTGGAACGTGGACACCGACAAGGACAATTGGATCTGGGCGTACGATGTCAGCGAGGACGGAACGCTGGCCGACGGGCGGAAATTCGCCGAACTCCATCTCACCGCCGACGTCCTCGACCGCACGGGCCGGTCGACGGGCGCCGACGGGATGACCATCGACGAGCCCGGGAATGTCTATGTCGCCACTTATGCCGGGCTCCAGATTTTCGACCATGAGGGCGGGTTCATCGGCATCGTTCACACGCCCGTGTTCCCGGTCGGCTGCTGCTTCGGCGGCAACGATATGCAAACACTTTATATGGTGGGTTACGATAAAGTCTATCGTATCCGCACTAACGCTAGGGGATTCCCATACCCTCCGCAATAAAATGTGGGGACAGTATATCGTGTCCCCAAATAATTTCAGGACGTTTTCCTCGACATCCGGTAGGAGGGAGAAAGCAAACTGAACCAGAAGATAACGGCGATATTCTGGGCCGGTTTTTAGGCCAAACGGATATTCGCCTTGGCGGCCAAGCCCTTGAAAGCTGCCCTCATAATTTTTGCCTTTGATTTCAGATCAGATCTTTCTATCTTTTCGTCTGCGGTTTTCTTCTTTGCTTCGTCCATCGCCGTGTTGATCAATTCGACCGGCATTCTCGCGCAGACTTTGCAGTAGAAGGCCATCGATCGCCCTTCATTGTAATTATCGAGCAGTTTTTCCAGCACGCCCTGCCTTTCTTTTTGCTCCTCCAGCCAATTTTCCAGTCGGCCTTCTTTGATTTGACGGAGATTATCAGCCGCCGGGATCCATTCCCTAACTTTTCTTTTCAAGAAGATCGCACAACTTGAAATTTCGCCGCATTCGGCGCACGTCTCAAATCCGTGTTTCTTGACGCAGCAGTTCCAAATGCTGCACCATGAATGTTGTTCGCCTAGCTTGCAACCGATACATCGACTGGGCGCTTTGGACTGATACTTGCTGCAGAGCCCACAATAAAGGCCGCAGCACCCGACGAGATTCCTTTGTTTGTTGCTGATTGTAATCTTCCTCTCTCCTGCGCCGGTCGAGTGATAATTATGGCGCGTGGTCGCGCCTTCAACCGTCATGGAGAAGCATAGAGGAGGATATCGAACCCTGTCAAGGGCGGTTAAGGCGCTCTTTTTCCATGATTGGATAGGGGGCAGGGAGCCGACTTCTGACCCCTATCTAATTATCACGGCTCACCAAGGACGGTTTGATAAAAGCGCTCATCGGGCATCGTCCATTACTCTGAGCGTTTTTTGATTGACATTATTTTGTAATCGAGTTATTATAGATGTACAATTGTGCAATTAATATGAAAATAGTCATTGATACTTCGGTCGTCGTTGCTGTCCTGACCAACGAAAAACACAAACAACGCCTCGTTGAGCTGACCAAGGGGGCTGATCTTGTCGCCCCGTCGTCCCTGCATTGGGAAGTCGGAAATGCCTTTTCCGCTATGTTGAAAAAAAGGATGATCACAGTCGAACAAACCTTCCGGGCACTGGCCGCCTATACGGGAATCGCAATTCGGTTTTATGAGGTCAGCCTCAAGGAGGCGCTGAGCCTTTGTGTGAAGGCAAAGCTCTATGCTTATGATGCCTACTTTATCGCCTGTGCACTCCGGCTCAAATCCCCATTGCTTTCCTTGGATGGGGCCTTGCTTTCCGCGGCGGCGGAGTCGGGAGTATCAACAATGAAGGTGAGACCATGACATCCTATACTTTTTCCGAAGCGCGTCAGAATTTCGCCGCGGTTCTCGAAAAGGCGAAAGCTGAGGGAGGGATTTTAATCACCCGGAGGGATGGCACCATGTTCGAGATCCTGCCCATCCCGAGAAAAGAGCTCCCCTTGGATGTCCGGGGAGCGGACCTCGATCTCACTGCCGACGAGATCGTCGGCCTCATCCGGGAAACGCGGGAAAGATGAAGCGGATTTCCGTTGACTTTCAGTAGCTCTTGGCCCTGAGCGCAGCCGCGATCATGAAAACGATCTTTTCTTTGTCATCGACTTCGGTGAAAAAGCGGTGATCCCCGATGCGATACCGCCACGTCTCGGGCGCATATCCCCTCAATTTTTTAATGTTCTTTCCGAAATACGGCTGCTCTCGAAGCTGGGGATAGACATATCGTCTGAGTTTAACGGCGATTTTTTCTTGACGATCGCCGAAGATCTTTTTCAGATCGTCCTGGAATTGCTCGGTCTCGAAGATCCGGAAGTCACTCAACAAACCGGCCTTTCCGCTTAAGGGCCTGCTCGTGTCCCGCCCCCAGTCTTTTCAACAGGCTCGCATCGGACATAATCTCTTCCATCTCGTAGGGGTCGACGAAAAGGACCTCGTCGAGCTGCCTGAGGGCCAGGGTTTCGATGGCATTGGCGATGGGCCGATTGTCGGCCTTGGCAAAACTCAAAAACCTCTGGTAGTCCTCATCCGAAAGCCGCAGAGTAATGGTCTTAGGCATGAATGAATTCCTTTTATGTGGCTTCGAATTCATTCTATATGATTTATTTTCATGCGTCAAGTCCATTTTCATGCCTCCCTGGAATTGAAGACGATCGACTGGGACGAATTCTCTCAGCGAGAGATCAGGTTCCCGCGGCCGAATTGTCAGAGAATTGTATAAAACGCGCATTTCAAAAATACGTCCACTTCCGGCATTGACATTCCGAAAAAAGCGCCGCACTATTACGGAAAAGCCCCGGGGAGAAAAAAGAGAGCAAATTCCATTCAAGCATTGAACCTAAAGGGGGCCGGCAATGAAAAGCCATTTTAAACCCATAACCCGGCGCAAGTTCCTGAAAACCGGACTTTCCGGCGGGGCAATCGTTGCCACAGTGCCGCTCTGGAAGCTTTTCTCCTTTTCCGACCCTCCTCAGGATTTCGCCGTCAACCCGGCTGTGAACCTTTCCAAGGAAACTCTGGAAAGGCTCCTCCAGGCTGCTCTCCAGCACGGAGGCGAGTTCGCCGAAGTCTATGTGGAATACACGGTGAACAACAGCATTTCTCTCGATGAAGACAAGATTCAGGGAGCCCTGCGGGGGGTGGACATGGGAGTCGGGATCCGTGTCCTTCACGGCGAAAAGACAGGCTATGCCTACAGCGATGACCTGAACTTTGAAAAACTCAAGCAGACTGCGGATGTAGCGAGTCTTATTGCCGCCGAAAAGAATATCCGGCGGCCTGTGGGGCTAAAACCTTCGGGGGTTCCCTCCTATTACCTGGTCAAAGTCTCTCCCGATACGATCATCCCCGAGGAAAAGGCGAAGCTTCTCTGGAGGGCGAATTCCGTCGGACGGGACTACGACAAGAGGATCAGCCAGGTCGGCGTGCAATTTCGTGACAGATGCAAGAAGATCATCATTGCCAATTCAGAAGGGATGTGGGTGGAGGATGTCCAGACTCTCTCCAGTTTCCTGGTCGCCATTAATGCCATGGAGGGCGCAAAAAAAAGCGAGGGCTATGGCTTTAAAGATGGGACCTTGGGCTATGAGCACTTTGACCTTGATCTGGCCGAGGAACTGGCCAAGGAAGCCGGCCGGATGGCCATCGCCATGCTCCCGGCCGAGGATGCGCCGGCCGGCGAGTTCCCGATAGTCATGGCCAAAGGATACTGCGGCACGTTCTTCCATGAGGCCATCGGACACAGCCTGGAAAGCGACGGCATCCGCAAAAAGACATCCTGCTTCTGGGATAAGCATGGAGAGATGATCGCCTCGGAGAGAACGACTTTGGCGGATGATGGGACCGTCAAAGGAGCGCACGGTTCGGTGAATGTCGACGACGAGGGGACGCCCGGCCGGAAGACCATCCTTATCGAGAAAGGGAAATGCGTCAACTTCCTCTTCGACAAGCTGAACGCCAAGTTGATGAAGGCGGACCTGACCGGAAACGGGAGAAGGCAATCCTACCAGCACTACCCCATTCCGAGGATGACCAACACCTACTTGCTGGCCGGCCGGGACGACCCTGAGGAGATTCTCAGGTCCGTCAAGAAGGGGGTTTACATCTCGCACATCGGCGGCGGAAACGTGGACTGGGTTACCGGAAGGTTTGTTTTTTCTGTCGACGAGGGCTACCTCATCGAGGACGGCACGATCACCAAGCCGCTCAAGGGGATCCAGCTGATGGGCAGCGGACCGGAAGCCTTGAAGAATATCGAAATGGTCGGCCACGACCTGGAGATCTGGGGCGGGGGAGGGTGCGGAAAAGCCGGACAGGGAAAGCCTTGCTCCGACGGGAACCCGACCGTGAAGGTCTCCAAGATCACGATCGGCGGGGCCAAGGTCTGAAAGGAAGCATCGATGGACTTTCAATCATTGGCTGAAGACATCGTCAACAAGTCTTTGAAATCGGGCGCCGACGAGGCCGAGGCCTATCTGACGAACGGAAGAGAATTCACTCTGACTGTCCGGAATGGAGACGTGGAAACCGTCAAACAAGCGACCTCCAAAGGGCTCGGCCTGACGGTCTTCAAGGATAAAAAGCACGGCTTCTCTTATACATCGGATTTTTCGGAAGAAGGCCTGGAGGCGTTCATCAAGAGAACGGTCCAACTTGCCCAGGTTTCTGATCCCCAGCCTTGGAATGGCCTGCCTGATTTCGAGAAAGGCAAGCTCAAAGAGCTTGATCTCTTCGACCCTTCCATCGCCGAGATCCCGAACGAAAAGAAAATAGAGATCGCCAGGCAGACGGAGAAGATCGCCCTCTCTTACGACAGAAGAATTGCCAAGACGGATGGCAGCAGCTTCAGCGACGCAGAGACAGACGTGATCATCGCCAATTCCAGGGGCATTTCCTACGCCTCCAGAAGCTCGCAAGTTCATTTCCGGCTCGGAGTCATTGCCGGCGAGGGCAGCGACATGCAGTCCGCATACTGGGGCTGCGCGAAGAGGCACGCCAAGGACCTGGACACGGTTGAGGACGTGGCCAAGACGGCGGCCAAGAGAGCGGTGGAGAAGCTGGGTCCCAAGCCGGTCGAGACGCAAAAGGCGCCTGTTGTCTTCGAAGGCGGCGGGGCTGCCGGTTTAGACTCCCATGCAGCGCCGGCGTTCTGGGCTGGGATCAGCTGGGCCATGAACGGCGACAGCGTTTTCAAGAAGACGACTTTTTTGGCCGGGCATCTCGGCCGGCCCATTGCTTCGGAGCTGATCACCGTCGTCGACAACCCCACCATTCCCCGGCACGTCTCTTCCCTGGCGTTCGACGGAGAAGGGAACATCACCAGAGAAAATATCCTTATCGAGAAAGGAATCCTGAAGATGTTCATCTACGATTCGCTGACGGCCAGAAAAGCGGGAGTGGACGTCAACACGATGGCCCAGAGATACAGCTACAAGTCACGGCCGATGGCGAGGTTTCTGAATCTCATCGTCCGGAACGGCAACACAGACAGAGAAAAGCTCATTGCCGGGATTAAAAATGGCCTCTACGTCACGGGCCTGAGAGGAAGCGGAACAAACCCTATAACTGGAACCTATTCCTGCGGCGCATCCGGGTTTTGGATCAGAGACGGGGAGATCGCCTTCCCGGTAGACGGAATCACCCTCGGCGGAAACGCCCCGGAGATGTTGAAAAACATTGAGGCTGTGGCCAACGACCTCGAGCTCCGGGGAGGGCTGAACAGCCCCTCTTTTAAAATCTCCGAGGTGACAGTCGGCGGGACGCGATAAAGCCTGGACGCCGGAGTTTGTTTGATTGGGCTGGACTATGATTTCGTCCGCTGTCTCCGGCTCCTCCCTTCTATCGAAACGGCCGGCTTCCTATTC
>JBAUIH010000433.1:0-1728 GCA_049682755.1 Candidatus Aminicenantales bacterium | reverse complement strand
GGGGAATGGGAGGCAAGGTAAATGCCTACCAGAATAAGTATAGCACCAAAAATCTTTAACGCAGCTGGCGTCTCCTCCAAGAGGAAGTACGCCAAAATCGTGGAGCCAATCGGCTCTCCAATGATTGCAATAGATACATAGGTGGCTGATAAGTGCCCGAGAGCCCAATTATAAGAGGAATGACCCAACAGTTGAGGCACCAAAGCCAGCAGCACGAGCCAGAGGTAGGTCTGGGAAGGGTAGCCTAGGGGGGTCTGCCCAGCCAGAAACATCACGAGCAGAAGCACCAGAGCTGCCATTCCATAAACCAGGAAAATATACGAGACTAGGGATATTTTGGATCTCAGCCGGCGACCGATCATAATGTACCCTACAGCCATCCAGGCTGCAAATAGAGCCAGGAAATTTCCGAACAGCGATTGATCCCCCAGGAAATTTTCCAGAGGTGGGCAATTAATTCCATTCACGTTTAAGGCGCAGGTATCGCTTAAGCCCACGATGCTGCTTCCCACCAGGGCCAAAACCATCCCTATGAACAGATGTCTGTTCATAGGTTCTTTTAGGATAACTGGCGCGAGCAGTGCGACCCACAATGGCGTGGAGGTAGAGAGGACGACTGAGCTAGCGACCGTTGTATATTCTAAGGAGGTAATAAAGGAAGCGAAGTGCAGCGCGAGGAAAAAACCCGAAACAAGGGCCAGGAGCATCTCCCCGGGGGTTAAGGAGAAGAGCACGGTTCTTTGGCGAAATAGTGCGATGGGAGATAGCAGTAGACTCGCCAGGGTGAGCCGGTAGGCGGCGATAACCAAAGAGGGGGCGTTATTTTGAGCAAAGCGGATAAAGATTGAAGAGGTGGATACTGCCAGCACGCCGAGTACGAGGACGAAGACCGGGGAAATCCCAGGGGTTGGTTTTGAGACTTTCATGATACTCTAAGCGGGTTCGACTTGACAAAGGTCGACTGGGAGCTTACAATTTTTTAAGGCGGGTTTCTCGTTAGGTTTCAACATGCCTGCAAAGTGACAATTGTAGATTATATACGTTTTTGACCAAAGGAGTGACATATGGCTTTCGAATTACCCCCTCTTCCGTACGCGTACGATGCGCTTGAACCCTATATCGATGCTCAAACGATGGAAATCCATTATACGAAGCATCACAACGGCTACGTCACCAATTTGAACGCCGCGCTTGAAAAACACTCGAATTTAGCCGGTAAGTCCTTGGAAGACCTGGTAAGTAATCTGAATAGTGTCCCTGAGGACATTCGCACTGCGGTGCGCAACAATGGTGGTGGACATTACAATCACAGTATCTTTTGGAGGGTGATGTCGCCAAATGGTGGCGGCGAACCCAAGGGTGATTTGGCAAGGGCGATTTCAGAAGCATTTGGCGGTTTTTCATCCTTCAAGGAGAAATTCTCTAATGCAGCTGCAACCCGATTCGGCAGTGGTTGGGCCTGGCTTGGCTTTAAAGGTGGCAAATTATCCGTGCTGTCAATGCCCAATCAGGACGCTCCCTTAATGGAAGGCTTAACGCCTATTTTGGGTTTGGATGTTTGGGAGCATGCTTATTACCTTAAGTACCAGAACCGGCGAGCTGAATACATTTCCAATTGGTGGAACGTGGTCAATTGGGAAGAAGTCGCCCGGCGCTTCGACGAAGCCAAGTAATACTTGATGTATCTTCTCAATAATTCGGAGAGGTTTGGGGTTTTCGAGCTGGTTC
>JBAUIH010000432.1:0-3205 GCA_049682755.1 Candidatus Aminicenantales bacterium | reverse complement strand
GAATCGGATACGGTCCTTTGATTTTGCCCGCCATTCCCTCTAAAATGGTAGCCGAGAAAGGAGAATTTCCATGGACATGCTGAACAAAGAGGTCCGGGAAGCGACCCCCAAGAAAATCGACAACGAGACCGTCTTTCTCGACCACATCCTCAAGATCGTCGCTCAGGATCGGAAGTAGGTTATGGCCGAACTCGATTCCCTCTTCTACCCGAGGTCGATCGCCGTTATCGGCGCCTCCCGCCGGCCCGGAAGCGTCGGTCATTCCCTGCTCGCCAATCTTTTGATGAACCGCTACCAAGGGATCATCTATCCGGTCAATCCGTACGCTTCGAGCGTCCTGGGCATCAAGAGCTATCCCAGTGTGCTCGAGATCTCGGACGAGCTGGACCTGGCGGTCGTCATCGTCCCCAGCCGGTTTGTCGCCTCCGTCCTCGAGGAAAGCGGGAGAATGGGGATCAAGGCCGCCATCGTCATCAGCGCCGGCTTCAAGGAGATCGGCGGAAAAGGCGTCGACCTGGAACAGCGCGTTCTGGAGGTCAGCCGCAAGTATGACATCGTCCTGGTCGGGCCCAACTGCCTGGGGATCATCAACACCGACCCCATCTCCCAGATGAGCGCGACCTTCGCCACGGACATGCCGAAGGCGGGAAACATCGGTTTCATCTCCCAGAGCGGGGCGCTCTGCGTGGCCGTGCTCAACTACGCCCAGGAAGCCAATATCGGCTTCTCCAAGTTCATCAGCATGGGGAACAAGGCCGGCGTCGGAGAGAACGAACTCCTCTCCTACCTCAAATCCGACCCCAAGACCGATGTCATTCTCATGTACCTCGAGGATCTGGTTAATGGCCGCGAGTTCATGCGGATCGCCCGCGAAACCACCGGCTCCATCAAAAGGCCCAAACCGATCATCGTTCTCAAGGCCGGGCGGACTTTGCCCGGCGCCCGGGCCGCGTCTTCCCATACCGGCTCGCTGGCCGGTTCGGACAGGGTTTACGACGCCATCTTCGAGCAGTCCGGTGTTCTGCGCGTGGAAACACTCGAGGAGCTCTTCGATTATGTCAAAGGGTTTTCCCGTCAGCCGCTTCCCGAAGGCCCCAACGTCGGGATCGTCACCAACTCCGGCGGCCCGGGGATCCTGGCCACGGATGCCTGCATCCGCCACGGCCTGAACATCCCTCCGCTCAGCGGCCCCACCGTCTCGAAGCTGCGCCGGGTCCTGCCCAAGACAGCCAGCCTTCACAACCCCGTGGACCTGGTGGCCGAGGCCCAGGCCGAGCAGTATGAGGCCGCCTTGAGGTTCGTCCTCAAGGACCGCGAGATCCATTCGGCCATCGTCATCCTCACCTCCACGGCCTTTACTGAAGTGGACAAGATCTCGGCGGCGGTCGTCAAGGTCGTCGGCGAATTCGAGAAGCCGGTCGTCAGCTGTCTTCTCGGCGTATTCGACGTTTCCAAGGGGATCGAGATCCTCGAAGCCGCCGGGATTCCCAACTACCGTTTTCCCGAATCGGCGGCCCCGGTCCTTTCCGAGATGGCCAAGTTCACGCTCTGGCGCGGCCGGCCGCAAACGCGCGCCCGGGCTTATCGCGTCGATAAGGTCAAGGTCAAAGCGATCTTTGACGCCGTTAAGAAAGAAGGTCGCCGGTTTCTGCTTGAGCAGGAAGCCTATGACGTTCTCCGGGCCTATCGCTTCCCGGTGATCGAGTCGCGGCTCGCCGGGACCGAGGGTAAGGCCGCCGAGGCCGCCAGGATGATCGGCTTTCCGGTTGTCCTGAAGATCGCCTCGGCCGATGTCGTCCACAAGTTCGATTTTGACGCTGTCCGGCTCGACCTCAAGGACGAGGCCGAGGTCAGGCAGGCCTACCGGGAGATTCTGAAAAACGTCCGCCGCCGCAAAAGGAATGCCCGGATCGCCGGGGTCACCGTCGAGAAGATGGCCCGGCCGGGAAAAGAGATCATCCTGGGCATGAGCCGAGACCTCCAGTTCGGGCCGGTCCTGATGTTCGGCTTGGGCGGCATCTATGTCGAAGCCCTCGAGGATGTCTCTTTCCGCCTGGCGCCTATCCGTGAATATTCGGCCCTGGCCATGATCAGGAAGACAAAGACCCACAAGATCCTGGAAGGTTTTCGGGGCGGGCCCGTCTATGACCTGGAGGCCATCGCCGAATGCCTGAAAAAACTGTCCCAGCTGGTCGTCGATTTCGAGGACATCCAGGAGCTGGACATCAACCCGCTGTTCGTCTACGAGAAAGGACAGGGCTGCCGCGTCGTCGACGCCCGGATCGTCATCGGAAACGACCTCCCTCAGTGATCCTCCGGATTTATTGAAGTTGTGATATAATATTATCCTTTTGTCATGGCCCTATTCAAGAAAAGGAAAAGAGAGCGGGTTTGTGTCATTGGCCTTGATGGAGTCCCCCACTCGCTCCTAACCGGGCTGGCCGAGGACGGGATCATGCCTTCCATGGCCGAACTCCTCAAGAGCGGTCGCCTGCACAGGATGAAGGCCAGCCTCCCCGAGATCTCGGCCGTGTCCTGGACGGATTTCATGACCGGCGTGGATTCCGGCTCCCACGGCATCTTCGGATTCACCGACCTCAAGCCCGGCTCCTACGGGATGCGTTTCCCCAATTTTTCCGACGTCAAGCGGGAGACCATCTGGGACATACTAGGGAAACAGGGCCGGAAATCGATCATCATCAACCAACCCTCGACCTATCCGGCCCGTCCCCTTAACGGCGTGCTGATTGCAGGGTTCGTCGCCCTCGACCTCGCCAAAGCCGTTTTTCCCCCGACACAGAAAACCGCTCTGGAGCGGCTGGGCTACCGGATCGATATCGATACCATGAAGTCCCGGGAGGACCACGCCTTCCTCTGGCAGGAGCTGCAGACGACCCTGGACGGCCGGGAGAAGGCGCTGGACCACTTCTGGAAAGAGGACTGGGATTATTTCGAGTTCGTCATCACCGGGACCGACAGGCTCCATCATTTTCTCTGGAACGCCTATGCGGATGAAAGCCATTCCTTTCATGCCAAATTCCTGGATTACTATCGCCGGGTCGACCGGATCGTCGGCCGGATCGTCCGCTCCTTCCGCAGCATGACGGGAAGCGACGCCGGCCTTCATCTCCTTTCCGACCACGGCTTCTGTCAGATCGAGCAGGAGGTCTATCTCAACGCCTGGCTCCAGGAGAAAGGGTATCTC
>JBAUIH010000431.1:0-2670 GCA_049682755.1 Candidatus Aminicenantales bacterium | reverse complement strand
CCCACGCGCTGGTCATCGTCGTCGGCGGCCTGATCTCGCGGCGGCTCGGCGGACGGCGCACGGCCGTCATCCTGACCTGCCTGGCCGTGACCCTGGCCCCGCTCATCATCGGCCACACCAATATCTTCCAGATGAACGCCTTCGCCCACCTTTTCTGGGCTCTTTCCGCCTACCTCCTCGTGCTCATCGCAGAGGGGAGCCGGCCGCGTCTCTGGGTCCTCCTCGGAATCGTCATCGGCCTGGGCCTTCTCAACAAGATCGACTTCCTCTGGTTCGGGGCGGGAATCGCGGCGGCGCTCCTTCTAACCGACCTCCGGAAACACCTGTCAACACCCTGGCCGTATGCTGCGGCCGCGATCGCCCTGCTCATCTTCAGCCCCTACATCGTCTGGAACTTCACCCACGATTTCGCCCACCTCGAGTTCATCCGCAATGCCACCGCGGGGAAGTACTCCGGCCTGAGCCGTCTGGACTTCCTGGCCGGCCAAGCGCTGCTCCTCAATCCCGTCAACATGCTCATCTGGGTGCCCGGGCTCCTCTATCTTCTCTTCCACCGGGAGGGGAGGCGGTACCGCGCCCTCGGCGTTATCTTTATTGCCGCCTTCGCCATCCTCCTCGCCAACTCCCACAGCAAGGCGGAATACCTCGGGCCGGCCTACACGATGCTTTTCGCCGCCGGGGGGGTCGCCATCGAGCGCTGGGCTCGCCGGGGAAGGCGCCGTTGGTCGGTTGTCTCCCTCGCCGCGCTGAGCGTCCTGGCCTCGCTCCTGATGCTCCCTTTTGCCGTTCCCGTGCTTCCGGTCGAAACGTTCATCAAGTACCAGGCCGCTGTCGGTATGGAGCCCTCTTCGGCCGAGGACCAAGTGCTTTCCGAGTTGCCGCAGTTCTACGCAGACATGTTCGGATGGGAGGGGCTGGCCAACGACGTATCGGCTGTTTACCAGTCTCTTCCCGAGCCGGAAAGGGCCGCGGCCGTCGTGTTCGCCCGGAACTACGGCGAGGCGGCATCCCTGGAATACTATGCTTCCAAATACCCTCTTCCCCGCGTGATCTCGACGCACAACAACTACTGGATCTGGGGATATCCGAAGGAGGGCGTCGGCCCGATAATCCTCCTTAGAGGCGAGGAGGAGGATCACAAGAAAGGTTGTGACGAGGTCACTCTCGCCGCCGTCCACACCTGCCGCTATTGCATGCCCTACGAGAACAACGCACCGATCTATATCTGCCGCGGCCTCCGCGTTCCATTGGCCGAGATCTGGAGGGCGGAGAAAAATTTCGAATAACACCATCGAGAAATCGAGGGACATACCAAATCGGGATCGTGTCCCCCGATTTCCACCCAATAATAGGGACAGTATAGCATTTTCCTAATTTCCAGGTTAGGTACGTAGGCTTAAGAAATAGGAAAATGATATACTGTCACCAATTCTGATGGGTGTTGCAGAGCGCGGGTTCCAGGTGTTCGCCAAGCCGGCCGGGGGCGCCTGCAACCTGGCCTGCCGCTATTGTTACTATCTGGATAAAGGGATGACCGGTTCCGAGGTCGGGGAGGCCGGCCTCGTAAGCGAATTTCCCGGCTCCAAGTCTGGGCCGACTATGCCCAAATCGGTCCCCTCCCGCATGCCCGAAGACCTCCTCGAACTCTATATCGCCCAGCACATCGCGGCCTCGCCCGATGAGATCATCCGCTTCTCCTGGCACGGCGGCGAGCCGACGGTCCTGGGCGTCGATTACTTCCGGGCGGTCGTCGGGATCGAGCGCCGGCTCTGCCCTCCCGGCCGCCGCGTCGCCAACGGGATGCAGACAAACGGCACGCTCCTCAATGACGACTGGGGCCGGTTCCTCGCCGCCGAAGGTTTTTCGATCGGGATCAGCCTGGACGGACCGAAGGATCTCAACGATTGCCACCGCCTGACCCGGAGTGGGGAATCCACCTTCGACGAGACGATGCGGGGCTACGAGGTCCTCCGGCGTCACAGTGTTGCGACCGACATCCTCTGCGTCGTCAGCGCGGCCAACGTCCGGCGCCCGGCGGACGTCTACGGATTCTTCAGAGATATCGGCGCCTCCTACGTGACTTTCCTTCCGCTCGTCATCCCGCAGCCCGGAGCTCCCGGAGGCGCGAGCCCCGGCTCGGTTCCCTCCGAGGCCTGGGGCGATTTTCTCTGCTCCGTCTTCGACGAGTGGCAGAGCCGCGACATCGGCCATATCAAGGTGCAGATCATCGAGGAGGCGGCCCGGACGGCCTTCGGCCAGGAGCACTCGCTCTGCATCTTCCGGCCGATCTGCGGCGATATCCCGGTCGTCGAACGCAACGGGGATTTTTTCTCCTGTGATCATTACGTGGACGCGGAGCACCGCCTGGGCAATATCCGTGAAACGCCGCTCCTTTCTCTCCTCGAAAGCCCGGCTCAGCGCGCTTTCGGGCAGGCCAAGCTCGGAAAGCTGCCGCGCGTCTGCCTTTCCTGCGAAGTCAGGGAGATGTGCAACGGCGAGTGCCCGAAGAACCGGTTCGTCAGCGCCCCGGACGGAGAGCCAGGCCTCAACTATCTCTGCGCTGGCTACAAGAAATTCTTCAAGCACCTGCGGCCGTTCGTCGACGCGGTGGCCGCCGTCTGGAGCAGCCGGAAAGACGACACTAAGACTTGAGCTTTTCCTTGAGGAAGG
>JBAUIH010000430.1:0-4915 GCA_049682755.1 Candidatus Aminicenantales bacterium | reverse complement strand
GCCATGCGGACAGTTTCACCAAGGAGTCCTGTTTTCACTACTCGGACCTCAAGGCTTCGATGGGATTGAGCTTGGCCGCTTTATTGGCCGGATAGATGCCGAAGAAGAGTCCGATCGAGGTGGACATCAGGATGGCCAGGACGATGGAAGCGGGTTCGACGGTCGAAGGCAGGGAGGTCGTAGCCGAAACGATCTTGGCCAGGGAGAGGCCGAAAGCGATGCCGATCACCCCTCCGGTTCCGGAGAGAACGGCCGACTCGATCAGGAATTGAAAAAGAATGTCCTGGCGCCGCGCCCCTACGGCCATCCGGATCCCGATCTCCTTGGTCCTTTCGGTGACCGAGACGAGCATGATGTTCATGACGACGATCCCGCCCACCAAAAGAGCGATCGAGGAGATGGCGATCATGGCGAAATAGATGCTCGAGGTGGCGTTCTTGTAGAACTGGATGAATGTCTCAGAGGTCCGGAAGGAGAAATCGTCGGGTTCGTTGAAGGAGCGGTGACGGGACGAGCGCAGGATGGTCCTGACCTCCTCCTGGGCGGCCCTCATCTTCTCCTGGGAAGACGTGTGGATATTGATGCTGATGCTGCGGCGTGAGCCGTACATCTTCATGAAGGTGGTGATGGGAATGATGACGTAGTTGTCCTGGCTCATGCCGAGGAGTTTGCCTTTTTTCTTGCCCAGCCCCACAACCAGGACGTTGTCCGGGCCGATCTTGATCCACCGGCCCACGGGATCGGTGGTGGGGAAGAGTTTCTCCTTGATGTCAAACCCGACGATGCAGACCAGGCGGGAGTGGGTCTCGTCCTCCCTCCGGAGCTGGCGGCCGGCTTCGAGCTCCAGGACCGAGCCGATGTTGTGGTCGAGGTGGGTGACCCCGCGAATCTCCACGTCCCGGAGCGATTGGCTGCCGGCCTTGACCGTCCGGCTCGTCTCGGCGCCGGCTCCCACCAGCTCGCAGCTGCGGCATTCCCGGCGCAGGAGCTCCATCTCTTTGAGGGTGAGGTCTTTCCTCTTCAACTGTTCTCTGAATTCCTTGAGCGACAACCCGGTGAACGAAAACTTGGAGACGGAGAAATCGTTGGCTCCCAGGAAGGACATCTTGGTGGTAACGTATTTATTGAGCCCCTGAATCACCGAGACGACGGCGATGATGGTGAGCACTCCGATGATGATGCCGAGCAAGGTCAGGAACGTCCTCATCTTGTTGGACCAGAGCGATCCCAAGGACATGGAGAATGCTTCGCCCGGGTTAATGCGCGCCATCGTATCGCAGCCCTATTGTACACGAAAATATACGAAAGAAAGAAGGCCGGGGGTCCGATGCGCCTTGACAAAAAGGGAAGGCGGGGGCAGAATGACGCCGCGCTCATGACGCAGAGAAAGACGCCGGTCAAGGGAAAAAAGAGAGGCGGAGATCTGCTTGTTCCCTGTCTCTATTTTGAGCGGCCGGGGCCGCAGAACACCCGCCGAACCCTCGATATTGCCGCGGCGCGGGCCGAGGAGTTGGGCATCGGCCAGATCGTCGTCGCCTCGAGCTCGGGAAGAACCGGGGCTCAAGCAGCGTCCCTTTTTCGGGGGAAGAACCTGGTCGTGGTCACCCATTCGACCGGTTTTTTGAAACCCGGTTTTCAGGAACTCAAGCCGGCGATGCGCCGGAAGATCGAGGCGCACGGCGGCCAAATCCTCACCTGTCAGCATGCTTTCGGCGGAGTGAACCGGGCCGTCAGAAAGAAGCTGGCGACCTACGAGCTCGACGAGATCATCGCCTACACGCTCAGGACCTTCGGCGAAGGAGCGAAGGTAGCCATCGAAATCAGTCTCATGGCAGCCGATGCCGGCCTGATCTCCGTCCGAGATCCTTGTATCGCGATCGGAGGATCGAGCGGGGGAGCCGATACGGTGCTCCTCCTCCGGCCCGCCAACGCCCAGACTTTTTTTGAGCTCAGGATCCTGGAGGTCCTGGCCAAGCCTCGTTTCTTCGACTAAATAGATGTCGATCATCCGGAGGGAAAAATGAAAAAGAAAGTCATTCGTTCAACCGTCCTCGGCGTCCTTTTCCTGGCCCTTGCGTCCGTTCCGGCCGGAGCGCAGTTCTATCTAGGCGTCAGGGGGGGGCTTTCCAACCAGAACGTTCAAAAGGGCCAAATCAAATTCGATCGCAACTCGGCCTTCCTCTATGGAGCGCAAGCCGGGATCAAGTTCTTGGGCCTGGCCGTGGAAGGGCAGTTTTATCGCGCCGATCACGACCTCCTGGCTGAAGCCCTTCCGGCGGACGTCGAGCTGGAAATGGATTACTATTATCTCGGTGTCAGCGGGAAATTGGGGATTTCCCTGGCGATCGTCTATCCGTATATCAAGGTCGGCTACGGAATCTATTCGGTCGACCTGAAAGGTCTCGGGAAAAAGTCGGACGCCGCGTTCAATGCCGGCGCCGGAATTGAGTTGATGCTGGGAAAAATCGGGATCTTCGGCGAGCTTCGCTACACCGACTTTGACCTGGACGTCGATAACCTGGCCTGGGACTTCGGCGGAGTGGATCTCCATATCGGACTCAACATCCACTTCTGACTGCGTCGAGATCAAACCGAGACGTGAAGATCCGGCTTAACAAGTTCCTGTCTGAAGCCGGAGTGGCCTCCCGCCGCCAGGCCGACCGCTGGATCCTGGAAGGCAGGGTCTCGGTCAACCGCAGGATCGTCGACGAGCTCGGCGTCAAGGTGGATGAAGATCGGGATGTTATCCAGGTCGACGGCAAGACGGTCAAGAAAGAGAGCCGGTTTCTTTGCCTCCTGTTGAACAAACCCAGCGGTTATCTGGTCACACTCAAGGACCCTTTTCATCGGCCGACCGTCAGGGATCTGCTCCCTGCCTCACTGGGCAGGGTTTTTCCCGTGGGACGTCTGGATTTCCAGAGTGAGGGAGCCTTGTTGTTGACCAACGACGGCGAGTTGGCTTACCGTCTGACCCACCCCCGCTTCGGCGTTCGCAAAACGTATATCGTGAGGGTCCGGGGACAACCGGATGAGAAAGCTCTCCGCCGGCTGGAAAGAGGCGTCTTGGTGGAGGGTAAAAAGACCGCCCCAACTCAAGCGGTCCTTCTCACCGCCAACCCGAAATCGAGCCGGCTCCGGATCGAGCTCTCAGAAGGCCGCAAAAGAGAAGTCCGGGAGATGTGCCGGGCCGTCGGCCATCCTGTCTTGGAGCTGCGTCGGGTCGCCTTCGCCGGCCTGGGCTTGAAATCCCTGAAGATCGGAGCGTGGAGGCATCTCGAGCCGCCGGAGGTCCGCCGGCTCAGAAGACTGGTCGACCTCGCCTGATTTAGTTTTCCCTGTCCGCCGGACCGGCGTATGTCTTCCAGGAGGCGGCCAGCCGCTCCAGCTCCCTGATGATGAGCTCATTCGCCGTGCCCTCTTCGAAGGTCCCCTCCTGCTTCAGCGCGCCGGCTTCGACCCCGGTTAGGATTTCCATCCCCTCATCGACAGTGCTGATCGGGTAGATATGAAACCGTCCGGCCGCAACGGCTTCAACTACATCCTGGCGGAGCATCAGGTTCTGGACATTCTGCCGGGGGATGATGACGCCCTGGGTGCCGGTCAGCCCCTTGGCTCGGCAGACGTCGAAGAAACCTTCGATCTTTTCGTTCACCCCCCCGATAGATTGAATCTCGCCCTTTTGATTGATGGAGCCGGTGACGGCGATGTCCTGCCGAAGGGGCAGCCTGGAGAGACTGGAGAGGATGGCATAGACTTCGGTCGAAGACGCGCTGTCTCCGTCGACTCCGGAATATGACTGTTCGAAAGCGATGCTGGCGGAGAGAGAAAAAGGCGTTTTCTGGGCGTACTTGCCCCGCAGGTAACCGCCCAGGATGAGGACGCCCTTGTTGTGGGTGGGCCCGCTCAGGTCGGCCTCCCGCTCGATGTTGATAACACCCGCCCGGCCGACGGCCGTCTTGGCCGTGATGCGGGTCGGCTTGCCGAAGGCGAACTGTCCCATGTCGTAGACCGACAGCCCGTTCACCTGGCCGATTTCCCGGCCCTCCGTGTTGATCAGAATCGTCCCTTCCTCGATCATTTCCTGGATCTTGTCCTCGACCAGGCTGACGCGCTCGAAACGTTCCCGAACGGCCTTTTCCACGTGCTCCCGGCCGATGGTCTTCTTCTGGTCCATTTTCGCCCAGTAGTTGGCCTCGCGGGTTACGTCGGCCAGGACGTGGAACCTGGTCGACACCTTTCTCTGCCGTCCGGCGATCCGCGTTCCATACTCGAGGATCGCCGCTATCCCGCCCTTGTCCACTGGGAAGAGACCGTCCTCCACACAGATCTTCTTGATGAAGCGGGCATAGTCGCGGATCGTCCGCTCGTCCTTGGTCATCTCGGAATCGAATTCGGCCTTGATCTTGAAGATCTTTTTGAAGTCCTCGTCCAGAAAATACAGCAGGTTGTAGATGTGGGTATCCCCGATCATAACCACCTTGACATCGCATTTGATGGGCTGGGGCTTGAGCCGGCTCGTGGATATCAGGTAGAGAGCCAGGTAGTTTTGGATCTCAAAAATTTGGTAGCGAAGGGTTCTCTTGAAAGTCGCCCAGACGCCCGGCTCGATCAGGGCGTCCAAGGCATTGATGACCAGGTAGCCGCCGTTGGCCTTCAGAAAGGAGCCCGCCTTGATCTTGGTGAAATCCGTCTGCCAGACGCCCATCCGGGTGACCGTGGACTCGATCGTCCCGAACAAGTTGATGTAGTTAGGATTCGTCTCCAGGACGACAGGTGCCCCCTTGACCTCGGAGTTGTCGACCAGCAGGTTCACCCTGTACTCCAGGAAAGCATCAGCGAGCTCCCTGGCCCTTTCTTCTTTTTCGTCTTTTTTCTGGGCCTTGAAGAGGTCGATATTGTTGACCAAGTTCTCCTC
>JBAUIH010000429.1:0-3218 GCA_049682755.1 Candidatus Aminicenantales bacterium | reverse complement strand
GCCGGGCGCCGTGTGGCCATGGTCGGCGACGGGATCAACGACGCTCCCGCCCTGGCCCAGGCCGACGTCGGCATCGCCATCGGCACCGGGACCGATATCGCCATGGAGGCTTCGGACATCACCCTGATCCGGGACGACCTTAGGGCCGTGGCCTCGGCCATCGCCCTGAGCAAACAGACCTTGCGGGTGATCAAGCAGAACCTTTTCTGGGCGTTTTTTTATAACGTCGTAGGGATTCCCATCGCCGCAGGGGCTCTTTACCCTTTCTTTGGGCTCCTGCTCAACCCGATCATCGCTTCAGCGGCCATGGCCTTCAGCTCTGTTTCGGTTGTCTCCAATTCCCTGCGGCTGCGCCGGTTCAAGCTGTCTGCTTAAGGAGGAAGAAATGCTGGCCAAGACTATCGTCACCGTCGCCGGCCTCGTCCTCATCGTCTTCGTCAACTGGTATTTTCTCTTTTCCCGCCGCAGGCCGCGGGGCGACTAAGAGCCGGGGAAGAGAAACGTTGAACGGGGATCCGCCGCTCCCGCTCTAAGTCCAGGGTAAAAAATGGCCTGGGCTTGGGGAGGGCGGGTAGATCTGCTATCCTATGCCTGGCGATGAGACACCGGAAAATGAAAGCGCAGAAGGTCGTCGTAGCTATGAGCGGGGGAGTGGATTCCTCGGTGGCGGCGACCCTTCTCCAAGAGAGGGGGTACGAGGTCATCGGTATCACCATGAACCTTTTCTCGCTCCCCAAGGAGCTGTGCCGGTCTGAGGAGCTCCGGAGCTGTTGCGGCCGCAAGGCGGTGGAGGATGCCCTCCGGGTAGCGGTGCACCTCGGGATTCCCCATTATGTCGTCGATTTCCGAAAGGAGTTCGAAGAAACGGTCATCGCCGATTTCATCCGGGAATACGGCCGTGGACGGACTCCTAACCCCTGTGTCCGCTGCAACGAGCAGATCAAGTTCAAGGTCCTGCTTGAGCGGGCCCGGAGGTTGGGCGCCGGCCGGCTGGCCACCGGGCATCACGCCAGGGTGAAAAGGGATGTGGACTCGGGGCGTTTCCTCCTCAAGAAGGGAAAGGACAGGGCCAAGGACCAGTCCTACTTTCTTTATCGCCTTTCCCAGGCGCAGCTGAGCCGGGTTTTGATGCCGGTCGGGGATTTCACCAAGGCCGAGGTCCGGGAGAGGGCCAGGCGATGGAACCTTCCCGTGGCCGAGAGGGTGGAGAGCCAGGAGACCTGCTTTGCCCCCCTCGGAAACTACCCGGACTTCCTGGCTGGACGCCTGCCTGAGGCTTTCCGGCCAGGCCCGATCGAAGATATGGCCGGTCATGTGCTGGGACGGCACAAGGGGATAGGATATTACACGATCGGGCAGCGCCGCGGTCTGGGGATCGCCGCTTCCCGACCGCTCTATGTGGTCGCTATCGCTGCCCGGCGAAACACTATCGTGGTCGGGACGGAGGAGGAGCTGAACAAGAGTGGCCTGGAAGCCTCAAGCCTGCGTCTGGTCGCCGTGAAGAAAATCGGCGGACCGCTCACCATCAAGGCCAGGATTCGGTATAAACACCGGGAGACGAAGGCCTTGATGAGGCCTCTTTCTCGGGGTCGGGTGAGGGTGGAATTCGAGCGCCGGCAGCGGGCCATCACCCCCGGCCAGTCAGTCGTTTTCTACCGCCGGGACGTTGTCCTAGGCGGGGGAATCATCGACAGATCTCTCAATTGATACCTTCTATATTCCTGGGAGCGCAATCCATTAAATTGGTCGAGCAACGTTTTTCAGCCAGGCGGCTCCGGCCCTGTCCAGAAGGGGAGTCAATTCCCTGCGCACCCTGCGGTGGTAGCTGTTGAGCCAACGGATCTCCTCTGCCGTTAAGAGCTCTTTCTTCACCAGCCGGAGGTCGATCGGACAGAGGGTCAGCGTTTCGAAAGAGTAGAAGGACGACTCTGCCGTTGACCGTCCGGTATCCTTGACGATGAGGGCCAGGTTCTCTATCCGGATGCCGTATTCGCCCTCTTTGTAATAGGCCGGCTCGTTTGAGAGGATCATTCCGGGCTCGAGGCCGACACCGAACCCTCGGGCCGGGGAGATCGCCTGCGGCCCTTCGTGGACGTTGAGATAGGAGCCAATGCCGTGGCCCGTGCCGTGGCCGTAATTCAGGCCTTTTTCCCAGAGCGCCCGTCGGGCCAAAATATCGAGCTGCGGACCCGATGTGCCTCGGGGAAAAGAGACGGCGCTCAGGGCGATCATTCCCTTGAGGACCCGGGTGAAGCGGTCGCGCTGTTCGGCCGTCGGCCGGCCCAGAGCGACCGTGCGGGTGATGTCGGTCGTCGCGTCCAGGTACTGTCCGCCCGAGTCGACCAGGTATATGCCCGCCCGCCTCAAAGGAAAATCGGTCTCCGGGCTGGCCGAATAATGGACGACGGCGGCGTGGCTTCCGTAAGCGGAAATCGTCGTAAAGCTCGGTCCCCGGAAGCGGGGCTGGCGGCTCCGGAACGCCTCCAACTTCTGGGCCGCCGATAGTTCGGTGACACCGCCCTCGAGCACGTTTTTTTCCAGCCAGTGAAGAAATCGGACCATGGCGGCGCCGTCCCGCCGGTGGGCCGTTTTCGCGCCCTTGATCTCGGTTTCGTTCTTGACGGCCTTGAAGAGCGTCACCGGGCTCGGTTTCATGGTCAACTTCGCGCCCTTCAGGCTGTCGACGATCCACTGGCTCACGCTCGCCTCGTCCAGCCAGACCCGGCTCTTGGCTGAGGCGAGGCGCCGGATCTCCGCCGGAAAATCGCCGTAATCACGGAATCTGACATCCCTTTTCAAGGCGGCCTTGACCTTTCCCGGAACTTTTTCTCTCGCCATGAAAAGCAGAGCGTCCTTGGCGGTGATGACGGCGTAGGCGACGGCCACGGGGTTGTGCGGGACGTCCGAGCCGCGGATATTGAAGAGCCAGGCGACGGCGTCGAGCTGGCTGAGGACGTGGGCATCGGCTCGTTCCGCCTTTATTTTCCGGCGCAGGCGGTCGAACTTGCTGCGGACGCTTTCCCCGGCATACTTCTCAGCGAGGAGGGTGATCGGCTCTGCCGGAGGGGCCGGTTTTTCCTCCCAGATCTCGTCGACGAGATTGGCAGCGACAGGCTTGATCCGGACGTCCCTGTCACCCAGTGCCTTTTCGAGTTTGGCATATTCTTTATGGGTGATGAGTTGGGGATCGACGCCCAGGCTTTCGCCCGGCCTAAGAT
>JBAUIH010000428.1:0-9281 GCA_049682755.1 Candidatus Aminicenantales bacterium | reverse complement strand
AAGTGAGTTCCTGGGCTGCTTAAGCCAATCTCCTCTCGTGGAAAATGAACGATTCTCCGGTCAGATCAAGTTTTTTGGCTGAAGTTGCGGAATCGCTGCATTCGATAATTATTCCTTGATTAAAACTTAAATTTCGGATAATATCTAAATGAGCGGAGGCAAGGCTGTTGTTTGAATTTATTGGTGCATTTGATTTCAACGAAATACATGTGAATTCAAACTGGCATCGAAATCGTTGCACGTATGTGGGCATATTTTCCTTGATAACGATAAAAAAAATCCCCGGTTCAAGGAGGTGAGAATCGGCAAAGCCAGTGGTAAAACAGGGCAACCAGCAAGGTCTTCAATGACAGAAAGGACAGAAAGGAGGCTTATTTGAAAAAGAGTCTATTATCCATCCTGGCCATCACCCTCCTTCTCGCTCCCGTCGCTTTCTCCCAATCCCGGGAAACCGGCGCCATCCGCGGTGTCGTAACGGACGACCAGAACTCCCCTCTGCCCGGCGTCACGGTGACGGTTTCGGGCGAGAACCTCATGGGCGTCCGCACCTATGTCACGGATGCCAGCGGCGAGTTCCGCTTCCCCGTCCTGCCGCCCGGCAGGTACGAGGTCAAGGCGGAGCTCCCGGGATTCGGGACAATCATCCGTGAGAGGGTTAGGGTGAACACCACGGCCACTCTGACCTTGGACATCGAGATGAAAGCGACGGCGCTGGAGGAGGAAGTCACCGTCATCGCCCAGTCCCCGACCGTCGACGTCAAGTCCACCGAGACGGCGTCCGTCACGCTTTCGAACGAAATCCTGCGGAACATCCCGTACAACCAGTTCACGGCGGACATCGTCAACCTCGCCCCCGGCGTCGCGGCCAACGTCGCCTACGGCGCCTCGCAGAACACGGGCATCGCCTACACCATGGACGGTGTCAACGTCGCCGACCCCGAAGCCGGCTCGGCCTGGGTTTTCTCCGACCACAACATCATCGAGGAGGCCAAGGTCATGGGCGTCGGGCTCCCGGCCGAGTACGGGAACTTCACCGGCGTCATTTTCAACCTGATCACGAAATCCGGCGGGAACGAGTTCTCAGGCCACTTCGAGTTCAACTTCCAGGGCTACCGGGACGACTCCAAGTTCTGGCAGGCTACGAACAACCAAGCTTATGTCGAGGACTTTCCCGAGCTGACCTCGCCGACGTCGAAGCTCATGGACATCAACGGCCATCTCGGCGGGCCGATCATCAAGGACAAGCTCTGGTTCTACGTCGGCACCCAGTTCTACCGGACCCAGAACCGCCCGACCGGCTTCCCCGAGGATGTCGACTACAAGCAGCCGCGCATCTTCACCAAGCTGACCTACCAGATGACGCCCACGCTGAACATGAATTTTGTCTTCCAGGCGACCAGGTATGATGGGACGAACCGGGGCGCCGGCTCCACGGTCTCCCCCGAAGCCTGCGTCACCCAGGACTCGCCCGATTGGCTGGTCAGCTTCAGCCTGACCAAGATCATCAGCCCGACGACCTTCTTCGACATCAAGGCCAACTACTTCGAAGGCATCTACTACCTCGACCCCGAGGTCGGCCCTGAACCGTACTCCCATTTCGACCTCAACGACAACAAGCTCTACGGCAGCGCGTCCTATTACTACTACGCCGACCGGGCCCGGTTCGGGACTAACGCCAGCCTGACCCACTACGCCGAGGACTTCCTCGCCGGCTCCCACGAATTCAAGTTCGGCGCCGAGATCGAGCGGTCCATGGCCCGGAGCCGGTTCGGCTACAACGGGCAGGGCGGCCAGCTGGGCGAAAATGTCAATTATGTCGACTATGCCGGCTATGGTCCCTACGGCTACCTCTATTCGGGGAACTACCTGGCCTACCAGTACTCGGGCTACGATTTGAACACCCGCTACACCCGGCTGGAGACTTTCATCCAGGATTCCTGGCAGATCGGCAAGAGACTGAACGTCAGCCTCGGCCTCCGCTACAGCATGAACTGGGGCGACGTCAAGGGCGTCAGCGGCGCCGTCTACCACACGACGCGCCTGGCCCCGCGCCTGGGCTTCACCTTCGACATCCTGGGCGACAAGACGACCATCCTCAAGGCCCACTACGGCCAGTTCACCGAGGCCATGCTCACCGCCTACCACGACCGGATGAATCTCAGCTCGAGCTGGGGCGACTACATCGGCTACTACTTCATCCCCGACGACAACGACCCGGCCACCAACACGGGGGACTGGTACGAGTGGTTCCGGATCGTCCACGACGACTACGAGATGGACTCAAACATCAAGCACCCCTACATGACCCAGTTCACGGTCGGCATCGAGCGCGAGCTGTTCAAGGACGCCTCGTTTGGCGTCAGCTACATCAACCGGAGGTGGACCAATATCATCGCCCCGGTCGACCGGGCCGCCGATTACGACACGGTCTCCGTCAGCGTCCCGGGCTACGGGACGTGGGATGTCTATGAGCGGACCGATGAGACCCTCGAGGCCCGCGATTACATCCTCAAGAACATCGAGAAGGGGGACCCCTGGATCCTCCTGGATCCCTACCGGAAGTACGAGGGTGTCGAATTCCTGTTCAACAAGCGCTTCTCCAGCCGCTGGCAGCTGATCGCCTCCTACGTCTACGGCAAAGCCTCTGGGACCATAGACAACGGGTTCGCCGACGACATTGGCTACGGCGGATCCACGGAGGACCCGAACTTCTGGATCAACACCGAAGGGACCCTGACCAACGACCCGACCCACATGATCAAGCTCCAGGGCACTTACATCCTTCCCTTCGACATTAGCTTCAACGCCTACTTCCGGAGCATCACGGGCAACGCCTGGACGGCCCGCTACAGGACGGCCCGGCTCAGCCAGGGCCGCGTCACCTTCTTCGCCGAACCCCGCGGTTCCAACCACTACTCCGCGCAGAACATCCTCGACGTGAGGCTGGAGAAGATCTTCACTCTGGCCGCCAAGTACCGCCTCGGCCTTATGGTCGACGTCTTCAACGTCTTCAACGCCGACACCATCACATCCTGGGGCACGCGCATCGATTACGACTGGTACACCGATGGCAGCAACTACTCCTCGACGGACGGACACGACCTCTACGGCATCGTCCGTCCCCGCCAAGCGCGCGTCGGCATCCGGCTGATCTTTTAGGTTCCCGCTCCACGCACACGCTCAAGAGGGCGGCGGGCGTTCCCGCCGCCCTCTTTTTTTATGCGCCGAGCCACCTCTCGGCGCATCGTTGACACCGCACCGCGACCGGTGCTATCGTTTATCGTAGAATGCCCGTCCGGAAGCGTGACGCCCTGTCGAAAGTGATCCCCATGCTCGCCCTCGGCCTTTATTGGAGCCTGTCCGCCATCCCGGGCGGCGCCGCGTCCGCGCGAGGCCGATCAACAAGGCTCAACGTTCTGCTCATCACGATCGATACCCTGAGGGCAGACAGGGTCGGCGCCTACGGCTCCAGCCGCCTCCTGACTCCCAACCTGGATGCGCTGGCCGCGCGAAGCGCCGTTTTCACGAGGGCCTTCGCGCATACGCCGGTGACCCTTCCCTCCCACGCGAACATCCTCCTGGGCACGACGCCCTCCTTCCACGGCGTCCACGACAACCTCAATTTCGTGGTCCGGGAGGAGTTCGTGACCTTGGCCGAGCATCTCGGAAGCCGGGGCTACGCCACGGGCGCTTTCGTGGGCGGATTTCCGCTCGCCTCGTTCTTCGGCCTCGACCAGGGCTTCTCGGTCTACGATGATTTCTTCGGCAAGCAGGAGACAGGGGTCCGTGGAGCCGATGTCAAGAGCGGGGAGAGGGTGGCCGGGGAAGTTTGGACGGGCGCGCGAAAGTGGCTGAGAGGCCGGACGGCACCCTGGTTCCTCTGGGTCCATTTTTACGATCCCCACGACCCCTACGATCCGCCCGAGCCCTACCGGACCCGGTTCGCCCAGAACCTCTATGACGGCGAAGTGGCGTACACGGACGCCGTCCTGGGGGACATCCTGAAGGACCTGAAGGAACAGAGCCTGGAAGAGACGACGCTCGTCGTTTGCGTCAGCGACCACGGGGAGTCGCTGGGCGAGCACAACGAGGCGACACACGGCTACCTGGCCTACAACGCAACGATCTGGGTCCCGTTCATCGTCCGCATCCCGGGATTCGCGCCCCGCCTCGTCGGCCAGAACGTTTCCCACATCGACATCTTCCCCACGGTCTGCGACGCCCTCGGGATCGAACGGCCGCATTGGCTCCAGGGAGTTTCGCTCCTCCCGCTCATGCGGGGAAAGAGACTCCCCGAGCGCCCGGTCTATTTCGAATCGCTCTCCGCCTTTTACAATATGGGCTGGGCGCCCCTGCGGGGCCTCATCGACAAACAGAGCAAGTTCATCGATTCTCCGCGGCCCGAGCTCTACGACCTCCGGCATGATTTCGGTGAAACGAACAACCTGGCCGGGGAGGGTGATATCGGGTCCCTGAGGAAGAGACTGGAGTCGATCGTTCGCAGCCAGACATCGCCGGAAAGCGCCAAGGCCGGACAGGCCTCGGACCGCGCGACGCTGGAGAAGCTGAGGAGTCTGGGCTATGTGGCCAGCTTGCCCGGCCCGAAGAGGACGGATTTCGGTCCGGAAGACTCCGTAGCCGCGCTCCTGCCCTATCACAACAGTGCCGCGGAGGCGTTGGGACTCTATCGAGCCGGCAAGACCGCCGAAGGGATCAGCGCCCTCCGGGAGGTGCTGTCCGCCAGAAAGAACATCAGTGCGGCCTATCTCAACCTGGCCACCATCTACAAGGAGGAGAAAAGGCCGGCCGACGCCATCGCCGTCCTGCGCCTCGGGCTCGAGGCCATGCCCGAGAACTACGACATCCACTTCCAACATCTCGCCGAGCTCTATGAGTCCGGGCAGTTCGACGAGGTCCTTCGGGCTTTCGGGGCGAAAGATTTCCCCCAGGTGGAGTTCGATCCGGTCGTCTGGAACTGCGTCGGCCTGGCCCACTGGAAGAAGGGGGACGTCCCGCAGGCCCTGGACAGCTTTGAGAGGTCCCTGGCCATCGACGACGATTTCGCGGTCACCTATCACAACCTGGGGACCGTTCATTTCGACGTCTTCCAAAGGACGCGCCGCCCCGAGTCCTATGACCTGGCCCTGGCCCATTTCCAAAAAGCTACCTCGCTCGACCCGACCTACAGCCCCGCCTTCCACAGCCTCGGCGTGGCCTACACCCAGGCCGGCGATTTCGCCCGGGCGATCGAAAGCCTGGAAAAGGCCCTGGACTTAAACCCCGGTCTCGACGAGGCGCATTTCTTCCTCGGCTCCGCCCATCTCCGGCTGGGCCACAATTCTCTGGCCCACGAGCACCTGACGAGATACAAGACCACCCCGACTTTCGGCCGTCTCTCGCCCGCGGCAAAACAAAAGCTGGAGGAGCTCATCGCCACATGCCGGCCCGGAAAATGAAATGCCCGCGAATCCCCCCGCGGCGGGCTTACCCGAAGCTCTCTGTTCTTGTGCCGCAACCATTACCCCGTCCCCGCTCTTTTTGGTAAGATAGCCTCCTGCGATGACCAATAAAAAAACCGCCGTCATCGCCGCCACGGTGATCGCCGCCGCCGCCGGCCTGCTGGCTTTCTATTTCCTCAGGCCCCGGACGCCGGATTTCGGCCGTCTCCGGGGCGGCAGGGAACACAACGTTATCCTCGTCACCGTGGACACGCTCCGCGCCGACAAGGTCGGCTGCTACGGCAACCCGCACGTCAGCACCCCGGCTATGGACGCCTTCGCCGCCTCGGGCATCCGCTTCGAGAACTGCATCGCCCAAACGCCGCTGACCCTGCCCTCCCATACGACGATCCTCACGGGGACTCTCCCGATCTTCCACGGCGTCCGCGACAACGGCGGCTTCGTCGTCCCCTCCGAGCTCGTGACAATGGCCGAGGCCTTCAAAGCCGAAGGCTATGAAACGGCGGCCTTCGTCGCCGCCTACGTCCTCGACTCCAAGTGGGGCCTCGACCAGGGCTTCGACACGTATTTCGACAAGTTCGACCTGAGCCGCTTCGAGAAGATCTCGCTCGGCGAGGTCCAGCGGCCGGCCAACGAGGTCATCGACGAGGCCCTGGGCTGGCTCGAAAAGAAGAAGGACGGCAAGTTCTTCGCCTGGATTCACCTCTACGACCCCCACACGCCCTACGCGCCGCCCGAGCCTTTCCGGAGCGAATATCCCCGGAATCCCTACCTCGGCGAGATCGCTTTCGCGGACAGCCAGCTGGCCCGCCTCTCCGATTTCCTCGACCGCAACGGGCTCCTCGACGACCTCTTCCTCATCCTTGCCGCCGACCACGGCGAGAGCCTCGGCGAGCACGACGAAACGACCCACGGCTTCTTCGTCTACCAGGCGGCTATCCACGTCCCCTTGATCGTCGCAACGCCTTTTCCGGAGCTCCGGGGGGTGACCTCGACGGAGACCGTCACCCTGACTGACATCATGCCAACGGTCCTCGAAATGACCGGAATCCCCGCTCCGGCCCAGGTCCAGGGCCGGAGCCTCGTCCCCTCTTTCTTCCGTCCCGGGGCCGCGCCTGACCGCCTCGCCTACGCGGAGACCTTCTATCCCCGCTACCACTATGGCTGGTCCGACCTCCGCAGCGTCCAGGACGGCCGGTTCAAGCTCATCCTCGCCCCCGTCCCCGAGCTCTACGACCTCGACAGGGACCCCGCCGAGGAGAGAAACCTCGTCTACCTGGAGAAGAAAGTCTTCGAGGACCTCTCGGCCCGGGCCGAGGTCCTCATGGAGGAGGCCGGCCGCGACGCCCTCGAAGTCGACCTCAAGAAGGTCGACGAGGAGACCCGGGAGAAGCTGGCCGCCCTCGGCTACATCGGGTCGTTTACGGACTCCTCGAAACTCCAGGGCCGGAGGCTGGCCAACCCCCGGGACAAGATCGGCGTCTTCAACGAGCTCTCCAAGGCCCGCGAGAGCGGCCTCGGCGGCGATCCCGAAGAGGCTATCAAAACGATCTCGGCCATCATCGCCGAGGACCCGACGATCGCCGACGCCTACTTCTCGCTCGGGAACGTCCTCAACAAGGCGCGGCGTTTCAAGGAGGCCGCCGAAGCGTTCCAGAAGTCGCTCGAACTCAAGCCGGACGACTCCTTCGCCGTCATCAACATCGCCAACTCCTACCAGGCCATGGGCCGGTTCGATGAAGCCGAGACGTTCGTCCTCGACTACATCGCCCGCGGTTTCGAGGATTCCCAGCTTTATTTCCTCTTGGGCAACCTCAAGGTCCACCACAACCGGCCCGATGAGGCCGTCCCTTATTTCGAGAAGTGCCTCGAGGTGAATCCGCGCTCGGCCTCGGCCCACAACGCTCTGGCGGCGGTCTATCTCAACCGCGACGCGAGCGGCGACCAAGCCCGGGCGGAAAAGCACCTGGACGCGGCCACCGCCATCAACCCCACACTCCTGAGCTTGCGCTACAACATGGCCCAGCTCCAGGAGAAGCAGAACCGCCTGGAAGAAGCCGCCGACCTCTACCTCCGGGAAATAGAAGACTCCCCCAAGAGCTACAAGGCGCTCTACAACCTGTCGCGGGTCTACCGTCTTTTGGGAAGGGAGGACGAGGAGCTCGACGCCTTGAGGAAGACGATCGAAGCGGAACCGGATTTCCCTGTCGCCTATTTCTACCTGGCCCGGATCGAGCTCCGGCGGGGCCGGGACTTCGAGGAGGCCCTCGCGCTCGTCAAGAAAGGGATCGACCTCAAGCCGGCCCCGGCCGATCTGCCGCTAGGGTATTTTCTCCTGGCCGACCTCTACAACCGGATCGGGGACAACGTCCAATCCGAGCAATATGCCCGAAAGGGCCAAGCCGCCGCGGCAGCGGCCGCCGCAGCCCCGGTACGGAAATGACGGGGCTCGCACGGCTCGATCATGACCTCGCGGTCCCGGAACTGCGTGCGAAGCTTGCCTTTCAAGACCAGAAAAAGTTCATCCTCGACCTCATGAGCGTGCCAGACGAACTCGCCCTTGAGCTTGACCAGGAAATCATTGACCGCGCCCACCGCCTTCGGGCTCCAGAAGTTGGTGAAAAGGCTCAGCTTTTCGGACAACTATCTGCCTCTTTAGATGACAGGAAGACGGGTTGTCATTTCCATCTCTTTTCGATACCATGAGGTCAATGTCGTGCGACCGAATCCGCAAAGACGCATTGGCCATTTTCCAGGCGGGATTGAAGGCGGTCGGCGCCGCCAACGCCGTCGGGAAGCACGTCCGTCTGGAGAACGATATCCTGACCGTCGGCGACAAAAGTTATGATCTAGCTAATTATGGTGGCATTTTCGTCATCGGCGCGGGGAAGGCCTCGGCGGAGATGGCCCGGCCCCTCGAAGAAATTTTAGAAGACCGTTTATGCTCAGGCGTCGTCAACGTGAAATACGGGCACGGTCGGCCCCTCCGCCGGGTCGAGGTCATCGAAGCGGGCCATCCCGTTCCCGACAAGGCCGGCCTCCGCGGGACGGAAAAGATCAAGGAGACGCTCCGCCGGACCGGCGATAAGGATCTGGTCATCTTCCTCCTTTCCGGAGGAGGATCGGCACTCCTCCCCTCGCCCGCGCCGGGCCTGACGCTCGAAGACAAGCAGCGCCTGACCCAATTGCTCCTTGAAAGCGGAGCCGACATCCGGGAGATCAACGCCATCCGCAAGCACATCTCCGCGGTGAAGGGAGGTCAACTGGCCCGCCTGGCCTTTCCATCGACTCTCATCTCGCTCATCCTCTCCGATGTCATCGGAGATCGCCTGGACAGCATCGCCTCCGGACCGACGGTCCCGGACAGCACGACTTTCCAAGACGGCCTGCGCATTCTCGAAAAATACGGCCTCACCCGCAAGATCCCCGCAGCCGTTCTCGATCATCTGGAGAAGGGAGCCCGGGGCGAAGTCGAGGAGACGCCAAAGCTCCGCGACCCTGCCTTCGTGCGCACTCAGAACCTGATTGTCGGCAGCAATATCCAGGCCCTCCGGGCCGCCGAAGAAAAGGCCAAAGCCCTAGGATACAGCTGTCTCATCCTGTCCTCGTCCATCGAGGGCGAGACCCGGGAGATCGCCCGGATGCACGCCGCTCTAGCCCGCGAGATCCTGACCAGCGGCCACCCGGTCCGGCGCCCGGCTTGTCTCATCTCGGGAGGAGAGACGACGGTCACCATCCGCGGCCGGGGGCTCGGCGGCCGCAACCAGGAGTTCGCCCTGGCTGCGGCCATCGCCGTCGAGGGACTGGCGGATGTCGTCGTCC
>JBAUIH010000427.1:0-4953 GCA_049682755.1 Candidatus Aminicenantales bacterium | reverse complement strand
CTCCCGGAGTGTGGACCGCGTCAATTCGGTGGGCGCAGAAGCGCCCGCCCGGGGGGAGGCGAACAGGGATTTCATCGAGGGCGGCAGGTTCGGCATTTCTTCCCCTTTGACAAAAAGGCCCGGCCGGGAAGCCATCATCTTGAAATAGACCCGATTATGTTTGCGCAGATTATTGAGTATGCGGACGAGTTGGCTCAGGCTGCGGGGAACGAAATCCTGAACCCGATATTGGAGGGCCTCCACCTGCTGAACGGAGGCGGCATCGGCGATGAGCAACTGGAATTCCGACCCGGCCGGAAGGGGCGGAGCTTCGACCGTGACCTCCTCGCTGAAGCTCTGTCCAGCGAAGGCCCGGCAATGGATTTTCACCTGGATCCGTTCTCCCGCCGAGACCTCGTACTTGTCCAGCCAGACCCGTTCCAGGGTGCAGAACTTAGCCTCTTCCATCGCCCGGATGGTCAGCGAGATGCGGTGAATCCCGATCGTCTCAAACTCGTTGTTGCTCAGGTAATAAACGACGGCGGTGAGCAGGCCGCTCAGACCGGTCGTGGCCGTGTCGAGGTTTCCGGAGAAAAGATCCTCGAGATGGACGCTGGCGCCGTTGTCCAGGTAGACATGCCCGTCCAGGGCAAAGGAAAGGTCGCCCAGAGAGCGTTGTTCGCTCGAAAGAAGGGAAGCCACCGTCATGTTCACCAGCAGCGGAGTCAGGAGCCTGTCATTGGCCAGATCGACCTTGAATTCCCTGGCCCGGCCGGAGAGTTCAAGGAGGCGGATTTCCAGCGGCACGGTCTGGGGCATCTTGCCCAGTTCGCCCAGGAGGCCGGCCGTCCGGTCCTGCGAGAACCGTCCCAACCGGTCGCCGAGCGCAGCCAGCTTGAATGAGTTCTGGAGGCTCGGAATCACGGTCAGGACATTCGCCTTGGCCATCGCCAAATCGACCTTGCCCAAATTGTAGAGCGGATGGCCAAAAGCCAGGACGCGCTCCCCGTCAACATATGTCACCGTCCCGAACGCCGCCGCACTCAGATCGCCCCCGACCAACTCGACGGCCACCGGATCCCCCTCCTTTAGGTTCGCCCCGGCCGGAGGCGCGGCGAATGCGATCTGGGCCGCCGAGCCCGCATTCATGGGATTGAATCCCGAACGGGTGAAAAGGGGCCTGGTCTCCTCGATGACCGCCGGCGAAAACCCCCCGAAGACGAGCGGCACGCCGATCGGGGCCATCGTCTGCCCTTGAGAAAGCAGGAACGGGCGGGCATTGGCCAGGTCATTGTGGATGCCCATCAAGTCGGCCAGGGAGAGACTCTCCCGAAGGGGCAAAACCGAGGCGGCGGAAGACCGGGCCTGGACGGGCTGTTCGGAGATGGCCAGCATCTCAGCGATCGGTGTGATCCCGGCGATCGGCTCCTTGGCGAAGGGAAAAGAATAGGCGACCGCGCCGATGAGCTTGCCGTCGACGTAGATAGGGCTTCCGCTCATGCCCTGGATGATTCCTGTATTCTCCAGTCCCCGGCCGGAGAGCCGGGCCAGGATGATGCTCCTTTTGGGCTGGTTGTTCTTGATGACACCCAGAATCTCGGCGTCGAACTCCTCGACGTCGCCGCCCAGGAATACGGTCTTGCCCTTTCCTTTCATGCCCGGTTTCACTTGCTCCAGAGGCATGGTCAGGATGGAGGCCTGAGCAAGGCCGATCAACAATCCCACGATAGCGATGAGTGCTGCTGTTTGCATAATGGTCCGTCTCCTCCGCGTTCGCTGCGGCCGCCATTGACCGGGAGAGAAAGATTTCATAGAATCAGGACAATGAAGGCCTTTCTCACCGGCGGGACCGGCTTTATCGGAAGCCATCTCATCGATCTCCTCCTGGCCAGGGATGTGGAGGTCTATGCCTTAGTCCGGAACGCGGAAAAAGAACCGGCTCTCCTGGAAAAGAAGGTCCGCGTTTTGAGGGGGGACCTCTTCTCGATCCCTGCGCTTCCGTCCGGCCTCGACTTCGTGTTCCACCTCGCCGGTAAAACACGATCATTGAAATCGGCGGATTATTATACTGTAAACCGGGACGGCACGGCAAGTCTGTATCGCTCCCTCTTGAACCTCAAAGAACAGCCCAAGGTCGTCATCCTCAGCAGCCAGGCCGCGGCCGGCCCATCGGACGGGCGTGAGCCTGTCCGGGAGAGCGACCGGCCGCGCCCGATCACCCACTACGGCAAGAGCAAGCTTCAAGGCGAGCGGGAAGCTCTCCGATTCAAAGACCGGTTTCCCCTCGCCATCGCCCGGGCCAGCGCTGTTTTCGGTCCCCAGGACAGGGACTTCCTCCCCTTTTTCAAGATGGCAACGAAAGGAATTCTGCTCAGCTTCCAGGAAAGGAAAGAGGCCAGCGTGATCTACGTCAAGGATCTGGTCGAGGCCCTTTTCCGCTGCGCCAGGACAAACCTGCCGAGCGGAGAGATCCTCAACATCGCCAATGCCGGGTCTTGCACCTGGGAAGACCTGGGCCGGGCGGCCGCCGCGGCGCTAGGGAAGAAATGCCGGAGGATCAAGGTCCCTGGAAGCCTGGCCTATCTATATTCCCTCGCTTGCGAGGCCGGCTACCATCTGACCGGGAAGCCCGGGATATTCAACCGGGACAAGTATCGCGACCTCATCCAGCCCAATTGGATCATGGATGTCGGAAAGGCCGTTGAGATCCTCTCCTTCGAGCCCCGTTTTACGCTGGAGCAGGCTCTGGAGGAAACAATGGCCTGGTATATCGATCAGAAATGGCTGTGAAGGAATTCAGGTTTTTTCCTTAACCGAGGAAGAGCGGGTGAAGAAAGGCACAAAGAATTTGGCGGCCGTTTTGACACACCACTCCTTTTTTTGAGACCGGGCGTAATACCTGATCCGCCCTTCGAGGATGTGGCTTCCCCTTTCCGCTTCCTTGCTCACGGTGAAAGGAATCCGGATGGGATCCCGGAGTTTGAGCGATTCTTCTCCCTCCTGTTCTTCCGTTTCGATCCCCAGGTCGGTCGCGGTGTAAAAATTCTTAGGGAAGGCGAGCCCGGGGCAGGGCTTGAACTCGATGGTGAAATCCGGCTTCGGGCTGACCGTGATCCCCTCCTGGAGACTCAGTTTCAGGATGACCGCTCCTTCTTCCCCCCGGGAAAGTCTGCGGGGAACGATCGAGGCCTCGACCCTGAGGAAGTCGTCCTGCGCGATGAGAATGCCGAAAAGCGCCAGGCAGAGGACAGAACGCCTGAGAAAACGCCGTTTTTTCATGCGCATTCGCTTCGCTTACCTCTCCACTGAAAATTATCCTACCGCTGAGGCGTCCGGGCGTCAAGCGGAACCTAATAATCTCCTTTATTTTTAAAAAGCCATCCATTATAATGGTGGCCGCTGCCATGAACACAAGAACCATCATCACCGGAATCGCTCACTATGTCCCTCCCCGAGTGGTCACTAACTTCGACCTCGAAAAGCTGATGGACACCTCCGATGAGTGGATCCGCCAACGGTCCGGGATCATTGAAAGGCATCATGTCGAACCCGGAGTCGGGACCTCGGACCTGGCCGCTGAAGCCGCCCGGCGAGTGATCGCCGGCTCCGGCACCGACAAATCGGAGATCGACCTGATCATCGCCGCCACTCTTTCTCCCGACCACTATTTTCCCGGCATCGGCGTCCAGGTCCAGGCCAAGCTGGATGTGGCCCCGATCGGGGCCATCGATATCCGGAACCAGTGCTCGGGTTTCATCTACGCCCTTTCGGTCGCCGACCAGTATATCCGGACGGGAACTTATAAAAAGATCCTGCTTGTGGCCGCCGAGGTTCAATCGACCAACCTCAATTATTCGGACGAAGGCCGGGACATGGCCGTCCTTTTCGGAGACGGCGCGGCGGCCCTCATCCTCCAGCCGAATGGCCGGGATGATGGAAGGGGGATCCTCTCCACCCATCTTTTTGCCGACGGCCGCCACCTGACCGATCTTTGGCTGGAGAAGCCCAGCTGCTTGGACAAGCCTTGTGTCACGGAAGAGATGGCCCGGGCCAAAAAATTCTTTCCCCACATGGACGGCAAAAACGTTTTCAAAAACGCCGCGGCCAAGATGCCCGAAGCGGTCCGAGCGGCCCTCCAGCAAAACGGCCTCACGGTGGAGGATATCGCCCTCCTCATCCCCCACCAGGCCAATGACCGGATCACCCTGATGGTGGCCCACAACCTCAAGATCCCCGTGGACAAAGTCATGCGCAACATCCACAAGTACGGCAACACGACGGCCGCATCCATTCCCATCGCCCTCGACGAAGCCCGCCAGGAAGGCCGCATCAAGCCCGGTGATGTGGTCGCTCTGACGGCCTTCGGTTCCGGCTATACCTGGGCGTCCGCACTCCTCCGATGGTGAGCAAAAAACCTGCCTGGATTCCACTCTCTTTTTATGATAGGATTCTCAGCTAGGAATTTTTCCGGCTGAGTTTTGTACTCATATAATGAAGGAGGTTCCTATGAAAAAACGGACCGTTCCCGTGATTCTCTTCATCTTCGCTTTTTCTTTCCTGGGTTTGAGCTTTCTCCTGTCATCGCAGAATCAGGAAGAGGCCAAGCTCCAGAAGACGATGGACAACTATCTCGATGCCTACTGGAAATTCTATCCGACGGCCGCCACTTTGGCCGGCTACCATAAATACGACGACAAGCTCGAAGATTTCAGCGACAAGGCCATTGAGAAGCACCACGACGAGCTGGACGCTTTCAGCCAGGAGCTGGTGGCGAAAACCGACAAGACCAAGCTCGGCGCCGATTCCCAGATCGAATACGACATCATGAGGAACGCCATCGACCTGGAGTTGATGCGTCACGAGAACCTCCTTCCCTGGCAATACAACCCCATCTTCTACAACCAGATCTTCTTGAACAGCATCCGCAGCCTCCTGACCAATGAATTCGCTCCCCTGGATGTCCGGATGAAGAGC
>JBAUIH010000426.1:0-3183 GCA_049682755.1 Candidatus Aminicenantales bacterium | reverse complement strand
GGCCTCTGCAACCGCATTGAGCGGAATGGTGTTGGTGACGATCACTTTCTCGAGAGGCGACTGTTCGATTTTGGCGATCGCCTGGCCGGAGAGAACAGGGTGGGTGCAGGCCGCTAGGATCCTGTGGGCCCCCTCTTTCTTCAGGGCCTCGGCGCTCAGGACGAGAGTGCCGGCCGTATCCACCATGTCGTCGAAGATGACGACATCGCGGCCCTGGACATCGCCGATGACATGGAGGACCTTGGCCACGTTGGGGGCGGGTCTCCGCTTGTCGATGATGGCCAGTCCGGCCTGCAACCGGCGGGCGAAAACCCGGGCCCGCCCCACGCCTCCGGCGTCCGGAGAGACGATGGTCAGCATCTCTAGAGCCAGGTCGGAGATGTATTTCGCCAGGGCCGGCATCGAGGTCAGGTTGTCCATGGGGACGGAGAAAAATCCCTGGATTTGGGGCGAGTGGAGGTCCATCGCCAGAACCCGGTTGGCCCCGGACTCCTCGAGAAGGTCGGCGACCAGCCGGGCCGAGATCGGCACCCGGGGCCTGTCCTTCCAGTCCTGCCGGGCATAGCAGTAATACGGCATGACCGCCGTGATCCGCCCGGCGGAAGCCCGCTTGGCGGCGTCGATCATCAGGAAGAGCTCCATGAGATGAAAGTTCGAATCGGCCGAGCCGGTCTGGATGATGAAGACATCCTCGCCGCGGACATTCTCGTCGATATAGATGTGGATCTCCCCGTCACTGAACTGGCTGAGGACGATTTTCCCCAGTTCAATCCCAAGGTAGGCGGCGATTTCCCGGCACAGCGTCTGGTTCGACGATCCGGCAAATACTTTCATCGGTCTTTCCTTTTCCGCAATCCTTTCGACAATGAACTGGGGCGGGAGGATTCGAACCTCCGGATGACGGATCCAAAGTCCGTTGCCTTACCGCTTGGCTACACCCCAGCCGTGGCTCGTTTCCAATACCGCTCCCGGGAGAGCGTCTCCACGAGAAGCGCCTGCTCGGTCCGTTCCATTGCGGCGAGGGCCCGAGCGGCCTTTTCTCTTTTCTCGAACAGCCCGAACACCGCTGAGCCCGTCCCGCTCACCAGGGAAAGGACAGCTTCCTGTTGACGAAAAGAACTCTCAATCGCTTTTAATCGAGGATACAGGCTAAAGATGGTTTCTTCGAGTCTATTCTCTAATAGCCCGAACTCTCTCCGCGCCAAAAACTGGTTAATTTTACTGTCTTTGCCGGGTGAAGTCAAGCGGAGGCGGCCATAGATATCGGCGGTCGAGACGGGAAAAGAGGGGAGGGCCAGGACACAGTAGAAAACGGGCAGATCATCGAGAGGCGACAGCGTGTCTCCCCGGCCTTCGCCCAGGCAGAGTCCGCCTTCCAGAAAATAGGGGACATCCGCTCCCAGCCGCCCGGCGAAAGTCTGGAGGGTTGACCGGTCGAGGCCGAGCTCCCATATTTCGTTCAGGGCGAAGAGCGCCAGGGCGGCGTTGCCGCTCCCTCCGCCCAGGCCCCGGCCCGCCGGGATGGTCTTGCTGACCTGGATATCGGCGCCGGCAGCATTCGGATAGGATTCTTGGAGCAGCCGGGCCGCCCGGAAAACGAGGTTGCTCTCGTCCCAAGGGATGGATGGATCGGTTCCGTTAAGCCGGATCTCCCGCTCGGACATAAGGCGGAACTCCAGGCCGTCGCTGAGGTCGATCGTCTGGAAGAGGGTTCTTATCTCATGATAACCGTCCTCCCGCCTGTCCAGGACCTCGATCCCCAGGTTAATCTTGGCGAAAGACCGGACCTTCATCCCTTGCCCTCTTCGCGGAGCCACAGTTCGACCTCTTCCCAACCGGCGGACCGATAGGACGTGTCATTGAGAAAAAAAAGGCCGAAGACATCGGCCTGAAGGGGCTGATTGAAGTTCAACTTGAGGATGCTCAGGCTTCCCTTGGTTTTCCCCCTTGAAAGGACGAGCAGACGGGGGAGAGGGCCGGGCTCGAAGTACTGCCGGATCTCAAACTGGAGGTCGGTCCGGCGGCCGCGGACAACCCGGCCCCGGCCGTCTTTCTCCAGCGCCCAGTCGTCCAGACGGTCGGCCCGGCCGGTCAAGAGATGCGTCAGATCCTCGGGACTCAAAGCGAAACCCAACAATTTGGACATGACCTCCTCGCGGTCCGATTTCCAGTAGGCGCGCTTCCGGGGGAGAACCAGATAGGCCTGATCATCGGCCAGGAAGAGGAGCGAGGCCGTCCGTCCGAGCGGGTCGATGACTTCGACCCGGCCCTTGTCGGGAACATGGAAGACGAAGGCCAGTCTGGACTTGGCCGTTTTCCCTTCATTCGTCAGCCGGAGCGATGCATAGCCTTCGACCGATTGGACGGCCGGGGGGAGGGGAGCCACAGAAGGACGCGACGGAAAGCAGGAAAAAAGAAACAGGGTCACAAGGAGGGAAACGGGCCAGGCGCTTCTCCTCATTTCCCCTCCTCTCCGTTCCGCTATCCCGGGACAGAGGATCCGGCTATTGGTCCAGCCGGAATCCGTAGTCGTCCGTTTTCTTGACGGTCTTCTTGTCGACTTTGACACCCCCGGGTGTTTTCTGGGCCTCTCCTTCGGTCAACCGGAACCCATAATCCCGGACCGGGGCCACGGTCTTCTTTCGTCCCTTTTTTCTGAGGAGAGGATAAAAGGGCGACCGGATGCGCTTTCCGAAACAGGATAACCTGGGGTTGAAGATCATCAGCAGGACGAAGGCGCCGAAAACGATCAAGATACCGTATGTTCCCCAGTTCATGGCTTGTCCTTTACGGTGTTTTTTTTATTATATGCCTCTCTCTTTCAAGAATCAATTGAGGCCGCAGGGAAAAAGAAGTGGCTATGTTGGGAAAGGATCAATCCTCTATGACCGACTGAAGAGAAAGCCTCAGAGATGCGCTTCCAGGTCTTCCTGAAAATTCGGGATTTTGGCCTTTTCCTTCTTTTTGCCGCACTGAAGTCCCACCCAGAAGCCGGCGATAACGGCGGCCAAGGTGAGTAATGTTCTGAAGAAATCTTTCATCGTCGAAAGCCTCTCGGTACAGAGTTATTTTCGCTCAATTCAATAAAAAAGTCAACGTCTGGCTCGGGATGTATGCCTCGAAGTCACGCTCAGATTTCCCCAGCGAGGAAATCTAGCTCGATTCGCTCCTCGCTCTCCGCTT
>JBAUIH010000425.1:0-7417 GCA_049682755.1 Candidatus Aminicenantales bacterium | reverse complement strand
TTAAGGAGAACATCAAGAAAGAAACCGCCGCGATATTGGAAACCGCTGTCGTATAGACATTTAAAGCTGATTTTAAATATCGAAGACGATATTGGAGGTGAATGCCATGGCGCTGGTCCGAGTGATTTCCAAGCTGGACGTCGCCAAGAAAATTGTATCAAGGTCGCTGAGGAGGGAGAAATAATGGTCAGGGGAGTCACGAAGCTAAAAGGATTAAGCGAAACGAGAACTCTGCAAGGCTCTAAAAAGAGATCCATGCCCCGGCTGCAAAGTTCATCCTATTTGGATTTATTTTTGCTGGGAAAAGAAAAAGACAGGTTGGAAGAGGAAATGTTCATTTTAGAGAAAAGAAAGACGAGGCTGCAAAAAAAGCTCGATGAGATCGCCGTCGAGATGAAAAAACTCGAGGGGGCGAAAACCCGGGGAAAACGGGCAACTTCCGACGAATCCAAGAAACATCCTCCAAAAGATTGGAAGACCATAGCGATGACATACTAAGACTCCATGAAAGCGCTGACCTGATGACCTGGAAAACGTTTGATTTTAAAAGTCATAGCGCGGGCAAGAGAGGGCAAGTCTTAGATAAAAACATTTACAGATGCGGTTTCTGTGCCGGTCGAGGATCTTCGCCTTCGAAGAAAAACACGAAGTGTCCGGTGTGTTTGGGCGCTGGAACCGTCAGAATTCAACCTCCTGCCGTCATCTGCGCTTATTGTCAGGGCTCGGGGAAATCGCACATCAATTCTGCCTTGACTTGCCCTGTCTGTTACGGCCGGGGGGTCACAGACCTGCCGAACCGGAATGTCGAGGTGTGTCCCGACTGTCGGGGAAGGGGCAGAGGAAAAGGAGAGAACCTTCCCTGTTTAATATGCCGGGGGAAAGGGGTCGTGGCCAAGAAAGAATAAGGGCCGGATAACCGCAAAAGGCAAAATCAGCGCGGCATAAAAAGACAAAAGGAGAATCATCATGGGAGAAGAAAAAAAGAAAACGGGCAAAGAAGGTTTGGACGTCGATTTCGGGCTGGGGACACTGGGCTTAGGAGGGATATTCAAGGGAATAGAAAAATTGGTGGATTTGGCCGCGGAATTGAAAGAGAAAGGCGGAGAAGTCAAAAAAGAGGGCGAGATCGACCTCGGCCATCTGAAAAAAGGAATGAAGGGAGTCTTTGGTATTTCCATCAAGACCTCCGTAGGCGGGAAACCCGTTGTTGAATCCTTCGGAAATATCAAGAAGACCCCTCAAGGACCAAAGGTTGAAGAAGAAAGAGATCCCATCACCGATGTCTTTGATGAGAAAGGAGAAGTCGTGGTGATGGCCGAGATGCCGGGCATCAACGAAGAAGGCATCTCCATAGATTTAAAGGGAGATATCCTTTCGATCAAGGCCGTGAATGGCCATCGAAGCTATTATAAAGAAGTTCTCCTCCCCTCCAAGGTCCGGCCGGACACCCTGACCTCGAGTTATAAGAACGGCGTATTGGAAGTCAGGATCAAAAAATGATTTTCTAAGGCCGTGATCCCCATGATCCCGAAGAAAGATGAAATAACGCTCACCTTGAAAGTGCAGGAAGCATTATCGAAAGATGTGGGCCGGGCGATCGCCAGGATCGATCCGGAAGATATGAAAGAGCTCGGGTTGGAGGTGGGCGATATCATAGAAATCAACGGCAAAAGAAAGACCCCGGCCAAGATCATGCCTTGTTACGCCGAAGAGAGGGGCAAAAAGATCATCCAGATCGACGGCCTGTTGAGAGAAAACGCTCAAATCGGGCTGGACGAGAAGGTCAGAATTCATGGAATTCACTCTCAACCCGCCGGAAAAATCACCCTCTCGCCCCTCACGATGTCCGGTCTCCTGCAGAAAGACAGCGACACGAAATATATCGGGTCTCTCATGGAGGGGCTTCCGGTGACATCGGGCGACCGTATTCGGGCGACGCTGTTTGGAGCCCGGTCGTGCGATTTCAAGGTCGTGGACACGGTCCCCGACGGTGTCGTGTTGATCACTGCCGCGACGCTAATAAGAATGGAGACGAAGAAAAAAAGGGAGACAAAAGCGGCCCGGATTTCTTATGAGGATATCGGCGGACTCGGTTCGCAAATTCAAAGGATCCGGGAGATGATCGAGCTTCCTTTAAGATACCCCCAGGTGTTCGAACGGCTGGGGATCGATGCCCCCAAGGGAGTCTTCCTCTATGGGCCTCCCGGCACGGGGAAAACCCTGATCGCGCGAGCGGTCGCCAACGAGACGGACGCGTACTTCACCCACATCTCGGGCCCCGAGATCATGGGCAAATTTTACGGCGAAAGCGAAGCCCGCCTGAGAAGCCTCTTCGAGGACGCGCAAGCCCATGCCCCCGCCATCATATTTATCGATGAGATCGACGCGATCGCTCCCAAGAGAGAAGAGATGGGCGGAGAGAAACAGGTGGAGAGGCGCGTGGTGGCGCAGCTCTTATCTCTCCTCGACGGGTTGGAATCGAGAGGCCAGATCATCGTCATAGGGGCGACGAACATCCCCAACACCATCGATCCCGCGTTGAGAAGGCCCGGCCGATTCGACAGGGAAATATCGATTCCCATCCCCGACAAAAACGGGAGATTGGAAATTCTCGGCATCCACACCCGGGGGATGCCGTTGGCGGACGACATCCGTCTCGAAAAACTGGCGGAGATCACGCACGGATTTGTCGGAGCGGATTTAGAGGCCCTGGCGCGCGAAGCCGCGATGTCGACCCTAAGAAAGATTCTTCCCAAGATCGATTTCGAAATGGCCGATATTCCTTATGAGATCCTGACAAACCTGGAAGTGGTCATGGACAACTTCCTGGAGGCGATGAAAGAAGTCGAGCCTTCGGCCATCCGCGAGGTCTTTGTCGAGGTTCCGGATGTCAAATGGAGTGACGTCGGCGGTCTCGAGGGCATCAAAGAAGAGCTGAAAGAAGCGGTCGAATGGCCGCTCAAGTACGCCGATGTTTTTAAAAAGGCCGGCACGAACCCGCCGAAGGGGATGCTTCTCCATGGAATTCCCGGCACGGGAAAGACGCTCCTGGCCAAGGCCGTCGCCACGGAAAGCGGAGTCAACTTCATCTCCGTCAAAGGCCCTTCTCTTATTTCCAAGTATGTCGGAGAAAGCGAAAGGGCGATCCGCGAGGTCTTCAAGACGGCCAAACAGGCCTCGCCCACGATCCTATTTTTTGACGAGATAGACAGCGTTGTTCCCAGACGCGGCTCGAGTTCGACGGATGCCCATGTCACGGAACGAGTGATCAGCCAATTCTTGACGGAGATGGATGGAATCGAGGAACTGAAAGGTGTGATCGTCCTGGCTGCAACCAATCGATTGGACTTGATCGACCCGGCCATATTACGAAGCGGCAGGTTTGACCTTTTGCTGGAATTGCCCAAGCCGGACGGCAAGGCCAGAGAGGAGATATGGAAGATCCATACCAGGAATAAACCGCTGGACAAGGATGTGGATTTGAAAGACATGGCCGAAAAAAGCGATGGCCATGTCGGCGCCGATATTGAATTCGTCTGCCGAAAAGCGTCCATGCTTGCGATTAGGGAATATATTGAAAATCAAAAAACAAATATCAAAAAGCATAAAACGGAAATACTAATTTCCAAAAGGCATTTCCAAGAAGCTTTAAAAATGTTGGCGCGAAGGAATATTCATGGCTGAAATCGGGAAATATATTTTCGGTATTATGAATTCTAATACAAATCTTCAACTTACGATGCCGAAGGCTCTTCTTTTAGAAGAAGGCGAATCCCCTATGGCCGTGTATACGATTCCTCATGAAGACGTATCGGCCCTGGTCAGGGACGCCAGTGGTGTCGGTTCTCCCCCTAAGTCCAAGGAGACCTTAGCGAGGCTGCTCATTGGCCATCAAGCGGTCATCGAAAGAATCATGGCCGGAGGGGCGACCGTCATTCCCATGAAATTAGGCACCTATGCTCAAGATGAAAATGAAGTCAAAGCTATTCTGAATGAGGGATATCCCCTCATGAAAGAGATCCTGGAGAGGATAGCGGACAAAATAGAAATCGACGTCGTCGCGACCTGGAGTCATTTCGCTTCCACGGTCAAAGACGCGGGCGAAGAAAAGGAAATCAAGGAATTCAAAGAAAGGCTCCTGAGCCAGCCCCGGGGAGTCACCGTGGATGACCAGATGAAGATAGGACTCATGATTAAGAAAGCTCTGGATGAAAAAAGAGCCGGAGTTTTCCGGGAAATTCTGGAGCGTCTCCAGGCCGTCAGCGAAGACGCGCGGATCCATGAACTGATGGATGATCAGATGGTGATGAACGCCGCTTTTCTAATCACAAGGGCCAAGCATAAAGACTTCGAGGAAAAGGTCGAAGAACTCAATGCGACCATGCAGGAGAAACTGAATTTCAGATGCGTCGGCCCGCTTCCGCCATATAGTTATTATACGCTCGAGGTCAGAAAATTCGTATTTGAGGAAATCGATTGGGCCAGGAAGAAACTCGGGCTTCTCAACGAAAGGGCAACTCGAGGTGAGATAAAAAATGCCCACAAGGCCATGGCTTTTTCTTTTCATCCGGACAGAAACCCCAATGTCCCCGGCATAGAAAAAGAATTTGATGAGATCACCCAAGCCTATAACGTATTATGGGAATATTGTCGGAAGGATTTCTGTTCTTTCGAGGAGGCCGAATTTGCTAAGAATGCCGTATTGATAAAAGTTCTCGGCTCTCCGTCTTGAATCATAGATGGCACCCATATGGATAAAACCCGAGAGTGAAATAATGCCCATGGAAAAAGAAGGCCACTATATCTATTGCATTATCGGCTCGGCCCAGGATAGGAATTTTGGTCCGAACGGAATCGGCTCCAGAGGCGATGAGGTCCTGACGATCGGCTACAACGACTTGAGTATGGTGGTCAGCAACCACCCCCTGACCAAATTCGTGGTCAGCCGGGATAATCTGATCACCCATGAAAGGGTCATCGAAACGGTGATGAAGGAGTTTGACAGCGTGCTTCCCGTGAGGTTCGGGACGATTGCTTCGAGCGCCGATGAAATACGAAATCTCCTGGATAGAAGATTCCGAGAATTCAAGAATCTTCTGAGAGACATGGACCATAAGATAGAATTGGGAGTGAAAGGGATGTGGAAGGATATGAAGACGATTTTTAAAGAAATTGCCGTAGAAAACAAGGATATTAAAAGGGCTAGAGACGAGATCCTGAAGACGAGAGGGAAGAAGAATATCGGGGCCAAAATAGAAGTGGGGAAACTGGTTGAAGATGCGTTGGCGAGGAAAAAAGAAAAAGAGCAGGAATGGGTGGTCGAGATCCTCAGAAGAATCGCCTTTGACTATAAACTTAATAAGACGGTTGGCGGGGAGATGTTCGTGAACGCCGCCTTTTTAGTCGATAAGAGCCGGGAAAAAGAATTTGATAACATCATGGAGGAGCTGACGGATCAATATCAAAGCAGGATGAAGTTTTTATATGCCGGACCTTTGCCGGTCTTTAATTTCGTCAACGTAGCGATATATCCGGAGGAGTGGGAAAAGTGACATGACGCTATCCGGAACGGAAGCGGGGATTATGAATTGCGTTGCCGTAGCCAAAGAAGCCCTGGTGGCCGCCAGGGCCGACGAGTCCCACGGGTAAGTATTTGAGGGAGGAGAGGGTCAGAAATGACGGATGCCGCCGCAAAAGAAGGAAAATACATCTACTGCATTATTGAGTCCAGCCGGCCGCGGTCTTTTGGCCCATTCGGCATTGGCGCCAAAGGCGCTGAGTTGACCACGATCTGTTTCAATGATATCGCCGCGGTCGTGAGCAATTCTCCGATCATGAAATACACCCTCTCCAGAGAAAACATGATCGCCCATGAAAAGGCCATTGAGGAGGTCATGAAGGAATACCAGGTTTTACCGGTCAGGTTCTCCACCATTGCGGAGGATGAAGAAAAAATAACGAAGATATTAGAGAAAGAACATGATCGATTTGCGGAATTATTGATGAACATGAGCGGAAAAACGGAACTGAGCTTGATCGCGGTATTCAAAGAGGGTGTCATCTATAAAGAAATCACGGAGAAATATCAAGATATTAGAGTGTTCAAAGAAAAAATTGCCGGGCTCCCGCCCGAGAAGACTCGGGGTCCACTTATGGAAATCGGCCGGAGGGTGGAAGCGGCTTTGCATCAAGAGAGGGAGATTTATAAGGAGGAAATACTAAATACGTTAACGGCCCTGTCCTGCGATGTGAAGGTCAATGACAACTACGGGGAGCTGATGATCATCAAGGCCGCCTTTCTGGTGGAAAGACGTCGAGAAGAAGAGTTTGACCGAAAAGTCGATGAACTTGCCGAAAAATATGTTGCGAAAATTCGATTTAAGTATGTGGGGACTTTGCCGCCATTCAATTTTGTAAACCTGGTGATTGAAACTGGAAATTACTAAAGATGTTTCTCCTTGATGACATATTACTGGCGCCGTTAAAAAGCGTGATTTGGCTTGGCAGAAAGATCAATGAGATCGTCGAAAAGGAGCTCTTCGATGAGGAAATTATCAAAGAGAAGCTTCTGGAATTACAGTTCAAATATGAATATGAATTGGAGCCAATGAGCGAGGAAGATTATCGAACAAATGAAACGGAACTTTTAGAGCGATTAGACGCTATCCGAAAAGCGAAGGAGGAGGTGTGAACATGCCCAATATCAACGATGCCAGAAGAGTCGTCGGTGAGTTTTTGAAAAAGACCCTTGAGGCCAAGGATGTCAAGATGATTAAGACGGCCAAGGTCGGCGATGGTTGGGAAGTAGAGGCAGAGATCTATGAGGAAAGCTCATTTATCAAGTCCCTTGGACTCCCCACCCGAGTCCGGGATAGGAACATTTATCTGGTTAAACTGAACGATGGGTTGGAAGTGGAATCTTATGAGCGAAAGGACAGATGAACCCAAGAGAGTAATTTTGCTAGAGGGACGATGATCTCTCCCCCGTATCCGGTTCCGTGATCGGGGCGAGGAGGCTCTCTTGAAGGAAGTGCGAAAGCTTGATAAGGGCCCGGTCGTCGCTTCGAAAACCCGTACGCGTTCAGCCGAGAAGCCGATCGACCGAGACGAACGACACCCTAAGGTCGCTCTCATTCTGCTTTTTTTCGTCCTGGCGGCGGGCATCGTCGCGAGCGGATATCTTTCTTATCATAACTTCGTGCGGAATTTTCGCGTCGAGGTTGAGCACCGGCTTTCGTCTATCGCGGAGTTGAAGGCCGGCGAATTGTTCTGGTGGCGCAAAGAGCGTTTGGGCGACGCCTAGATGCTTTGCGGGGAAGATAGGTCTTTCCCCCCAACTCCACCCGGACCGCCTGCACTTGCGTCAGATCCCGCATCAGCGTCGGCCACGAAGCCTCCACGCCACGCTCCTCCAGCC
>JBAUIH010000424.1:0-4461 GCA_049682755.1 Candidatus Aminicenantales bacterium | reverse complement strand
GGTAACCGGCAGGGTGCCGTTCGAGGGGAAAACCGCCTTGAGTATCGCTTTCAAACACAAAACGGAAGCGCCTCTCGACCCCAGGAAACTCAACGACCGGCTTTCCGACGAGTTCAGCTCGGTCATCCTGAAATGCCTGGAAAAAGAGAAGGAAAAAAGATACCAGACGGCCGAGGAATTGCTGACCGACTTGCAGAGCCTCAAGGAGGGCTTAGCCGCCCCATCCCATCCAAGCAAACCCGGACTTCCCGGATTTCTGGTCGAGACCGGAGCGGAACCGCCAGGGAAAAGGCCGGTTTTTGTCGCCCGCGAACATGAGCTCACCCGGCTCGGGAAGTGGCTGGATTCCAGCCTCGCCGGGAAAGGCCAGGTGGTTTTTGTCACCGGTGAAGCCGGGAGCGGAAAAACCGCCCTCCTCCAGGAATTCTCTCGTCGCGCCCAGGAAGCGGACACCGACCTGATCGTCGCCGCCGGCAAATGCAACGCCCACACCGGAATCGGCGACCCCTACTTCCCCTTCATGGAGATTATGGGACTTCTAACCGGAGATGTCGAAACCAAGTGGGCCGCCGGTGCCGTTTCCAGGGATCACGCCCTGCGTCTCTGGAATCTCCTCCCTCTCACGGCACGCGCCCTGCTGGACAGCGGGCCGGACCTGATCAATGTCTTCGTGCCGGGCGCATCCCTGGTCTCCCGGAGCGAGGCGGCCGCAAAGGGCCCGGCCGGTTGGCTGACCGCTCTGAAAAAATTCGTTGACCGCAAGTCCTCCCTGCCTCCGGATTCGACCCTTCAGCAGAGCACCCTTTTCGAGCAGTACACCCGACTGCTCCTGGCCCTGGCCGAACAAAAACCTATGCTCTTGATTTTAGACGACCTGCAGTGGGTGGACGCCGGTTCGGCCGGCCTGCTTTTTCATCTCGGGCGCCGCCTCAGCGGCAGCCGGATTCTGGTATTGGGGGCTTTCCGGTCTTCGGAGATCGCCATCGGCCGCGGCGGAGAGCGTCATCCCCTGGAGCCGATCCGGAATGAGTTCAAGAGCGCCTTCGGAGAGATGGAGATCGAAGTCGGGAAGGCCGAGGAGCGCCGGTTCGTGGATAATTTCATCGATTCCGAACCCAACCGGCTGGACGAAAAATTCCGCCGAAAGCTCCATCATCAGACCAAAGGGCATCCCCTTTTCACGGTCGAGCTGCTGCGCACGATGCAGGAGAGGGGGGCCCTGATCAAAGATGAGGAAGGGCGCTGGGTGGAGGGACCGGAATTCGACTGGGATACCCTCCCCGCCCGGATTGATGCCGTCATCGAAGAGCGGGTCAACCGGCTCGGCGAAAACCTAAAGGAGACGCTCACCATCGCCAGCGTTGAAGGTGAGGAGTTTACCGCCGAGGTGATCGCCCGGCTCCAGGAGGCCGAGGTCTTTTCCCTGATCAGGATGCTGAGCCGGGAACTGGAGAAGCGTCACCATCTGGTCTCCGCCAAGGGCATCCGGCAGCTCACCAAGCAGCGTCTCTCCCTCTATCTCTTTCAGCACATCCTCTTCCAAAGATATCTCTACAGCAGCCTGGACGCGGTCGAGAAAGCCCACCTCCACGAACAGGTAGGAAAAATCCTGGAGAGCCTCTACGGCGACGAGACGGAGGAAATCTCCGTCCAGCTGGCCCGGCATTTCCTGGAAGCGGAAAACGCGCCCAAGGCGATCGAGTATCTGCAGAAGGCGGGGCAAAGGGCGGTGAAACTTTCGGCGAACGAAGAGGCCATCGCGCATTACCGGAAAGCCTTGGACCTTCTCCTGAAGCTTCCGGAAACACCCGAGCGCGACCAGCAGGAGCTGGCCCTCCAGCTTGCCCTATTCGTCCCGGAATCAGCGGCCAAGGGATTCGGCGCACCGGGAGCAAGCCTGGCAGTTCTCAGGGTTCGCGAATTGTGCGAAAAGATCGGCGAATCCCCGCAGCTTTTTACGGCCCTCGTCCAACTCGCCTTTTATTACGGTTTTGCGCGGGCGGATTACAGGAAGACACTCGAGCTCCAAAAGCGCATCGTCCGGATCGCCGAGCAGACAGGAGATCCGTTGCAGCGGGCGATCTCTTCCTATGTGACGACCTGGCCGCTCTTGAACGTCGGAGAGCTGACCAAGACACTGGAACATGCGCAGCAGATGAACGCTGTGTACGACCCGGCCAAGCACAATTTTCTGGCCCACATTTTCAGTTTTGACCTGGGCATCATGAACCGGGGCTTCGCTGCCTTAGCCCTGTGGTTCATGGGCTATCCCGATCAAGCACGGGAAGAATACAAAACAGCCCTGGAACACGCCCGGCAATTGGGGCATCCCTTTACGCTGGCTTTTGCTCTGGTCGGAGCATGCGAGTTGTACTGGTTCCTGAGAGAGCCGGAAAATATCGCGCGGCATGTCGAAGAACTGGCGGCGGTCTCGGAGGAGAAGGGGCTTGTCTACTGGGAGGCCCATGCCGTCTTCTACAAGGGAGAGAAACGGGTTTCTGCAGGAAAAATCCAGGAAGGGCTCGCCGAGATGCGCCGGGGCCTGAACATCATGCTGGCTACGGGAACCTTGACCTGCTTCACCCGGCTTCTCGCCAGGATGGCCGATTTCTGCCTGAGGGCGGGTGAGCTCGAAGCGGGACTGGCGGCCGTCAACGAGGCCGATGAGGTGAAGTGCAAATTCGACGAGAGATACATGGAGGCCGAGATCTACCGCCTCAAGGGGGAGCTGCTGCTCAAGAAAGGAGAAGACCCGGGGGCGGTCATGAAGCAGTTCGAGCACGCGCTCGAGGTTTCGAGAGCCCAGAAGGCGAAAACGCTGGAGCTTCGGGCGGCCATGAGCATGGGCCGGTTGCTGCAAAAACAAGGGAAGGCGGCGGAAGCGTACAAGCGGCTTGATGAAGTCTATCGCTGGTTCAGCGAAGGCTTCGGCACAGCGGACCTGAAAGACGCGCAGGCCCTCCTCCACGAACTTAAAACAGCGTCAGATAACTCAACCAAATAAAATGGGGACGGTCCTGTTTTTCGGACTCGCCATGATGCATGATGAGTGAAACCCAGAGCCTCACCAAATTTGAAACGGTTCTTTTTTTCGAGCATCACTCGGGGCCTAGAGGAGGAACATTCTCTTTGCCATCCTCTCCCTTGATGGGAGAGGATTGAGGAGAGGGTGAAGAAAGATAGGGCAGTGTCCATTTTTGTTCTTAAGATAGTCCCTGTTGTTGTCTTCTCGATTATTCTCACAGCAACGGCGGCGGAGGTCGCCATGGCGTATCCAATGGAAGATCTCTATTCCGTTCTCCCGTCCGTAATCGACGGCTGGAAAAAGGCCGACCTTCCGGCCATCCACGACAAGGCCAACCTCTTTGACTACATCGACGGCGGGGCGGAGCTCTACATTTCTTATAATTTCAAGAAACTCTTGGCCGTCCGGTACACGGGCACGGACGAGGAAGAAATCATCATCGATATCTTCGAAATGGGAAACTCCCATAACGCCTTCGGCGTCTTCTCCCACGGCCGGGAACTGGAGGACGGACTGGTCGGCCAGGGATCGGAGTACGGCGGCGGCCTGCTGACTTTCTGGAAGGATAGGTACTACATATCGATCATGGCCTACCCGGAGACGGAAAAGAAAAAAGAGCTCGTCCTGGATCTCGGACGGAAGCTGGCCGCGGCGATCCCGGCGAAAGGAGCGCTGCCTCCGGTTCTGGGACTTCTCCCTGAACAGAATCTTGTCCGAAACAGCATCCGTTTTTTCCACCATTACATTTGGTTGAACAGCCATTTCTTTATCGCCAACGAGAACATCCTCCAGATCGACGATGCGACCCAGGCCGTCCTGGCCAAGTACAAGGCCGGTGACGAGACTTTTCACCTGTTGGTCGCCCTGTATCCGGACGAGGAGAGAGCGAATAAGGCCGCCGCGAGCTTCCTCCGACATTACCTGCCCGACGCTCGAGAGGGGATGGCCGAGCTCCCCGACGGCCGCTGGACGGGGTACCGGCTCAAGGGTCGGATGCTAAGCATCGTCTTTAATGCCCCGGACAAGGATGTGCTAGCGAATTATCTCCAAATGATCGGACCGGAGCCCACTCGGACGAAATAACGGACGCCTGAAACTCCCTTGCCATCCGAGAATTTCCTAATAATCACCCTCTCCCCGACCCTCTCCCGTCCGAGACTGTGTCGCAATTGCAATTTGTCATTGCGAGCGACCTTCGGGAGCGAAGCAATCTCCTTTCTTTTCAACGCATTATGAGATTGCTTCAGTCGCTTCGCTCCTTCGCAATGACATTGCGACACAGTCTCTCCAGGGAGAGGGACTTTTTTAGTCTTCGTTTCATTAAACTAGACCAAGCCAAAAACCATGGATTCCCGTATAATGAATCGGCGACAGGAAGAAATCGATACGCTCAGATAGGAGGCCCGATGCGAAAAATGTCCCTGATCACCCGGCGT
>JBAUIH010000423.1:0-14729 GCA_049682755.1 Candidatus Aminicenantales bacterium | reverse complement strand
GGTCAGCAGTCGCCCTTTGAAATCAAAGCGGCCGAGGGAAGCGATGAGGAGAGCGCCCATCAGGGCGCCTGCGCCGCGGGCCGAGTACATATAGCCGTTTGTCGTCGCGCCGCCCTGCATGATCTTCACGGCCCAGGCGGGAAGAAGCACGATAAACGAAACTCCGAAGAGGCTGGTTACGACGACGAGAACGATCAGGCTGCGAATCGTCTTATGGTGGAGGACATACCGGAATCCTTCTTTAAGATCCTGGAGGGAGGAGGTCACAGGCGCCGCGCGGGAAAGGCGCTCCAACCGCATGAGGAGAAGGGCGGCGATGACGCCCCCGAAGGAAAGACCGTTGATAACGAAACACCAGGCCGGACCGGTCAATGCATAAATGATCCCGGCCACGGCCGGGCCGACCGCTGTGGCCGAATTGAAGATGGTCGAATTGAGGGCGATGGCGTTGGTCAGGTCGTCCCGGCCGACCATTTCGGGGACGAAAGCATGCCGGGCCGGAGCGTCGAAGGCATTGGCAATTCCCAGCAGGAAGGCCAGCAGGACGATGTGCCAGGGACGGACGATCCCCAGAAAGGTCAAGGCCGCCAGAAACAACGCCAGGATCATCATCGCCGTCTGCGTGATCAGAAGAAGGGCGCGCCGCGAGACCCGGTCGGCAACGACTCCGCCATAAGGCATGAAAAACCAGCTCGGCAGTCCGGCGGCAAATCCAACGAGGCCCAGGTAGGCCGAGGAACGAGTGAGCTCATAAACGAGAAATCCCTGGGCCGTGACCTGCATCCAGGTGCCGAAGAGGGAGACCATCTGTCCCCAGAACCAGAGCCGGTAATTGCGATGACGCAGTGAGGAGAACGTGTGCCGAAAACTGATCTGGCGCCAGAAACTCTCGAACGGGGCGATGATCATCCTGGTGCTCTAAAAAGCCGGCATTTTATCCCAATCCGTTCCCAAAGACAATAAACCCCGCTTCCCCCCTGATGACGTTTTTCGACCGGAAATTCAAAATGACGCCAGGGCCTTCCGGATGTTCTCCAGCCCGTGCTTTAACGCTTCCGTGGGAATTCCGAAACCGAGGCGGAAATGACGAGCCGCCTCGAAGAAATGCCCTGGAACAATGGACGTGTCATATTCCTCCCGCAGGATGCGGGCGAGTTGAGTACCGTCGAGGCCGGCCTCGATCCGCGGGAACCCGATGATCCCTCCCGCCGGCTCGACCCAGCTCAGTTTCTTCTCCTCGCCGATGAAAGCCTTGACCAGGGCGACATTGCGTTCGATGAGCGGACGGCTGAGCGCCCGCAGGGAATCGAGCCGGGAAAAAACCCGGGCGGATATCTGTTCTCCGATATAAACACCTTCGACGCTCACCAGGTCCATCAACCGTTTCATCCGTCCGACCAGCGCTTCCGGAGCAAGCATCCAGCCGCAGCGGAGCCCTCCCAGTCCAAAGACCTTGGTCAAGCTCGAGGTGACGATCACGTTCTCGGCCAGGCGGAAGGACGTCGCCGGCTTCTTATCCTCGAGAAACTCGAGATAGATTTCATCTACAAAGACCATCGCTCCTCTCTCTGATGCGGCCGCAGTCAGCTCTATGAGCGCGCGGTCATCGACAGAAACGCCGGAAGGATTGTGCAGATTGGTCAGAATGACCAATTTCGTCCGGTCGGTCAGAGTCGTGCGCAGCCTTTCGCAGTCAAGTGCGTAGCCGTCTTCGAAACGGCGGACGAACCTCTTGATCTCGGCCCGGAAGAACCGGGGCACGGCGAGGAGGGGTTCATAAGCGGGCTGTTCCACCAGCACCTCATCCCCGGGCTCGAGCAGGACAGCGCCGGCGAAAAAGATGCCCTGCGAGGCTCCGTTCACCGGGAGAACATTCTCTTCCTTGACCCCGTAGCGGGCGGCGACCGCTTCGATGAGCGGCGGGTAGCCGTAGGGCTGCTCGCCGTTGATCTCCAGGCTCTGCTGGTCGATGGCCACATCAGCCAGCGAGAGGTCGGCCAGGCCGCTCCGGCTCAGGTTGATTTTGGCCGGAGCATGAAGCTTCGCCCATTCCATATAACGGACAGGTTCAACGCGCATCGGTTCTCTCCTTTTGCCCTTATTACCCGAACGGCCGGACAAAATCAACGGGCGTTTTTTTTATTTGTAAATCGAAAGCATTTCCGCTAAAATTTACAGACTTATTAATGAGGAGGTAAGCATGAAGAAATTGTTGTCCCTTATCGTCTGTGCATTCTTTCTTCTCGCCCTTGTTTCTGTTCCCGGTTATTCCCAGACGGCGCAGGACATCCTGGCCAAGTACATCGAGGCCCAGGGCGGCGCGAAGGCGTTGGCTGCAATCAAGGACACCACCGTCAGCGGCACGATGGATATGGTCTCGTATGGGATGACCGGCAGCTTGACGATGTACCAGAAGGAGCCCAACAAGATGCGCATGGACATCGAGGTGATGGGCATGCTGATCACTCAGGCCTTTGACGGCGAGATCGCCTGGATGATTAATCCCCAGACTGGAGCGACGGAGCAAATGCCGGAAAACATGACCGCGGAACTCAAACGGCAGGCCCTCGGCAATGAAGCCCTCCTCAATCCCGAAAAATGGGGCATCAAGTACGACTTCACGGGCAAGGAAAAAATCGATGGCAAAGAATACCTTGTCCTCACCCAGACCACCGCTGACGGGCATGTCACGAGCATGTACATCGATCCGGCAACCTACCTGACCTATAAGACAAAAGGAAAAACGATCGGGCAGTCCGGCGAAGAGGTCATGGCCGAATCCGTCCTCAGTGACTACAAAAAAGTCGACGGCCTTCTCGTGGCCCATTCCATGACCACCTTCCAGGACGGCCAGGAGTTCATGCGGATGACGATCACCAAGGTCGCCTTCAATGCGGGTCTGGAAGACTCCCTTTTCCAGATGGCGAAATAGGAGATTCTCGCGTCATCCGATCATTTTCTCAGCGGAGGCGTCGGATGAGAAGAATGCGGTTTTGCGTCTTCATCTTGGTCATCTGCTTGATGGGTTGCGCCGTCAATCCGGTGACCGGGAAAAAAGAGCTCAGCCTCATCTCGGAGAGTCAAGAGTTGGCCCTGGGCAAACAGACAGACGCCGAGATCCGGCAGCAGTACGGCATTTACGGGGATGCCGATCTTAACGCTTATGTCCAGTCCATCGGCCAGGCTCTTGTTCCCCACACCCACCGGCCGCAACTCGCTTGCCAGTTCGCCGTCCTGGATACTCCCGTGGTCAACGCCTTCGCTGTTCCGGGCGGATACGTCTATGTGACCCGAGGCATTATGGCCCTGATGGGCTCGGAGGCCGAGCTGGCGGTCGTCCTTGGTCATGAGCTTGACATCTCAACGCCCGGCACAGCATCCACCGGATGAGCGAGATGATGCTCGCCCAGGTCGGCCTTGTTGTGGGCAGCGCCCTGAGCGAGACCTTCGCTCAGGCTGCCTCAGGGGAAAACCGTCAAAGTCGTCCGTTAAATCCCAGCTTCTTTGAGCACGCCGTGAGCCAGCCGGAGCGCCTGCAGGCCCTCCTCTCCCGTCACCTTGGAAATTTTCCCCAGCCGGATGCAGTCAAGGAAGCTCCGGAGCTCCTTCTTGAGCGGTTCCTCTTTTTGAATGCGCAGCGTCCTGACGTTCGCCTGGCGGCGGTCCAGAGGGAAGACAACGACCTCCTGGTCTATGTAATCGACCGAATAATAAACAGTCGGTTCGAAGATCCGCAGCTTCCTCACCTTCCCCTGGTGGACGCGGCTGGCCGTCAGGGTGGCGACACATCCTCCCTTGAACTCCAGGCGGGCGGTGGCGATATCAACCTTTTCGGAGAGCACGTGAATGCCCGACGCCCGGATGGCGCTCACCTCGTCCTTGATCAAAGCCATAATGATATCAAGGTCATGGATCATCAGGTCAAGGACCACGTCGATATCGAGCGAACGGGCTGAGAAAGAACCGAGCCGCTGGACCTCGATGAAGCGGGGTTCCCGGATCATCGTCTCGACGGCCTCGACGGCCGGGTTGAACCTCTCCAGATGCCCGACCTGGAAGACGAGACCGCCGGCCCCGGCCTCCTTGACGAGCTGCTCGGCCTGGTCGACGGTTTCGGTGATCGGCTTCTCCACCAGGACCGCTTTTCCGTGCCGCAGGAGGTTCAGAGAGATGGAAAAATGCTCCGAGGTCGGCGTCGCCACGATGGCCGCGTCGACTTCGTCCATCATCTCCTCGTAGTTCTGGTAATAGGCGACGCCGTGCCGGTTTCCGATCTCCATGGCCTTCTTGAAATCGAGATCGGCCACTCCCTTAAGTTCCGCCTCCTCCAGGTAAGAAAGGATGCGCGCATGCTGGGTTCCCAGGTAGCCGACGCCGATGATTCCGACTCTGACCTGATCCATCGATTCCCTCCGAGCTTAGTCGAGCACCCGGACGACCATGGATACGCCATGGGAGTTCGCCAGGGCGAGCGCCTTTTCCCGTTGGAAGAAGGCGACCTTGCCGGCTTCGATTCCGAGCACGTCCCCGCCCGCGCGGACAAGAGTCTTGACCGTCTCCAAGCCGACGGCCGGGACATCGAACCTCATATCCTGGGCCGTCCGGCCGGCCTTGACCACGACAAAACCAGCCCCCGCCAGGCGGCCGGCTCTCCTGATCGCCATGTCCGTCCCTTCGCTGCCCTCGACCGCGATGACGGATCTCCCCTTGACGGCCAGGGTCTGGCCGATCTCCAAGTCGGCGATCCGGCGGGCGATCCTCAGCCCGAAATCGACATCGGCCAGCGGCCCGGGCGCGGGACTCTTCCGAGTGAGCACTCCAGGAGTGCAAAAATGGGACTCGAGAAGAGATGCGGGGTTCACGACTTTGAGTCCGCCGGCTTCCAGGAAGCCAAAAACGGCCTTGAGGAGCGCCGTGGCCGATCGTTCCTGGACCCCCTTCAGGAGCCTCCGGGCATGAGCGTCCAGGAGATCCGTCCGGAAGATGACTTCCGGCCGGACCTTGCCTAAGAATAAGATCTCCGAAACGTCGTTCTTTTTGAAAAAGGCCAGAGCTTTGGCGACCGCTCCGGGCTTGATTGTTGTGAACACCTCGGCCGTCTTCTTGACTCCCGGCCGGGTTTCCCCATCGATCCCGAGAACGACGGTGCGGAATCCGCTCCGGCGCAGGTCGGACACGGTTGAGCCCACGAACGGCCCCGCCCCGGCGACTATTCCGATTCGTCGTCCCATGTCCCCGAAAGCTTTTTAATGATGCCTCTCTTGGAGGCCTGGATGAACCGGAGGACCTCATCGCGGTCTTCCCCGGCCGGAATCCTGGCCTGGATCTCTTCGGTGGCCTGCTCGGTGTTGAGCTCTGAATAAAACAGGATCTTGAAAATTTGCTTGACGGTCTGGACGCGTTCCCGGCTGAACCCCCGCCTCCGCAAGCCGATGGCGTTCAAGCCGTACAGCAGGACGGGACGCATCCCGGCGACCTTGGCGAAGGGGACAACATCCTGGGTGACCACGGTGTACCCACCGATGTAAGCGGACGCCCCGATGCGTGAGAATTGGTGGACCCCGACGAAGGCGCTGAGGGTGGCATAATCGTCGACCGTGCAATGGCCACCCAGGGTCGCGCCGTTGGTGAAGATGACGAAGTTGCCGATCCGGCAATCGTGGGCGATATGGGAGTAGGCCATGAAATAGTTGTCATTTCCGATGGTGGTGAGGCCGCCGCCCTTGATGGTGCCGCGGTGTACGGTGATGAACTCGCGGAAGACGTTCCGGTCGCCGATCCTGACGCCGGTCTCTTCCTGACGGTAGCCGACGTCCTGCGGTTCGCCGCCGATGACCGTAAAGGGAGAGAGCCGACAGGACTCCCCGATCTCCGTGCTCCCTAAAATCTGGGTATTTCCCTCGAGCCGGGTGTGGCTTCGGATAACGGCTTTCTCACCGACCACACAGTGGGGGCCGATCCAAACACCCTCTCCGAGCCGGGCGCGAGGGTGGACAACCGAGGTCGGATGGACGAAGACCTCACCTGAGTGCATTCGCCTCCTCGAGGTCAATGATGGCCGCTGAGATCTCCCCTTCGACGACGATCTCTTTGTTGACCATCGCCCTTCCCTTGATGGTGGCGAAACGCGCCCGGACCTTGCCGATCTCGGCGTAGAGCTCGAGCTGGTCACCTGGCACGACGATCCTGCGGAACTTAATGCTGTTCAGCTTGCTCAGGACGACGAGCTTTTTGGCCGCATCGGGAAGGGAATGATAGAGCAGGATTCCACCTGCTTGGGCGACCGCTTCGACAATCAGGACTCCCGGCATGATCTTGGTTTCGGGAAAGTGACCCTCAAAGAACGATTCGTTGGCGGTGACGTTCTTGATGGCGTGGATGGACCGGCCGGGATCTATTTTGATGACCCGGTCCACCATGAGAAAGGGGTAGCGGTGGGGCAGAAACCGGAGAATCTCTTCGATTGTCAACACGGCCCTGATCGCAAAGGCGTTTACTTGGCAGGAGGCGCGGCTTTCGAGGCGTCGTATCGCCGGATGACCTCGGTGGTCATGTCGATGGCCGGATCGAAATAGACGGCGCCGCTGCGGGCCAGGTCGAAGACCAGGTCGATGCCCTTCTCTTTCCCCATCGCCTCGATGATCGGGATCAGCTCGCTCTGGATCTTGTTGAAAAGCTTCATCTGCATGTCCTGGAAATCGCGGGATGCGTCTTCGGCCACCCGTTTCCGTTCGGTCTGCTTCCTTTGCAGATCAGCGCTCATATTGTAGAGGGCCTCCTCCGACAAAGTGAGACGCTGGGTGTTGATCCTGGTCTCGAGTTGCCGGATCTCATCGTCGAGCTTGGTCAGGCTGGCCTGATTGGACTTGTCTTTTTCCTGAAGGCGGACGATGACTCTTTTTCCTTCGGCCGACTTCTCCAGGACCTCCTGCGAGTTGATCACGCCGATCTTGGGGGCCTGCTGAGCGGCCGCGAGAGTGACGGCCGCGGCGAAGAAACAAAGGAAGAGGAGCGCTCGCATCGGCTTTTTCTTCATGGTCGATATCCTCCTGATTAAAATGTCGTCCCTATGGCGAACCGGAAATTGAGGTTGGTATCACCGGGATAGATCAAGCGATTATTATAAGCCAAAATGAGCCGAAAAGGAACACGCAAGGCAGGAACGAAGATCCGGGCCTCGATCCCGGCCGAAGTGAACATATCGCGGAAATTGATTTTCTGCTCTTCGAGATAGGTGTTGCCGATGTCATAAAAAAAGATGAGATTCAGGGGGCCGCCGATCTGGAACTGGTATTCGGCGTTGAGGATGAAGGTTTTCATCCCGCCCATCAGACGTCCTTCGTCCGTGCGGGGACCGATCGAATAGATTTCGTAGCCGCGGATGTCCCGCTCTCCGCCCAGATAGAACCGTTCCCAGAAGGGCACATCGGACCCGCCGGTCCTTCTGATGAAATTGTAGAGCAGATGGAATCCGAAGACCTGTTTGCTGAGCGTGGGACGCCAGAAGGTGAACTCGAGCTTGGGTTTGATAAAATCGACCTCGCCTCCCAGCGGGCCCCCGGCGTACTTCAGCGAGGCCAGGATCATGGTGCCGCGGGTGGGGGTCAGCGGGCTGTCCACGGTGGACCTGTAGATCGTCGGGATGATGGCGCTGACCGTGTACTTGCCGTATCCATAGCCGGGATAGTAGCCGGGATAGTAGCTGGAATAGCCCATGGAGTAGTAGGGGTCGTAACCGGTATCCGTGGTTGGCCTGATGTCGACTTTCTCATAACTGTACGTGAGATTGCCGCGGAGATATCCGCGGATCCGGGCGCCCAGGATGAAGTCCGCGCCGCGGCCTTTTCGCTCATAAAGGTAAGGGTAGATCAGATAGCGGTCGTAGATGTTGAACCCGAGCGTCACGGGCAGGTCAAACACATAAGGCTCGGAAAACCCGAAGACATAGTTCTTGATTCTCTTTCCGTACTGGGCGGTCACCTCGACGTTCTCCCCGGCGCCGAGAAAATTCACCGTCTGGTAGCTCAGCATGATGAAGAAGCCCTCGTAACCGCTGTATCCGGCGGTGAACTGGATATTGTTCCTCTGGAGTTCCTTGACGTGGACGATCGCTTCGATCTGGCTGGGATCGTCGGGATTCGGCTTGATATCCGGCTCCTTTTCCAGGTCGACCAGGCCCAGCTGCTTAACGCGAAGAATGCTGTCCTTGAACAGCGCCAGGCTGAACGGATCACCCTCCCGAAGCAGCATTTCCCGGCGGATGACCTTGTCCTTGGTGTAGTTGTTGCCCCGAAAGTCCAGGCGGTGCAGATAGGCGACGTCTCCTTCATAGATGGAATAGGTCACGTTGACGCGTTTATTCTTGGGGTCGAGGCTTTCGACGGGCTGGACCTGGGTATAGAGATAGCCGATATTGCGATAGGCCTCGCCGATATCCTCGACGCTTTTCTCCCTGAGCTTGGTGCTGTAGATTTCGCCCTTCTCAAACTTGATCAGGCTGCGCAGGTAATCCGTGGAGATGATCTTGCTGCCGTCGACGGCCACTTCGCCCACGGAATACCGGTAGCCCGCGTTCACCGGGAAGACGATTTTCATCATCTTCTGTTTCTTGAGGAAGACCGTCGTCTTGGTCATCTCCTCGATGCTGGGCTCGCCGACGGTGGCCTCCATATAGCCAAGCTCCTGGAACTTGATCCGGATATTTTCGGCCTCCTCCTGGAGCTTGTTTTCCTTATAAACATCTTTTCCGGCGATCCAACTGATCAGGCTGTGAGGCCGGTTCGAGTCCATGGCCAGCTGGAGTTCGCTCTGGGGGACCTTGGGCAGGCCGGTGAACAGGACTTCACCGACCCGGAGCTTGGGTCCCTCGTCGATCTTAAAGAGCACTTCCACCTCGTTCTGGCCCTTCCGGTCGGTCTGCACATCGACCTGGGCAGCGAAGAGTCCTTTCTCCAGAAGAAGGTCGATGATGGTGTCCTTGACTTTCTGGAGTTTGGCCGGACTATAGTAGGAATAAGGCAGGACGTATTCGTCTTTTTCCTTGAGCTTGTTGACGATATCGTCCTCTTTGACTTTTTTCCCGGTCTTGTAATTGATCGTCTTGATCACCGGGTTCTCTTCGACAAAGATTTTGACGACCTTCCCCGATGACCCGGTTTCTTCCTCGATCCGGAGGTCGGAGAAAAATCCTGTCGACCAGAGGACGCGGAAATCCTGCCGCAGGGAGTCCTCGCTGAAATAGTCCCCCTCCCGGGCGGTCAAATAATAGCGGATGGTGTCCGAAGTGACACGCTCGTTGCCGATGATATCGATCCGTTCTATGCGCTCCTGGCCGGACAGGGCAAGGGGGAGAAAAAGGAGGGGCCACAGCCAGACTAACTTCTTCATTTCCTTATCCTTATACCATATCGTCGCGGTTTTTCCAAGCTCCCTAAGGCGGGCATCGGATTCCCGGAGATTCCAATTTTATAACGACAGTGGGGTCAAATGCGTTTCAGCCGCCCGGACTCCATCAGATAAACCTTCCGGCAGTAGGCGGCGATCTTCTCGTTGTGGGTGACGACGATTGAGGACAGGCCTTTCTTGGCATGCAGATCTTGGATCAAGGCCATGATGGCCTCACCACTCTTCCAGTCGAGGTTTCCGGTGGGCTCATCGGCCAGGAGAAGGATGGGTTCATTGACCAGCGCCCGGGCGACGGCCACGCGCTGCTGCTCTCCTCCCGAGAGCTGGCCGGGCTTCTGGTCCATTTTGTCTTCGAGAAAGACTTCTTTCAGGATCGTCCTGGCCCGAAGAGCGGCCTCGCGCTTATCGATCCCTTTTATCAGGAGCGGAAGAAAAACATTCTCTAAGGCTGTGAATTCGGGCAGCAGATGATAGAACTGAAAGACGAATCCGATTTTCTCGTTGCGCAGGCGGGCCCGCTCGGCATCGTTCTTGGCCCGGATGTCCTCGCCTTCGAGATAGATCGTCCCCTCGGACGGGTGGTCCAGGGCGCCCAGCAGGTTGAGGAAGGTCGTCTTCCCCACCCCTGAAGCCCCCATGACGGCCACCAGGTCCCCGCGTTCGAGCGTGAAATCGAAACTCTCAAACACCCGGAGCGGACCTTTGGGCAGAGGATAGGTCTTTCCGACTTTCTCGGCAACGACCAGATTATTCATATTTCAACGCCACGACGGGATCGACTTTGGAAGCGCGGTGTGACGGGAACAGGGTCGAAAGAAGGCTGATGGTCAGGCTGACCCCGGCGATAATCAATAAATCGGCCGGATCGATGTGAAACGGCACGTAAGTGATTTGGTAAATATCGACGGGGACCTTGATCAACTTGAAGGTATTGGCCAGCCAGCAGCAGAGGAGCCCCAGGGCCACCCCGGCGCTCGTGCCGATCGCTCCGATCATCGCCCCCTGGAAGAAAAAAATCTTGCGGACACTCCGGGAGGTGGAGCCGACGGCCATCAGGATACCGATGTCCCGCGTCTTCTCCATGACCATCAGGATGAGCGTCGCGATGATGTTCAGGGCGGCCACGACCACGATCAGGGTGATGGTCAGGAACATGATGGTCTTTTCCAATTTCAGGGCCGAGAAAAGGGAGCGGTTGAGATCCATCCAGGTGGTCACGTAGGTCGTCGGGGGGAGAACCCGCGCGAGCCCGGCGGCGACCTCGGGAGCCTTGAAAATATCGCCGATCATGATCTGGAAATGACTGATCTTACTTTCCAGGTTGAAGAACTTTTGCGCCGAGCGCAGCGAGATGAGGGCCGTTGTCGAGTCGAATTCGTAGAGACCGGTGGAGAAGATGCCGGTGACGAGGAACTTCTTCTGCTTGGGGATGGGCCCCAAAGGGGACAGCCGGGACGAGGAGGTCAGCACAACGATCACATCGCCGACATTCGCCCCGATGGAGAAGGCGACCTCCCGGCCCAGCAGGACGCCCTCCTGAGGCGAATCCGTGGGCAGCTCGCCCGAATCCAGATTCTCCAGCCACGGATAGCTTTTCCTGTCGAGCTCGAAATCAATCCCCTTGAGCATCCCCCCCTTGCTCTTGTAAGGCCCGCTCAACAGCACCATGTCGTAGATGACGGGGGACACCACCCGGACACCCTTGACACCGCGCACCTTTGCGGCCAGTTCTTCGTAGCCGGCTAAGCCCTCTCCGCTCAGGTCCGAAACCATGATGTGAGAAGTTGCTCCCAGGATCTTGTCCTGGACATCCTCCTGAAAGCCCGTGATCAGCGCCAGGGCAATGACCAGGGCCATGACACCGATGGCGATCCCCAAAGTCGAGATGAAAGTGATCACCGAGACGAACGCCTGCCTCCTCTTGGCCTTGAGGTAGCGTGAAGCGATAAAGAATTCGTAGCCCATCAAGCCTCGGCTATTTCGGTCTCAGCAGTGGAAAAAGGATGACCTCGCGGATCGATCTCCGGTTGGCCAGGAGCATCGTCAGGCGATCGATTCCGATCCCCTCCCCGCCCGTGGGCGGCAGGCCGTACTCGAGAGCCTGGACGTAGTCCAGATCAATCCAATGGGATTCCTCAACGCCTTTCTTTTTCTCTTCGGCTTGCTGCTCGAAACGGCGCCGCTGCTCCTGAGGATCGGAGAGCTCGCTAAACGCATTGGCGATTTCCATCCCGGCCACGATGAGCTCAAAACGGTCCGTCTCGTCGGGGTCTTCACTGGAAGCCTTGGCCAAGGGAGAGATCTCCTTGGGGATATGGGTGATGAAGGTTGGCTGAACGATCCGGGGTTTGACCAGCTTGTCAAAAATGAGATCAAGGGCTTTGGCATAGGAAAGAGGCTGGCTTTCCCCGGCCAGTCCGGCGGCGAAGGCAATTACCTCCGGGCGGTTTTCGAAACGGCTGGGGGCCAGGCCGCTGTGACTGACGATCGCCTCTTTATATCTGAGACGGGCAAACGGTTTCTGGAAGGAAATCCGTTCCTCTCCATACGGGAATTCCTCCGCCTGGAGAAGCGTCAGCGACAGGGTATGAAGAAGCTCCTCGGTCAGGTTCATCATGTCATTATAATCACTGTAAGCTTCGTAGAACTCGAGCATGGTGAATTCCGGATTGTGCTCCGAAGAGAGGCCTTCGTTTCGGAAATTCCGATTGATCTCGTAGACCTTCTCCATTCCGCCGACGATGAGGCGCTTCAGGTAGAGCTCGGGCGCGATGCGCAGATAGAGGTCGATCCCGAGGGCGTTATGGAACGTCTTGAACGGCCGGGCCAGCGCCCCTCCCGGGATCGGTTGCATCATCGGCGTTTCGACCTCTATGTAGCCGCGGCTGTCAAAAAAGCGCCGGATCTCGGCGATCATCCGGCCGCGCAGCCGAAAGACGTCTCCGACCTCGGGGCTCATGATGAGATCCAGATAGCGACGCCGATAGCGCAATTCGACGTCCTGGAGGCCATGCCATTTCTCCGGCAAGGGGTGCAAACACTTGGCCAGAAATGTCCAGGATTGAACGAGGACGGTCAGCTCCCCGGTCCGCGTCTTGAAGAGCGATCCCCCAACGCTGACCAGGTCCCCGATATCCAGAAGCGACCACAGGTCATACGCTTTCGGTCCGACTCCGTCCTGCCGGAGATAGATCTGAACCTTGGCCCGGCTATCGCTGATCGTCGCAAAGGTGGCCCGGCCCATCTTGCGGATCGACAGGATCCGGCCCGGGACGACAACTTCGACCTTCCTCTGCTCGAGTTCTCCCGGCTTCAAGGCTGCGAAATCTCTGATCACTTCGAATACGGAGTGCGTACTCTCCGCCCGGCGGGGAAAAATTTCGACTCCGGCTTCGGCCAGCTTGAGGAGCTTTTCTTCCCGGGAGATGTCCTGGTCAGTCTTTTTGAGCTCTTCGGCGGGAGTCGCTTTTTCCTTCCCGTCTGTCTTTTCGGACATGTTTGACCTCGCGCTCGGGATTGGCTTCGGCTTTGATCTTTTTCCTCAGAGCATCCAGGATCCCGTTGACAAAGGTGGCCGCCTCCGGCCCGCTGTATTTCTTGGCAATCTCAATGGCCTCGTTGATGACGATCGCCGGGGGAATGGATCCGGCGTGGAGAAGCTCGAAGGCCGCCAGACGGAGGATATTCCGATCGATGAGCGCCATGCGGGCGATGCGCCAGTGTTCAGAAATGGACTGGATGGCCTCATCGATCTCATTTCGATAGGATGAAATCCCCTCGACCAGCCGGCGACAGTAGTCTTTGGTCCCGGCCGGCGCTCTCCTCTTCCTCCAGAATGCGTCGTGGGCTTCCCCGGCGTCCGTCTCATCGAACTCCAGCTGATAAAGGATCTGGAGAGCGCTTTCCCGGGCTTTCCGTCTCTGGCCCATAAGACAAGAGCCTCAGCCCAGCTTCGCCGTCTTGACCAGGTTCATCATCTCGACGACGGAGAGGGCGGCATCCCATCCCTTGTTGCCGGATTTTGCCCCCGCCCTCTCGATGCCCTGCTCGATCGTCTCGACCGTCAGGATGCCAAAGGCGCAGGGGATACCCTCGTCCATGGCGATCTGGGCGATGCCCTTGGTCACCTCGGCGCTCAAGTAATCGAAATGGGGGGTATCCCCCCGGATGAGAGCGCCCAGGCAGATGATGCCGTCCACCGTTTTCGACCGGGCCAGCTTTTTCACTAGAAAGGGGATCTCGAAGGAGCCGGGAACTTTGAAAACCGAAATATCCGTGCCGGAGGCGCCCAGCTTGGTCAGGGCATCCAGAGCCCCCTCGAGGAGACGTTCGGAAACGAAGTTGTTGTAGCGGCTGACGACGATGCCGACCTTGAACCCCTTGGCCTGCAGTTGACCCTGGTATGTGTCCATTTCACACCTCTTTCATCGACCCTGAAAATCCGGTTTTCTTTTTTCGATAAAAGCCTTGGCTCCTTCGCGGAAATCTTCGGTTGCGCAGCAGCGGCCGAATATCTCAGCCTCGAGTGCGAGCCCCTCGGGCAGAGTCCTGTCCAGCCCTTGGTTGATCGCTTCGATGGAATAGGCCAGGGCGAGGGGGGCATTCTTGATCATCTCCTTGGCCATGGCTTCCGCCGCGGACAGAAGCTCGGCCGCCGGAACAACCTTATTGACGAGTCCGGCCTCGCGGGCCTCCGTGGCCTCGACGATCCTGCCGGAAAGGATCATCTCCATGGCCTGGCCTTTTCCGACCAGCCGGGACAGCCGTTGAGTCCCCCCGTATCCGGGGATGATGCCCAGCTTGACCTCGGGTTGCCCCAGCCTGGCATTTTCGGAAGCGATCCGGACATGACAGGCCAAGGCGAACTCGGTGCCGCCGCCGAGGGCGTAGCCGTTGATCGCCGCGATCACCGGCTTGGGGAAGTTTTCAATCGTCGTGGTCAACTCCTGGCCGCGGCGGGCGTACTCCCGGCCTTTCTCGGCGTCGAGGTGAATGAATTCGCTGATATCGGCGCCTGCGACGAAGGCCTTTTCTCCCGCCCCCGTGAGAATGACCGCTCTGACTTCGGGATCGTCGCCGAATTCCCGGAAGGCGACCCTGAGCTCCTCGATCGTCTCGATATTCATGGCATTGAGCTTTTCGGGACGGTTGATCGTGATCCAACCGACCCCGTCGCCTTTTTTGACCAGCAGATTCTTAAGATTCATCGTTTGCTCCCTCACGGATTTTTCTTTATTCTAGCAAATCAAGGAACTTTTTTCACCATTTTTTTAGTGACGGCAAGGATCTCTTTCTCCGTGATTGCATCGGGCGCAGGAAGCCGC
>JBAUIH010000422.1:0-25983 GCA_049682755.1 Candidatus Aminicenantales bacterium | reverse complement strand
GGCTATTTCTTCAGGGCCTGCTGGAGCTTACTGTGCCGGACGCTATAAACGAAGTAAATGAGCAGGCCGGCGGCGAGCCAGGCGCCGAAGCGGGCCCAGGTCACGACGGGCAGGTGCATCATGAGGTAGATACAGAAGCCGACGGTGATCAGCGGCGTATAAGGAACTCCCGGGGTTTTGAACTTCCTTTCCACTTCGGGCCGCGTTTTTCTCAGGACGATGACGCCGATGGAGACGAGCACGAAGGCGAACAGGGTGCCGATATTGCACAGGTCGATGATCATATCCAGGGGAAAAAAGCCGGCGATCAGGGCGGTCGCCGTCCCGGTTATCCAGGTGCAGAGGTGGGGGGTTTTGTGGACCGGATGGACGCGGGAAAAAGCTGCCGGCAGGAGGCCGTCCCTGGCCATGACCATAAAGATCCGGACCTGTCCGTAGAGCGTCACGAGCAGGGTGGAGACCATGCCGATGATGGCCCCCGTGGCGACCAGGGCGCCGCCCCATTGGATGCCGATCCTGGCCAGGGCCGCAGGTAGCGCATTCCCGATGTCGATCTCCTTGAAGGGGACCATGCCGGTCAGGACGAAGGCCACGGCGACGTAGAGGATAATGATGACGCCCAGGCAAAGCATGAGGCCCCGGGGGACGTCGCGCTTCGGGTTCCTGGTCTCTTCGGCGGCGGTGGAGACGGCGTCGAACCCGATATAGGCGAAGAAGATAATGGCCGCGCCGGCCATGATCCCCTTCCAGCCGAAGGGAGCGAACGGCTGGAAGTTCGCGAGATCGACATGAGTAACACCCAGGAAGACGAAAAGCAGGATCACAGCAATTTTGATGACGACGATAATGTTGTTGATCTTGGCGCTCTCCCGGATGCCGATATAGAGGATCCAGCTGATGCCCATGGTGATCAGGATGGCCGGGAGGTCGACGAAGCCGCCCGAAAAAACGACCTTTCCCGCCTCGGTCGTCATAAAAGGCGGAACCAGCAACGCTCTCGGCAACTTGAGCCCCATTTGGGTGAGCAGTGGGATGAAGGTGGTCGACCAGCCGGAGGCGACGGCGCTGGCCGCGACCAGGTACTCGAGCATCAGGTCCCAGCCGATGATCCAGGCGATGACCTCCCCGAAGGCTACGTAGGAATAGGAATACGTGCTCCCGGCGATGGGAAACATGCAGGCGAGCTCGGAGTAGGTCAGGGCGCAGAAAGCGCAGGTGACGGCGGCGATGATGAACGAGAGGAGGACTCCCGGTCCGGCCAGATGGGCCCCCTGGCCCGTGGCCACGAAAATGCCCGTCCCGACGACCGAGCCGATTCCCAGGGCGGCCAGGTCGACGGCGCGGAGGTTTTTCTTGAGCATTGTCTGCTCGGACGCCTCCATAATCTGTTGAGGGGTCTTGGTGATCCAGATGTTCACGCTTCTTGACTCCACGGGTCCGCAATGAGTGGGATATGATATCGATTTCTCAGGCCTATGGCAACGAGAAATTAGGAACAGACATCCTTTCTCCAGCCCTTGTCTTTCCGGTCGTAGCCTTTTTTCCCCTTTTTTGTGGAGTGGGTTTTGCCAGGGGGCGGAAGCGGACGGCGGACCTGTTTCCAGGCCGGTTTCTGGCGCCGGTCAACCTGATGCGGCATCGGCTCCTCTCAAAGTCCGATGATCTCGACCTCGAGATTTTCCAGATCCAAAAGGGCCGCTGTGCTCTTTCCGGTGAGCCAGCCGCCGGTCTCACCCGGGTTGACAAGGAGCGTCTTGCCCTCCCTCTGAACAATCGGCTTGTGAGTATGACCGAAGATGATGACGTCGTATTTTCCCGAGGAAGCATAGGTCGCCACCGAGAAATGATAGTGGACGAGGAGGATCCGGCGGCCTCCGTGGGAAAAAAGGAGCGGCGCCTCTTTGATCTCGCCGTACTTATCCAGGGTCATCTCCAGCCCCTGTTTTTCCCCGTCGCAGTTGCCGAAGACCGCTTTGACCGGGCATCCCAGGGCGGCGAGCTCCCGGGCGGCGAACGGCGCCACCACATCACCCGCGTGAAGGACAAGATCGCAACCGGAATCCTTGAATAGAGCCACGGCCTTCCGGACTTGCGTTATGTTATCATGCGAATCCGACATCACCCCGATCATTATCTTTCTCCCCAGACGGATTATAGCCTCTTTGGGCCGAACCGGAAAGGGCAATTCCTCAATTTCTGGAAGGACGCCGACCCCGACCGTCTCGAACCTGGTGATGTGCGCCGCATGCGGGGTTCCGCAGCGCCGAGAAAAATGTTTCGGGAGAGGGATTAAGAACCTGAGTGGGAGCGCCGGCATTCCCAACTTGCCCATCACCTGATTGAAGAGGCTTCCCCAAAACCGCCTGGTCCTTGACACCCCCAGGCTAAATTCTTTATTATACTAGCCGTTAGCCCAGGCAACAGGCGCGTGGCTCAGTGGTAGAGCGCTTCCTTGACGCGGAAGAGGCCGTGGGTTCGATTCCCTCCGCGCCTACCATCGAATAAGGAGTGCGTATTCAAGAGGACGCAAAGAGGCTGGGGTTCTTTCCCCACTACCTGTTGGATACCATATTATAAAGATGCCGGAAATGATCAGCATTAGTATCGACGGATCTGTCCATTCGGTCGAGAAAGGGACCGTCGTCAAGGAGGCCATCCGTCCGCTCCAGTCAAAGCTTCAGCCGGTCCTGGCCGGTGTCGACGGCGAGGTCGTCGGGCTCGATTTCTGCCTGGAAAATGACGCCAATATCCACCTGATTTATTCCGACTCCGACGAGGGCATCGACATTCTTCGGCACAGCGCTTCCCACCTGATGGCCCATGCCGTTCTTGATCTTTTCCCCGGAACCCAGGTCGGGATAGGCCCCGCCGTCGAGAACGGTTTCTACTACGATTTCCTGCGCGAAACCCCGTTCACTCCCGCAGACTTGAAGACTATCGAGAACAGGATGCGGGAGCTGGCCAGACAGAATATCCCGATCCGGAAAGTCATCCAGGAAAAAGCTGAGGCCGTCCGGCAGTTTCAAAAAGCGGGCCAGGCGCTCAAGGTCGAGCTCATCGAGGAGAAGGGCGGCGAAAACGTCTCCTGTTACGCCCAAGGCGGATTCGTCGATTTCTGCCTCGGGCCCCACGTGCCCTCGACCGGCTATATCCAGCATTTCCAGCTGCTCTCGGTGTCGGGTGCCTACTGGAAAGGTGACGAAAAGGGGCAACAGCTCCAGCGCATCTACGGGACCGTCTTTTTCGAAAAGCAGCAGCTCAAAGACTACCTGACCCTTCTTGAGGAGGCGAAAAAAAGGGATCACCGCAAACTGGGCCAGGAACTCGACCTTTTCAGCAGCTGCGACGACCTCGGCGGCGGCCTCATCCTCTGGCACCCCAAGGGCGCCCGGATCCGGGCCGTTATCGAGCAGCACTGGCGCGAACGGCATTGGGCGGGCGGCTATGATATCCTTTATACTCCGCACATCGGCCGTGCCAGCCTCTGGGAAACCTCGGGGCATCTCGATTTTTATAAGGAGAGCATGTACTCGCCGATGGACATCGACGACCAGGACTACTACCTCAAGCCGATGAACTGCCCTTTCCACATTCAGGTCTACAAGACCAAGCTCCGCTCCTACCGGGATCTTCCCCTGCGCTGGGCGGAGCTGGGCACCGTCTATCGTTACGAGAGGTCGGGGGTTCTCCACGGCCTCCTCCGGGTCCGCGGATTTACCCAGGACGACGCCCACATCATCTGCACGCCGCAGCAGATAGACGGCGAGATCTTGCGGGTCCTGGATTTCTCGATCAGCATCCTGGCCGATTTCGGCTTCCAGGACAATAAAATCGAACTTTCGGTCCGCGATCCCAAAAACCCCGACAAATATGCGGGGGGGGAGGAGATGTGGAGCCAGGCCGAGGCTTCTCTCGTCAAAGCCCTGGAAGCCCGCCGCCTGTCTTACAAACGCATGGTGGGGGAAGCCGTCTTCTACGGGCCGAAAATCGACATCAAGATCAAAGACGCCATCGGCCGCCTCTGGCAGTGCACCACCATCCAGTTCGACTTCAACATGCCCGAACGGTTCGACATGACCTTCATCGGGGAGGACAACCAACCCCACCGCCCGTTCATGGTCCACCGGGCCCTCCTCGGCTCGCTGGAGCGCTTTTTTGGGGTCCTGATCGAGCACTATAAGGGAAATTTCCCGCTCTGGCTGGCCCCCGTCCAGGTCATTATCCTGCCGATCTCGGACCGGCATGAAGAGTACGCCCAATCCCTCGACGAACGGTTCAGAGAGCGGGGGATTCGCTCTCAAGTCGACAGCCGGCGGGAAAAGATCGGCTACAAGATCAGGGACGCCGAGAACCAGAAGGTCCCGGTGATCCTGGTCGTCGGCGACAAAGAGGCGGCCGATTCAACTGCCGCGCTGAGGATTCATACCCAGGGTGACAAGGGGCCGGTCCCGGTCGCCGAATTCCTTGAAAAAATAGTGGATTTGAATAAAAATAAGTCTTTGACGTTGAGTTTTTAAGGAGGCCGAGCATTTTTAGAAGACATCATTTCTATCCAGGACCCAGGAAAGCCAAACCGCATCGGACGAACGAAATGATTCACGCCAAAGAGATCAGAGTGATCGACGAGGAAAAAAAGCAGGTCGGGATCCTACCTGTCCCGGATGCGCTCTCTTTGGCCAGGCAGAAAGGGCTCGACCTTGTCGAGATCGCCCCCGAGGCGAATCCGCCCGTCTGCCGGATCATGGACTACGGCAAGTTCCTCTATGAGGAGCACAAGAGAGAGCACGAGGCCAAAAAGCACCAGAAGCAGGTCCAACTCAAGGAAATCAAGTTCCGGCCGAAGATCAGTATCCACGATTATACTTTCAAGATGAAGCACGTGCAGAGGTTCCTGGAGGAAGGCAACAAGGTCAAGATCACGATCATGATCCGGGGCCGGGAGCGGTCCAAACCGGAGCTGGCCCATCAGCTCATGAACCGGATCATGGATGATGCCCAGCAACTTGGCCGCCAGGACGGAACCATGAGAAAACAGGATTGGGCCGTGTCCGCCATGCTCGTTCCCACAAGATCAGGAGGAAAAGATGCCAAAGCTAAAGACGCACAAGGGAGCCCAAAAGAGGTTCAAGGTCACAGCCAAGAAGAAGATCGTTCATAAGAAGGCTTTCAAGAGCCATCTGCTGACTTCCAAGGATGCCAAGAGGAAGAGGCATCTGGGCAAGAAAGCGGAGGTCAGCCGGGCCGATCAGAAGGCCGTCAAGAAGATGCTCCCTTACGAGTTCTGATTCGATAGCCGAAGAAGGAGTTCAGGATGCCGAGAGTCAAGCGTGGAACGAAACGAAGGGCCCGCCGGGCCAAATATCTGAAACTGGCCAAAGGCTACAGGGGGGCCAAGAGCCACAACTACCGCATTGCCAAGGAGGCCGTGGAGAGGTCCCTCCTCTATGCCTATCGCGACCGGCGCAACAAAAAAAGGGATTTCCGGCGCCTCTGGATCATCCGGATCAAGGCCGCTTCCGAACAGAACGGGATCAGCTACAGCCGTCTCATCAACGGCTTCAAGCGGCTGCACGTTGAACTTGACCGCAAGATCCTGGCCGACCTGGCCGTCCATTCTCCGCAGGCGTTCAGCGCTCTCGTCCGGAAGGTCAAAGAAGCCGTGACGTGAGATGAAGACGCTGGAGAGCCGCATCGGCGCGCTCAGGAAGAAGTTCGAGGAATCCCTGGCGGGAGTGACAGACGCCCGGGCGCTGGAGGATCTGCGCAACGAGTTCCTGAGCCGGAAGAGGGGACATATCACCCTTCTATTCGATGAGCTTAAATCGCTCCCGGCAGAAAACAAGCCGCATGCCGGCAAGCTTGTCAACGAGCTGAAAGTTTACGTTCAGGGCAAAATTAAGGCGACCTCAGATGTTCAAGGCCGGCTTAGCGTTGGTCGCCAGCCGGCGCAAAAAAAGCTAAAGGGGCCGATAAAGGCGACCTCAGGCGTTTCAGGCCTGCTGACAGTTGATGACCTGACTCTTCCCGGCGAAAAGCTTGCCTGGGGAGCGCCGCACCCGGTCATCCTCTTCTTGGAGGAGATCGAAAGGATCTTCGAAGCGATGGGTTTCTCCATCGCCGAAGGCCCGGAGATCGAGACCGACTATTATAACTTTGAGGCCCTGAATTTCCCGCCCCACCATCCCGCCCGGGACGACTGGGACACTCTCTACCTTGGGGAGAATCTCCTCCTGCGGACCCATACTTCGCCGATGCAGATCCGGGTGATGGAAAAACACAAGCCGCCCATCCGCATCATCGTTCCCGGGAAGGTCTACCGGAGGGAGGCCATCGACCCCACCCATCTTCCCATGTTCTACCAGGTCGAAGGGCTGCTGGTGGACGAAGGCGTGACCTTCGCCCACCTCAAGGGAATGCTGGACCTCTTCCTCAAACGTTTGCTCGGGGACAAGATCGAGATCCGGTTCCGACCGAGCTTCTTTCCGTTTACCGAGCCGTCGGCCGAGGTGGACATCAGCTGCCTTATCTGCAGCGGTCAGGATCAAGCCTGTCCCGTCTGCGGGGGCACGGGCTGGAAAGAGCTCCTGGGCGCGGGCATGGTCAATCCCCAGGTCCTCAAGAATGTCAATATCGATCCGGAGAGGTACTCCGGCTGGGCCTTCGGCCTGGGGATTGAGCGCGCGGCCATGTTTTGCTATCAGATCGCCGATATGCGCACCTTTTATGAAAACGACCTCCGCTTCACGCGGCAATTTTTCCTAAAATGAAGATCAGTTTGGACTGGCTCAGGGAATATCTCGAGGCCGACATCCCTGCCTCTCAGGTCATTCAGGCCCTGGAGCGAATCGGCCTGATGGTGGAAGGCCGGGAGGAAAAAGAAGGGGACCTTATCCTCGAGATCGAGACCTACTCGAATCGTCCCGATACTCTCGGCCATTTGGGAATGGCCAGGGAACTGGCTGCCGCCCTGGGGCTGAGCCTGAAGGAGAGGCCTTGGCCCCTTTCGGAGCTTTCCACCAGGACCGCGGATCTGGTGGACGTCCAGATCTGGGACGAGGACCTCTGCCCGCGGTATTGCGGCGCCGTGGTCAAGGGCGTTAAAGTCGGGCCGTCGCCGGCCTGGCTGCGCAAGAGGATCGAATCGATGGGGCTCAACTCCGTCAACAATGTTGTCGATGTCACCAATTACGTCCTTTTTTCGACCGCACAGCCCATCCATGCCTTTGACCTGGACAAAGTCGGCGGGGCCAAGGTGATCATTCGGCGGGCGAAAAAGGGGGAGCGGCTCCTCTGCCTCGACGGCGCCGACCTGAGCCTGGCGGTGGACATGCTCGTCATCGCCGATGAAACGAAGCCCATCGCCCTGGCCGGGGTCATCGGAGGGCAAGGGTCGGCTGTGACCGGCGAGACCACAGACGTTTTCATCGAGAGCGCCTTTTTCGACCCGGTTTCGGTGCGGAAGACCCGGAAAACCGTCGGGCTTCAGACCGACGCTTCCTACCGGTTCGAAAGAGGCGCGGACATCGGCTTTGCGCCGCAGGCGGCCGTGATGGCGGCATCGCTTCTTACGGCCTTCGGCGGCCGGGTCTGCGAGGGTCCGGTCGATGTCTTCCCTCTCCCGTTGAAAAAAAGGGGGATCGTTCTCCGCCATCGGCGCATCACCGACCTGCTGGGCGTCGAGGTCGACAAGGATTTTGTTTGGAAGACCCTCCGGGGCTTGGGATTCGACATCGAGTCCCAACAGTCCGGTATTTGGCAGGTGAGGGCTCCCACCTGGCGGGTGGATATCGACCGCGAGGCCGACCTCATCGAAGAAACGGCACGCTTCTACGGCTATGACAAGATCCCGGCGGTCGTCCCTCCCCTCCGGGCTGTCGATCCGATCCCGGATAAAATCAGGGGGAGGGCCAAGCAAATCCGGCCTCTTCTTTTTCATTATGGGTTTAACGAGGTGATCACTTTCAGTTTTTCCGACGCCGAAAGAGAGGCCATGTGGGCGACGGGGCTCGAGCCCATAGAGATCCGCAATCCCATTTCCGTCCGGACCTCGCTCCTGCGGACAACCCTCCTCGCAGGCCTTCTGGAGACGGCGTCCTGGAACAGGAACCGCAGCCTGGAGGCCATCCAGATCTTCGAAATCGGCAAGGTCTATTCCCGGGAAGAACAGGGCTTCAGAGAACGTCTCACTTTGGGTCTGTTGAGCTCGGGGATGCGGGATGAGCCGCACTGGAGAACGGGCAGCCGCGAGACGGATTTCTTCCAACTCAAAGGGGAATGCGAGGCGCTCTTCCAGCAGCTTCGCTACGAACCGTTCTCGTTTGAAAAAGCCGAGCATCCGTTCTTTGAGCCGGGATCGTGCCTGGCCCTGGCCTTCAAAGAGGACAAGGTCGGCTGTTTAGGCCAGGTGGCGGAGCGGATCCGGAACGCTTATGATCTGAAACAGCCGGTCTGGGCGGCCGAGATCGATCTCGACCTTCTGCTCGGCAAACAGCCCCGGCCGTTTGCCTATCAGCCGGTCGCCAAGTACCCGAGCATCATCCGGGACGTGTCTCTCCTCGTTCCCCGGGACGTGGCCTATCAGGACATTTGCCAGGCGATTGAAAAATTTCCGCTGCCGATCCTGGAGGACGTCCGGCTCATCGACCGCTATTCCGGGGAATCGGTTCCCGAGGACAAGATCAGTCTGTTGTTCCGCTTCATCTACCGCCATCTCCAGAGAACTCTCCTGGCCGAGGAGGTGGAGCGGGCGGAACAACAGATTCTCAGCCAATTGAAGCGGGCTTTTGGAGTCCAGCTCAGAGAAGGAGGCCAAATTGACAACCGAACTGGAAAGAATTAAAATACTTGAAGGTAAGATTTCCCAGGTCATCGAATACGTCACCAAGCTGAGCAGCGAAAACGACAAGCTCAAACAGCAGGTCAAGGAGCTCAAGGCCGGGATCAAAGACTACGAGGATCAGTTCAAAAAAACGGCCAGGGTCGAGGAGGACCTGAAACGGTACGAAAGCGAGCGGGACGCCGTCAAGAGCAAGATCGAATCTCTCATCGGCCAGATCGATAAGCTGGGGTTATGATCGATCGCATCATCGAAGTCGAGATTTACGGTCAGAAGTACCGTATCCGAGTCAGAGGAGAAGAGGATGAGAAATATATAAATCATCTGACTTCTTACGTTGATCAGAAGATGCACGAAGTCGCGGTCAAATCGAAGTCGGTGGATATGCTGAAAATCGCCGTGCTCGCGGCCATGAACATCGCCGACGAATATTTCCTCAGCCAGAAGAAGCTGGATCAACTGAATGAAGTCATCGGGCAGATGGAGAGTGAAATCGGGAGTTTGGACGCCCGTCTTTTTAAGCAGGATAAGGATTATGACGATTTGGAGAAAACCCCATAGAACGGCCGGGATTCGGAAACCGGTCGCGATCGCTAGTCGGGATGCACGTCTCTTCCATGTAGTTCTATAGTCCTTCCCCCGTTTCCTCTCTTTCGCCCCTCCCTGAAGGAGGCAGAACGTGAAATTAGAAATCATTATCGGCGTTGCGGCTCTGGTCTTGTGGGCTCTCGCCGTCGTCGTGTATTTTCTCCGGACGCGGCAGGTCAAAACGCGTTTGTTCCAAGCCCGGCAAGAGGCCCAAGCCGTGGTCGAAAAGGCCAAGGAGGAAGCGGGCCGGATCACCCAGAAAGCGCAGGCCGAGGTCAAGGAAAAGTCCCGGAATTTCGAAGAGGAGTTCGACCATCAGACCAGAGACCGGCGGAAGAAAATCAACGAGATGGAACGGCGCCTGGTCAACAAGGAGGAAAACCTCGACCGGAGGTTCCAGAATCTGGAACGAAAAGAGAGGGAATTCTCGGCCAAGGAGCGCCGCGTCTATCAGCGGGAAAAAGACCTCGACCTCAAGGAAGAGAAAATCGACGGGTTGACCAAGAAGCATACGGAGGAATTGGAGCGTGTCTCCGGCCTCACCCAAGAGGAAGCCAAGAGCCAGCTGATCAAGAAGATCGAGGATGAGGCCCGGCTCGAAGCCGTCCAGACGGTCCGCCGGATCGAGGAAGAGACGCGGGAAAAAAGCCAAGACCTGGCCCGGGAGATCATCACTCAGGCCATCCAGAGGTCGGCCGCCGAGCATGTCGTCGAGTCGACGGTTTCGGTCGTCGACCTTCCCTCGGAAGACATGAAGGGCCGGATCATCGGCCGGGAAGGCCGGAACATCCGGGCCCTGGAGCTGGCGACCGGCGTCGATATCATCGTCGACGACACGCCCGAAGCGGTCATTCTCTCAAGCTTCGACCCGATCCGCCGGGAGCTGGCCCGGATGGCCATCGAGAAGCTCGTCATTGACGGCCGGATCCATCCGGCCCGGATCGAGGAGATCGTCGAAAAAATTAAGGTCGAGCTGGAAAACAAAATCAAGCAGGAAGGCGAGTCGGCCATCCTTGAGCTCCGGGTTCAGAATATTCACCCTGAGCTGGTCAAGCTCCTGGGCAAGTTGAAATACCGGACGAGTTACGGCCAGAACGTCCTCCAGCACTCCAAGGAAGTGGCCATGCTCTCCGTCTTGATGGCCAAAGAGCTGGGATTGGACACCCAGGTCGCCTTGCGCGCCGGCCTGCTTCATGACATCGGGAAAGCCGTGGACAAGGATGTGGAAGGCACTCACACTGAGCTGAGCGTCGAGCTGGTCAAGAAGTACGGAGAGTCGGACAAGGTGGCCCAGGCCATCGCTTCCCATCACCGGGATGTCGATTTCCCGTCCGTCGAGGCCGTCCTCATCCAGGCGGCCGATACGCTGTCGGCGGCCCGGCCGGGAGCGCGGCGGGAGCTTCTCGAAGCCTACATCAAGCGTTTGGAAAAGCTCGAGGGGATCGCCCATTCCTTCGAGGGAGTCACCAAAGCCTTCGCCCTGCAGGCGGGCCGGGAGATCCGGATTATCGTCGAGAGCCAGAAGGTCTCCGACGAGCGGGCTACCCTGGTGGCCAAGGACATCGCCCAGAAGATCAAGAACGAACTCGATTATCCCGGACAGATCAAGGTCACGGTCATCCGCGAGATGAGGGCCGTCGAATATGCCAGATAGACGGAAGATTCTCTTCATCGGGGATATCATCGGCCAACCGGGCCGCCGGGCGCTGCGGAAATATCTTCCCCGGATCAGGGAGAAGCACTCTCCCGATGTTGTCGTGGCCAACGCCGAGAACGCGGCCGGAGGCGTCGGAATCACCGAGGACGTGGGCGCGGAGCTCCTCGGGCTGGTCGACGTCCTCACCTCCGGGAATCATATCTGGGACAAGAAAGAGGCCTTGCCCTATCTCGACCGCGAGCCCCGGCTTCTCCGGCCGGCCAACTACCCCCCCTTGAATCCAGGGAGAGGCGCGTGTGTCTTCGAGAGCGCGGGGGGCTTCAAAGTGGCCGTCCTGAACCTCCAGGGGCGGGTCTTCATGGAGCCGCTCGACTGCCCCTTTCGGGCGGCCGAGGAGGAAGTCGAGAGACTTCGCGCCGTGACACCCCACATCATCGTCGATTTCCACGCCGAAGCGACCTCGGAAAAGCAGGCTCTCGGCTGGTATCTCGACGGGAAGGTTTCAGCGGTCGTGGGGACCCACACCCATGTCCCGACCGCTGACGAGCGCATCCTGCCCCGCGGCACAGCCTACATCACGGACGTCGGCATGGCGGGGGGATTCCCATCCGTAATCGGCATCCGGCCGGAACAGGCCGTGGCCCGCTTTCTGACGGCGCGGCCGCAGCGGTTCGAGCCGGAGAAACACGGGCTCGTCTTCTGTTCAGTCTTGATCGAGGTGGATGCCGGGACCGGCCGGGCCCTCTCGATTCGGCGCGAATATTTCGTCGAGGAAGCCGGTGATTAACGAAGGCCTGGCGAAACCCGACCGGATCTACACGGTCAGCGAAATCACCAGGCTGGTCAAGCTCGAGCTCGAGAACGCCTTCCCGGCCGTCTGGGTGGAGGGGGAGATTTCTAACTTTCACCGTCATAGTTCCGGGCATCTCTATTTCACGCTCAAGGACGAGCGCAGTCAACTCCGTGGCGTGATGTTCCGGGGAGAGGCCCGGCGGGTGGCTTTCGAACTGAAGGACGGGCTCCAGGTCATCTGCCGGGGCCGGCTGAACGTCTACGAGCCCCGCGGCGAGTACCAGATCGTCGTCGAACGGGTTGAGCCCAAGGGAAAAGGGGCGCTTCAGATCGCCTTCGAACAGCTCAAAGAGAAGCTTCAGGCCGAAGGATTGTTCGATCTCAAACGCAAAAAGCCGTTGCCTCTTTTTCCCAAGAAAGTGGGTGTCGTCACCTCACCCCGAGGAGCGGCCATCGTCGACATCCTGAGGACACTGGAGAGGCGCTTCGCCCGCCTCCATATCCTCATCTATCCCGTCAAGGTCCAGGGGGAGGGGGCCGCCGGTGATATCGCCGAGGGAATCGACTACCTGGGCCGACAGCCGGACATCGATGTCCTCATCGTCGGTCGCGGCGGCGGATCGATCGAGGATCTCTGGGCTTTCAACGAGGAAAAAGTGGCCCGGGCGATCTTCCGTTGTCCTATTCCGCTCATATCGGCGGTCGGCCACGAGGTCGATTTCACCATCGCCGATTTCGTCGCCGACATCCGGGCCTCCACGCCGTCGGTGGCGGCGGAGATCGTGATCAAGGAGGAACAGGCCCTTGTCGACCGGATCGACGGCTGGAGCAAACGGCTGACTCAGAACATGCTTTATTTTCTTCAAGAACAGAGGCAACTTGTCTCCGACCTCAGCCGTCATCGGATCTTCCAAAACTTCCGCTTGGCCCTTTATAACCTGGAGCAGCGAGTTGACGACCTCGAGGAAAGAGCGAGGAATGTCTTCCGGAAAAGGAAGATGGCCCTGGCCGAGAACCGGGCCGCGGTGGCTCTCTTTGAGGAGAAGATGGCCTCGTCCCTTCGCCGCCTCCTCCAGAACATGGGCGCTCGCTGGGAGAAGCTCTCCCTCGAGTTGCACAACCTCAGCCCGCTGAATATACTGAAAAAGGGCTACACTCTCTGCTGGAGGGGAGATCTGGAGCTCATTCGGAGGATCGAAGACATCCAGGCAAACGAGGACATCACCGTTTCTTTCTACAAGGGAGCGTTCCATTGCCGGGTCAGGGAGATCGACCGCAAGACGCGGCTCGAGGAGCGCTTGACAAAGGAGAAAAAATGACCGGTTTGAGCTTTGAAAAAGCCCTGGCCGACCTGGAGGGCATCGTCCAAAAGCTGGAAAAGGGAGGCCTTTCCCTGAATGAATCGCTGGCCCTTTTTGAGAAGGGGGTCAAACTGGCCAAATACCTCCGGGAGGAGCTGGGGAAAGCCGAAAAAAAGGTCGAGATCTTGCTCAAGGACGAGAAGGGCGGTGTGCGGAAAGAGCCTTTTGATCTGGACCGGGAAGTCGGCTCTTCCTCTTCCCAGGAAGGGGGCGAAGAGGGAGAAGAAGATGAAGACGAAGGAGAGGGAGAGAAGGAAGAGCCCCCCTTTTGATCCGATGAAGGTAGAAGCCAGACTGGCGGCGAAGAAACGCCTGATCGAGAGGGGCCTCGAGCGTCTCCTCGGACGTGACGACCAGCCTCTCATCCGGGCGATGCGATACGCCGTTTTACCGGGTGGGAAGAGGTTCCGGCCGCTCCTCCTGCTTGCCTCTGGAACCTGTTTCGGAGTTTCTCTTCCCCTTCTGCTTCCATTCGCTTGCGCGCTCGAGCTTATCCACTCCTATTCCCTTGTCCATGATGACCTTCCATCGATGGACAATGATGATTTCCGCCGGGGGAAGCCGACGCTCCATCGGGCCTTCGGTGAAAATCTGGCTATTCTGGCCGGAGACGGGCTGCTGAGTCTGGCCTTTGAGACGATGGCCGGAGCGGTCGTTCCCAGGGACAAGATGAGGCTGAAACAGGAGGCGATCCGGGTGGTCAGCCGGAACGCCGGCGTTGCCGGAATGGTCGGCGGTCAGGCGCTCGAAATCAGCCTGAAACCCGGGTGCCTGACCCGGGCGAGAATCGAGAATCTCATCCTAAAAAAAACGGGGGCCCTCATTCTTGCCGCAGTGGAGGTGGGCGCGATATTCGGCCGCGCCCGGACGGCTGAACAACAGGCCCTCAGAGATTTTGGCAAGAGCCTCGGATTGGCCTTCCAGGTCCGGGACGACATCCTCGACGCCCGGGAAGAAGACAAAACCGGCTTCTCCGACCGCGCCGATTACGTTACCCTTGTCGGCAAGGCCAAGGCCGGGAAAAGGCTGGAAGGCCTGATCCGGAAGGCAGTCGTCTCCTTAGCGGGATTTCCGCCCCGGGCGGAGGAACTCCGGCATCTTGCCCGGTCTCTTCTTCAGTTCGAGCCTGAGGTCGATTATGCCCAAGCTGCTGGATGAGATCCAAAGTCCCGGCGACCTGAAGAGGCTGCCTCCGGAAAAACTGTCCCAACTGGCGGACGAGATCCGGGCCCTTATCCTTGAAGTTGTCTCTCGAAACGGCGGCCACTTGGCCTCTAATCTGGGGGCGGTTGAGTTGACGCTGGCGCTTCACTATGTCTTCGATTCTCCCCGCGATACGATCATCTGGGACGTTGGTCACCAGTGCTACACCCACAAGATCTTGACCGGCCGCAGGGCGCGTTTCAACACGCTCCGGCAGCGTCAAGGGATTTTGGGATTCCCCGACCGGAATGAGAGCGAGCACGATATCTACAACAGCGGCCACGCTTCGACCGCCCTTTCAGCGGCATTGGGCATCGCCGTGGCCCGGAACAAACGCCGGGAAGACCACAAAGTGATCGCTGTCGTCGGCGACGGCGGCCTGACCGGCGGCGTCGCCTGGGAAGCGCTCAACCAGATCGGCATTCTCCGGGAGCCGCTCATCATCGTCCTCAACTACAACGAGATGTCGATTTCGCCGAACGTCGGGGCCCTCTCCAAATACCTGACCTACCTCGTGTCCGGTCAGCATTACCTCAGGATCAAGGACCAGGCCAAGTCCCTCCTCAAGTCCATCCCGGCCGTCGGCTGGCCGCTGATCAAGGTCGGCCGGGCCTTGGAAGACACGGTCAAAAAGGTTTTTTTCCCCGGCCTGGTCTTCGAAGAACTGGGAATCAGATACGTCGGGCCTGTCCAGGGCCATAGCCTTTCCTCCCTGCTCGAGGTCTTCAGGGAAGCCCGGACCTATGACGGTCCCGTCCTCATCCACTGCGTTACCCAGAAAGGCCGCGGCTACGCCCCGGCCCAGAGCAATCCGGAGCGGTTTCACGGTGCGGCGCCGTTCAACCGGGCGACCGGCGAGCCGCTTGGGCGCGCCACGGTACCCACCTATTCGGCCGTGTTTGGAAAGACCCTGTGCAGCCTGGCCCGCCGGGACGAGAGAATCATCGCCATCACGGCGGCCATGCCGGACGGGACCGGCCTGAGCGGCTTTGCCCGGGAATTTCCGGACCGATTCTACGATGTCGGCATCGGCGAGCAGCACGCGGTAAGCTTCGCGGCCGGCCTGGCCCTGCGCGGCCTCAAGCCGGTGGTGGCTATCTATTCCACCTTCCTCCAGCGGGCCTATGACCAGCTCTACCATGACGTGGCGCTCCAGGACCTGCCCGTGGTCTTTGTCCTGGACCGGGCGGGTATTGTCTCCGATGACGGACCGACGCACCAGGGGATCAACGACATCATCTACTTGCGCCACCTGCCCAACATGATCCTCATGGCCCCCAAGGACGAGAACGAACTCCAAAGGCTATTGAAGTCGGCTCTCACCTACGGCCATCCGGCGGCCGTCCGTTTTCCCAAGGGCCGGGGCCTGGGTGTCGCCCTCGAGGAGGACCCTCAGGAAATCGAGCTGGGGCGGAGCGAACGACTCAAAGAAGGAAAAAACCTTCTGCTGGCTTTCGGCAGCACGGTCCCGGCGGCGCTTGAGGCCGCTTCCGAGCTGGAAAAAGAAGGGCTCTCTCTGGCCGTGATCAACGCCCGTTTTGCCAAGCCGCTGGACGAGGAGGCCATCCTCTCCTACGCTCAAAAAGGAAACGCGATCGTCACCGTCGAGGAAGGTGTCGTCAGCGGGGGATTCGGGAGCGCTGTCCGGGAGCTCCTCGACCGGGAACGGCGATTCGATATCCGCTTTCTGGCGATCGGGCTTCCGGCCGAGATCTATCCTTTGGGGAAGTCCGAAGAGATCAAGAAAATGTTCGGGCTCGATGCTTCGGGCCTGTCCGCCCGGATCCGCCGTTTTTTGCGTGATTGATCCCGACTTTTTCCATAGAACAGGCATGCAAAAAAAAGAGAGGGCCGATGTGATCGTCCTCAACCGCGGCCTGGCCGCAAGCCGGCAGAAAGCCCAGGCGCTCATCATGGCCGGACGCGTCTCTGCCGAAGGCCGGAGGGTGGAAAAAGCGGGAGAGCTGCTCAACCCGGATACCAGGCTCGCGGTGAACGAGGGCAGCCCCTACGTGAGCCGGGGGGGACTGAAACTGGCCGAGGCATTGGATGCCTTTGTGGTCCCGGTCGAAGGGAAAGTCGCGGCCGACCTGGGCTCGTCGACGGGCGGATTCACCGACTGCCTGCTTCAGCGAGGGGCCCGGCTCGTCTACGCCGTCGACGTTACCGTCCGCCAGATCGACTGGAGTCTCTTCCGTGACTCCCGGGTGGTCCTGATCGAGAAGAACGCCCGTTATCTCGAGGCCGGGGATTTCCCGGAGCCGCCGTCGATCGTGACGATGGACCTGTCCTTCATCTCCGTCCTCAAGGTCCTTCCGGCGGTCCGGGAGATCGTGGCTGACGGCGATGTGCTGTGCCTGCTCAAGCCGCAGTTCGAGGCGGGTAAAGGACGGGTCGGCAAGAAGGGCGTGGTCAGAGACCCCGCCCGGCATGAAGAAATCTTGGACAGGTTGCTGAAAGGAGCCCGGGAAATGGGCTTCGGCGTTCTGGGGCTTCACGGTTGCACGGTCCGCGGACAGAAGGGGAACCGCGAGTTCTTTGTGCACTGGGCGTTGGAAAAACCGTCCCTGTCTCCGCGAGAGCTCCGCACATTGACCAGCGAGGTGGTTCATGAAGCGAAAGATTGAAACCGTCGGCATCGTTATCAAACCCCATGCGCCCAACATCGAATTGATCCTGCGCGACCTGATGGAGAATCTGGAGAAGCGAAAGATCGGCTGCCTCCTTGAGGACGTCGCCGCCCGGAAATTGCTCCTCAAGGACGGCCTGCCGCGCGAGGAGCTATCGGCCCGGGTGGATCTGATGATCGTCCTCGGGGGGGACGGCACTCTCCTCAGCATCGCGCACCTAGCCGCCCAGAGCCACGTCCCGGTCCTGGGTGTCAACCTGGGCCGTCTCGGCTTCCTGACCGAAGTGCCGACCGACGAGATCTATGAAACCCTGGATTCTTTTATCGAAGGAAAGAACGAGGTCGTCAGTCCCCGGCGACTCCTTGAGGCTCGCTGCCGCGGCAAGACCTACTATTGCCTCAACGACGTAGTCATCAACAAGGGGGCCGTCGCCCGAATAATCCAGATCGGCATCTGGATCGACGACAAGGAGATCGCCGCCCTGAAGTCCGACGGGCTGATCGTGGCCACACCGACCGGCTCGACCGGCTACTCTCTTTCCGCGCAGGGGCCGATCGTTCAGCCGTACGTCCAGGCCCTCGTCCTGGCGCCGATCTGCCCCCACACGCTCTCTTTCCGGCCGATGGTCATCTCCCTGAACTCCCGGATCAGGATCCAGCTCCTGACGGCGGGCGAGGAGGTCTATCTGACCCTGGACGGGCAGAGGGGAATCTCGCTGGGGAAGAACGATATCGTTGAGATTGAAAAGGCCGCTTTTGAGCTCAGCCTCATTTCCTCTCCAAAAAGGAACTATTTCGACCTGCTCAAGGAAAAACTCGGCTGGGCCGCAACGCCTTAGATGGCTCGGGCTGTATGCTGAGAAATCCGCCTGACCGAAGAGCGGGCACCTGTTTTTTCGGCCAGGCGAGGGGGAGTGGCATGAGAAACCCGTATGAGGAGTGAGCGGGCACGGTTTCGAGGCCACTACCCCGAGCCTTGTTTGACAATTTGGGGTGCCGCCATTAAGATGATGGGTCCCGATGGCAGACGAAATTCGAGTCGCTTTGGTCACCCCGGAAGCCGCGCCTTTGGCCAGGTCCGGCGAGCTGGCCGAATCGCTCCTCGGTGCCGTCAAGCGGGCGGTCGCCTTTTCCGGCGCGAATCCGGTCCTCTGGCAGGGACTCATGGAAGAAGGCTTGCGCCAGGGGTACTCCTGGGAAGAGACGGCGCGCGGTTATGCGAGGCTTTATCGCAGATCTCTGGAAATCAAACGAGGAGGTTGACTTGGCTGCCGATATTCTCAACGTCACTGACACCAATTTCGAAGAAGAAGTCTTAAAATCGCCGCTCCCGGTCCTGGTCGATTTTTGGGCCGTTTGGTGCGCACCCTGCTATATGATCGCTCCGGCGGTCGACGAGATCGCCCAAAGCTATAAAGAAAAGCTCAGGGTCGCCAAGATGAACGTCGATGACAATATGAATACTCCCGCTAAGTACGGCATCCGCGGCATCCCGACGCTCCTTCTCTTCAAGGGAGGAGAGCTCAAAGAAACGATGGTGGGCGTACAGCCGAAGGCCAAGATCATCGAGGTCGTCGCCAAACATTTATGAACCCTGAGGCCGTTTACGACGTTGTCACCATCGGGGCCGGGCCGGCCGGCCTGGCCGCTGCTCTCTACACCGGCCGGGGACGCCTCAAGACCGTTGTCCTGGAGAAGGCGATCCCCGGTGGACAGATCCTTTTCACGGATTGGCTGGAGAATTATCCGGGCTTCCCGGAGGGAATCGCTCCGTTCGATCTGGTGGAGAATTTCCGGAAGCAGGCCGAGAAGTTCGGGGCGGCGATCGTAACGGACGAAGCCAGGAGCTTGCGGCGGGAAAATGATCTCTGGGTAGTCGCGGGTCAAAAGAAGGAATACGCGGCCCGGGCGGTGATCATTGCTTCAGGGGCCGCCTACCGGAAACTGGGCATCCCCAACGAAGCGCGGCTGACCGGCAAAGGGATCTCTTATTGCGCCACTTGCGACGCCGCTTTCTTCCGCGACGCCGTGGTGGCCGTTGTGGGGGGTGGGGACAACGCCCTGACCGAGGCTGTTTTGCTGACGAAGTTTTGCTGGAAGCTGTATGTCGTCCACCGCCGGGACCGGTTCCGGGCGATCAAGATTCTTCAGGAGAGGGTGCTCAGCAACCCCAAGGTCGAAGTCCTCTGGAATTGCGTCCTGGAATCAGCCGAGGGGGAAAGCCATCTTGAACGGGTCATGGTCCGGAACGTCAAGGAGAACAAGACTTTCCCGCTCCCGCTCGACGGGCTGTTCATTTCGATCGGCATGGATCCCCATACCGAATTCCTCAAAGGAGTCGTGGGATTGAACGAATGGGGGGAGGTCAAGGTGGATTCGCGGATGGCCACCGACCGGCCCGGTGTGTATGCCGCGGGGGACGTGGCCGACGCCTGCCCCAAGCAGGTGGCCACGGCCGTCGGCGCCGGAGTCAGCGCCGCCCTCTCGGTCAACGAATATCTGGAATTGCTGGACTAATCTTTTTTGAGGGATTTCTCGAGTTCTTCGACCCGGGCCTTGAGCCTTTTCATGTCCTTGACCAGGTCGTATAGCTGCGGCAGGAGGACTGAAGCCTTCCGCCAGTCGCGAACGTCCAACTCGGGAGTGCCGGCGACCACGGCGCCGGCCGGAACGTCCCGGGCGATGCCCGTTTGAGCGACGGCGATGACGTTATCCCCGACGCTCAAGTGATCGGCCACTCCGACCTGGCCCGCCAGGACAGCGCCTTTGCCGATCCGGCTGCTTCCGGCGATTCCGACCTGACCGGCCAGGATGGCATTCTCTCCGACCTCGACGTTGTGGGCCACCTGGACGAGGTTGTCGATCTTGGCTCCGCGCCGGATGACGGTCTGACCGAGGGCGGCCCGGTCGATGGCCGTGTTGGCGCCGACCTCGACGTCGTCTTCGATGACGACCGTCCCCTTCTGGGGGATCTTTTTGTGGGAGCCGTCCTCAAGCTTGACATAGCCGAAACCATCGGAGCCGACGACGACGCCGTTGTGAAGAATGACCCGGTTGCCGACCTGGACATCCTCGCGAATGGAAACATGGGAGTGAATGAGGCAGCGCTCGCCGATCCGCACCCGGGGATAGATCGAGACCAGAGGGAAGATGACCGTCCCGTCCCCGATTTCGACTTCGGCTCCGATGACGGTCAGGGCGCCTACGGAGATATCCACTCCGAGCCGGGCCGAAGGAGAGACGGCGGCCGTCGGATGGATGCCCGGCTCGGGCCGGTCAGGCTGGAAAAAGAGTTCGACCGCCTTGATGAAGGTCAACTGAGGGTTATCCGAAAAGATGACCGGCATGCCCCGGAAAGACTCGCCGGGAGGGACAATGACCGCCGCCGCTTTGCTCTTTTGCAGGAAGCGACGGAACTTGGGGGCCGCCAGAAAAACAAGGTCTGCCTCCCCGGCGGTCTCCAGGCCGGCCACTCCGGTGATCACCTTCGTTCCGTCTCCATCGTAACGGCAGCCGAGAAACCGGGCCAGTTCATCGACCGTCCGGCGGGTCCGGGGTGCCGGTCCAGACTTAGGCGTTTCGGGCATGGCGTCTCTCGTTCAAAACGGCCGCCAGCTCGGCACCCCAGAGCATGATGACCAGGGAGGCGGATATCCAGAGCAGAAAAAAGATGATGGAGGTCAGCGTTCCCTGGACGAGCCTGGAGAGGACGATGCCGATGGCCGAAAAATGGGCAACATAAAGAGCGAATATCCTCTTGAAGCCTTCCCAGAGGACCGCCCCGACGATTGCCGCCAGGGCCGCGCACCGGGTATGGACCTTGACCTCGGGGATGAACTTGTAGAGGGTGAAGAAGGCGAGAAAAGTCAGGGCCAGGGGAAGGAGGTACTGGATGAAGAAGTTGTCGACGAGGGCGATGAAGCGGGGATTGAGGTGCGTCGCGATGTAAGTGCTTTCTTGAAGGGCGCGCTGAAGGCCCGCCCAGATGGCCGTGATGGCCAGGGAAATAAGTATGATGACGCCCATGGCGAACATGATGCTGTACTCGATCAGCCGGTTATAAACGAAGGACCTCTCGTACTTGGCGCGGAAGATCACGTTGATGGAGTGGATCAGGTTGGAAAACAGGAAGCTGGCCGAGACGAGGGTCCCGATCAGGCCGAACCAGCCGAGGCTGCTGATGTTCTCAAAAGCCCCCTGGAGCTTTTCGAAAAAGGAGGGGTCCAGCTTGGCGAAGAATTCGTCGGAGAAAAGGTTCAGACTGCGCAGGGCGAACTCGGAGGTCCCCACGACCTTGGTCGTGACATAGACGAACAGGGAGACTACAGGAACAGAGCAAAGGAAGGCGAAATAGGAGATGATGATGGCCGCGTTCCAGCATTTGTCGTCGTTGAACCTCCGGAACGTGTCGCGGAGAATCGTGAAGACAGTCAGTCCCATCCGTCCGTCCTAAGGGAAAGGAGACATTCCTTGCTCAGACGTACTTCCCCCACTGGATCATCAGGATGACGATGGCGATGAGGAGGGCATAGATGACCAGCGTTTCGATCAGGACCAGTCCGAAGATCATGATGAAGCGGATTGTCGGCGCGGAGCCCGGGTTGCGGGAGATTCCCTCGCAGGCGCTGGAGATGGCTTTCGCCTGGCAGAACGCTCCGGCTGCGGCAGCCAGGGTGATGACCGCGCCGCCGACGATGAGGGAGAGCCTGTAGAGAGGGGCCTTGTCGATGACCGCACCCGCTTCCTGAGCGAGGAGGGGAGATCCAGCAAGGAGGACGAAAAAGAGCAGCAGGCCGAACGCCCGGGTTGTCTTCATTGTCTCACTCCTTTCTATTCCTTTCTATATTTAGAGTTCTTCCTCCTGGGCGACCGCGCCGGCGATGTAGATGCAGGCGAGGAGCACAAAGACGAACGCCTGGATGACGGCCGTGAAGATGGCCACGGCCATGAAGGGAAGAGGAAGAACGAAGGGGACGATGGAGGCGATGATGACGATCAGCAGCTCCTCGGAGAAAATATTGCCGAAGAGCCGGAGGGACAGCGAGACCGGCCGTGAGAAATGGCTGATGATCTCGATCGGCAGAAGGAGGGGAGCCAGCGCCGGGATGGGACCGGTGAAATGCTTGAGATATCTCAACGGACCCTGGGCTTTCATCCCCTGCCAGTGATAGTAGACGAAAACCGCCAGGGCGCAGCCGGCGGTCACGTTGAGCTTGCTCGTCGGGGACATGAAGCCGGGGACGAGGCCGATCATGTTGCAGCAGAAGATGAACAGGCCGATCGTCCCGATCATGGGCAGGTATTTCTTACCTTCCTCCCCGATGATATCCGTCAGGATACCCTCGAACATCTGGATGATCATCTCGAGAAGGCTCTGGCCCTTGGCCGGGACCAGGGAAAGCTTGCGGGAGGCCAGGCCGAGAAGGACGATGAGAAGGAGGGCCACGATGATGCACATGACGAGATAATCGGGGACGGGAGAGTGCGGGTTTTTGGGCTCGATGCCCAGGAGGTGAAGCAGGGCCAGGATGGGCTTGCCGAGGAGTTTGTTGAAGAGGTCGGCGATTAAAGCGCTGTGCTCTAGACCTTCCATTGTTTCTTCTGTGAGAAGGCCGTCGCGGCCTCGATCAAGAAGGCCAATATGAGGCTCGAAAACCCGGCCACGAAGGCGAGTATCATCCTCGGAAAGAAGAGGATTATAATCGAAAAAACAGCCAATAGCAAGACAAGGCGGAGAAGGTAAAACACCAGGGCGGAACGGACGGCTTTTCGCCTGTCCGGCCCGAGGATGCGGGTCAGGGCCGTCTTCAGCCAGACGAAGCTCGCGGCCGCGAAAAGGCCCCCGGCGAGGATGAACAGGCCTGTCAGAGGACTGAAAAGAAGGAGGCCGAGGAGGGCGAGGAAAGCCGCGATAACGACAACCTCCAGAGGAATGCGGCGGAGGACTTTCTCTTCATAGGTCATCGTCTTTCTCCACTCCGAACTTCTTGAGACCCCGGAAGAGGCTGAGGAAACCGGAGGCCACACCGAGGAGGGTCAGGATGATCAGAAGCCAGGGGTCTGTTCCCAGGAGCTTATCCAGGAAATACCCCATGAACAGCCCGACGGCGATGGAAGACGGCAGCATCAGCCCGAGCGAGGATAAGGCGGCGAGTCGGCGGAAATTTGGGCGGCGGGGCGTTCGGTCGGGCTCGAGAAATTTCATTGCGCGGCTAAATTTTTATCGTATTTGTCGGAAATGTCAAACTTTCTCCCATAAATAAAAAAAGCGGTTATGAACCGCTTCTTTTCTGCTTCGAGCGCTGGGGAAATTAAACCGACGCCACTCCTGAAATTACTCTGCCAATTCAGGGACCCATCTTGTCCTTGAACTCGATTTTGCCCATGGCCACGCCCAGATTCCACGGGTCGGGAGTGCCCAGACTTTTTTGAGGATTCCAGGTTCTGTTTACTTTTACCAGCAGAATGAGCTCTTCGCCGAGTTCCTGTGAGACATCATATTCGCAAGTTTTCCAGGCACTCTGGTTGAGAGTTATCTCGCCCAATAATTAAAGAAAAAAACGCAACGCTCATGATGGCGCCGCCGGCCCTGACTCCGTAAGCACTGGTCGTTAACTCGTATATGCGATCACTCAAAAATGGAAAAAAGTTTGCATACCGAAGAAACGCAATAATCGCCGAGAGAAAGATTGTCATTGATAATAATACAAGGGGTTTTGCAATCGGTTCTTTAAAAGAAATTGCTGCTCTATGGAAAAATGTGTGGAGTAGGAAGCCTAAGAAATAAAACAAAAATAAGACAAGGGCCGTTGGCGCATGAGGTATATTTTCGAAGATTGCAAAAAAATAAGGCAGGCTATTTATTAGTGGAAAAGCAAAAATAAATAATAGAGTTCCATATTTAGAGTTGATTGAAGTCAAAACGAGAACTAAGAAAAGAATCGGAATGAGTATCTGCTGAAATGGTTTGACGAACGGAACATACTTGATATAGAAAAAATAGAGGCAGGTCGTATAGGAGGCAATAAATAGGATAAGGATAAATCTCGCTTTTCTATTGTTGATCATAGGATATAATTTGGGACGATAGGCCCGTTTATCTTTGGGAGTTATAGGCAATCTCCATATCTTTCAAACATCCTATAACTTTGTCTTCATCGCACGCCTGAGCTGCCATTATCAGTTCGTTAAGCTTCTGCGAGAATTTGTTCTTATCAATTTCAATAGGAGGAGCCATGAAGATCTTCTCGAATTGGGTTGCCTTTGCTTTTTCTTCATCGATCAAAATCTCTTCGTATAACTTTTCTCCGGGCCTTATACCTACATATTTGATTTCAATATCGTCTTCAGCAAGCCCGGATAATTTTAGTATATCTTTTGCGAGTTCATGTATCTTTATTGGCTCTCCCATATCTAAAACGAAAACTTCACCTTTGTCTCCGAGGGTTCCGGCCTGGATTATGAGCTGAACCGCCTCTGATATCGACATAAAATACCTTTTCATATCAGGATGAGTTATCGTGATAGGGCCGCCCCGAGTTATTTGCCTTTGGAATAGGGGGACGACACTTCCGCGACTTCCTAATACATTTCCAAAACGCACACATGAATATTTTGTATTGCTCTTAGAAGCACTTTCCTGGATGATAATCTCCCCTATTTTCTTTGTTGCTCCCATCACACTTGTCGGATTTACCGCTTTGTCTGTAGAAATAAAAACGAACCTCTCAGCTTGATATTCTGTCGCTAATCTGGAGATATTTATTGTTCCGATAATATTATTTAAAATTGCCTCCGGAATATTAAGTTCCATAAGAGGGACATGCTTGTGTGCCGCCGCATGGAATATAATCTCCGGGCGATATTTTTCGAAGGCATATTTTAATCTCTCAAAATTTCTAATATCGGCTATGAAAGGGGTTATTTTGGATTCGTTGTGCTGAGAATTTAGCTCAACATCTATTTCGTAAATACTGTTTTCATCCTTATCCAATAAGACCAGCTCTTTGGGCCTGAAGCTAGCCAATTGACGACAGAGTTCGGAGCCGATGGAACCTCCAGCTCCAGTGATTAATAACCCTTTGTTTTGGTAGTGATTGACAAACTCGGGAAGACGACTTATGAAATTGATAACGCTCCTTCCTAAAAGGTCATCAATGTTTACATCTCTTATTTTGCTGACGCTTACTTTTTCATTCAATATCTCAAATAAGCCCGGGACGATTTTCACCCTTATATCTGTTCTTTCACAAATACCAACGATTCGTCGGATGTCTTTGGATGAAGCGTTGGCAATCGTGATTATTGCTTCTTCTATACTTAGCTTCCTTGCGATATCCGGAATTCGGGCTGTGGTGCCCAAAACTTTTACTCCTTGAATGACTGCGTTCAATTTTTTCGGGTCATCATCGATAAAGCCAACTACATGGATTCCCAGATCTTTTCTTTGGTTCAATTCTTTAACGACCATATTGCCTGAGTTGCCAGCGCCGATCAGGAGCGTCCGTAGACTCTTAATTTGAGTTTGGCTATTTTTGTATCTTTTCCTTTCTGATAGTTCACTGACGAACCTTCTCGCCATCCTGACTCCCAGACTGCCTGTCAATACGAGGAGAAAATCTAAGGAGATTACGCTCAAAGGAAGTCTTAAAAAAGAAAGGTTATCAGGAAGAAATAGTCGGCCTAAAAACAATATGATACTTAAAGGTAGGGATGCTTTAACAATCGAGATGACATCGGTTATCGAGATGTATCTCCAGACAATTGAATAGATAGACAAAATATAAAAAAGTATCAATCGAAAAAATGCGAGATAGGGAAAGAGAATCAACAATTGTTTTAGGTAAATTCCCTTGGGGATACCCTCGAACCTGATGAAAAATGCCGTAAAAAAGGACAAAATAAAGATGAACATATC
>JBAUIH010000421.1:0-11384 GCA_049682755.1 Candidatus Aminicenantales bacterium | reverse complement strand
GTCCTGGAGAGGCGAGTAGAGCTCGAATTCCCCCGTCCCGGACGGCTTGAAGAACATCAGATAAAAAGAATTGGGGATCCCGTACTTGGCCATGCCATCGAAGAACCAGAGGACCACCGGATAGATCTCGCTCAGGTTCTCGAAGCGATCGATCTGCTGGGGCGCTCCCAGGAGAATGTAGAATCTCCCCATGTCCGACCGCCAGCCCGCGCCGGGGCCTTCTCTTCCGAGATACTGATTGGCATAGGCGAGGCGCCTGTAATGTTCGATCTTGAACTCGTTCTCCGGAGTGAGAAGGTCGGGGTCCCGCTGCTTCCAGAACGCTTCGATGAAGGTCTCCCTTTCCCGGTCTGTTTCGAGCTGCAGGAAAACGTCCTTTTCCTTGGGGGTGATGATGTAGACCACTTCCTCTTCCAGCCATTTGCGGTGGGTCGGCGGGAGGTCCTTGGGAGATTTTTTCTGAGCGGGAACCGCTGAAAAGGAGACGGCGGCGACGAAAAGAAAAAATACCAAAACAGCCGTTTTTCTGATCACTCTACTAATATCTACTCTATTATACTATTTTTTCGTTGCCTTGAGAACCGCCTTTGTGAGCTTCGCCTTGACCTCTACCCTGCCCCCCCTTCATCGGTTTCTGCCGATAAAAAAAGAATTATGGCACTTCAGCGCATCGTTGTCAAACTGGCTCGGGATATATAGCTCAAAGTCACGCTGCGATTTCCCACATCGACTTCTTGGAGGGGGAACGCTTTGCATTCCCCCTTCCAACGCTCGCTTCGCTCGCTGCCTCCCCTTCTCGGACTCCGTCCTCCGACCAAAGGGGCCTTCCCCTTTGGAATCCCCGCTGTCTTGCTGCGCAATCCAGGAAATCTTGCTCGGTTCGCTCCTCGCTCTCCGCTTCGCGGAACCCTGCCCGCTCGTCGCTCATACGGACTTCTCGCCATATACCCCTCGCCTTGGGGAAAAAAAGAAGATGGTGGTCAGGTCGTTCCGTATTGTCTCACCTGGTGAGATGGTCTATAATCACCCAATATATAAGACGGAGACAGAGATGCCCGAAAAGCCGGATTACAAGAAGACGCTCAACCTCCCCCAGACGTCTTTCTCGATGAAAGCCAAGCTCGTCGAGAAAGAGCCGGCCAGGCTGGAGCGCTGGGCGGCCATGGATCTCTATGGCCGCCTCCTCAAGAAGAAGGCGGAATCTCCGACCTTCGTCCTCCATGACGGCCCGCCCTATGCCAACGGCCGGATCCACCTGGGCACCACGCTGAACAAGATCCTCAAAGATTTCATCATCAAGGCCAAGACCATGCAGGGTTTTCTGGCTCCCTACCTCCCCGGCTGGGACTGCCACGGCCTGCCCATCGAGATCAAGGTGGACCAGGAGCTGGGGGCAAAAAAGAAAGAGATGTCGATCATCGAGATCCGGGAGGAGTGCCGGAAGTACGCTTTGAAGTTCATGGGTATCCAGCGGGAGGAATTCGTCCGCCTGGGAGTCTTCGGCGAATGGTCGGCGCCCTACCTAACCATGAATCCCGAATACGAGGCGGACGTCCTGCGACATCTGGCCGTCTTTTTCGAGGCCGGAAATGTCTATAAAGGGCTGCGTCCCGTCCACTGGTGTCCGCACTGTCAGACCGCCCTGGCCGAAGCGGAGATCGAATACAAGGACCGCGCCTCCCCCTCGATCTACGTCAAGTTCCCGCTGCAAAGCGACCTTTCGGCCAAGTTCCCGGCGCTCGCCGGGAAACCCGTATCCGTCCTCATTTGGACGACGACGCCCTGGACGCTCCCGGCGAACCTGGCCATCGCCTTCCACCCCGAGCATGAATATGTCGCCTTCGAGAGCGGAGAGGAAGTCTTGATCATGGCCAAGCGTCTCCTTCCCGTGGTCGCCGAAGAGCTGGGGCTCAAGAAGCCCCGAATCCTGGCCACTTTCCCCGGCAAAGAGATGGACAGGCTGAAAGCGCGGCATCCCTGGATCGACCGCGAATCGCTGCTTGTCCTGGCCGACTATGTGACTCTGGAAGACGGGACGGGCTGCGTCCATACCGCACCCGGCCACGGCCATGAGGACTACCTCACCGGCCTCGCCTACGACCTGGAGATCTACACTCCCGTCGACAGCGAGGGAAGATTCATCCCCCAGGTGGAGCGGTACGGCGGATTGAATGTGTTCGAGGCCAATCCCCGGATCACCGCCGACATGGCCAAGGAGGGGAGCCTGCTCAAGGAAGGAAAGATCAGCCACTCCTATCCCCACTGCTGGCGCTGCAAGAACCCGGTCATCTTCCGGGCCACGTCCCAGTGGTTCATTTCCCTAGACAAGAGCGATCTCCGGCGGAGGGCGCTCGATGAGATCGAGCGGGTGCGCTGGATTCCTCCCTGGGGGGAAGAGCGGATGGCCAACATGATGAGCGCCCGGCCCGACTGGTGCATCTCCCGGCAGCGGAAGTGGGGTGTTCCCATTCCTGCGTTCGAGTGCCGGGCCTGCGGCCACATCCTCGCCTCGGCCGAAATAACGCTGCGGGTGGCCGACATATTTTCCCGGGAGGGATCCAGTTCCTGGTTTACCAAGGATGCCGATGAACTTCTTCCGGCCGGCACACATTGTCCCCAGTGCGGCGGCGGCGATTTCGAGAAGGAGACCAACATCCTCGATGTCTGGTTCGAATCGGGGGCGAGCCACGCCGTGCTCGGCAAGAGACCGGACCTACCCTGGCCCTCGGATATCTATATCGAGGGCCACGACCAGTACAGGGGATGGTTCAACAGCTCGCTCCTCATCGGCGTCGGCGCCAGGGGCGGCTCGCCCTACAGGACCTGCATCACCCACGGGTTCGTCCTGGACGAACAGGGGAGGGCGATGTCGAAATCTCTCGGCAATGTCATCGAACCTGGAGACATTATCGCCAAAGACGGGGCGGAAATTTTGCGCCTCTGGGTCGCCATGCTTAACTACAAGGAGGACACCCGTTTCGGGCCGGAGATACTATCGCGGCTCGAGGACGCTTATCGCAAGATCCGGAACACCTGGAGGTTCATCCTGGGGAACGTGTCCGACTTCGCTCCCGGCCGCGACCGCGTCGGCAGGGAGGAGCTTCTCCTCCTCGACCGCTGGGCTTTGGAGAAGACGGCTGAAGTCGGGAGGCGCATCCTCAAAGCCTATGAGGACTATGAATACCACGTCGTTTTTCACTCCATTTACAATTTTTTCACGGTCGATCTCAGCGCCTTCTATCTGGACGTCCTCAAAGACAGGCTGTACTGCTCGGCCAGGAAATCGTTGCTGCGGCGGTCGGCCCAGACGGCGCTTTTCGACATCCTCAGGGCGAGCTTAACCTTGATGGCGCCCCTTCTTCCTTTCACCACGGATGAGGCCTGGGAAAGCCTGCCGCCCTTCGCCGGGAAGGAAGACTCCGTCCACCTCGAAACCTTCCCCTCCTGCGAGGAGCGCTGGCTGGGGGAGGATCTCGGCCGGGAAATGGACCGCTTGCTCGTCCTCCGCGAGGCCGTCCTCAAGGAGCTCGAGAAAGCGCGTGAGGGAAAGCTTATCGGCAACTCCCTGGAAGCCTGTATCCATCTCGCCGTCGCCCCTCCCGATGGGGCGCTTGTCCGGAAATACGAAAAGGATCTCTGTGCCCTCTTTATCGTCTCCGCCGTGACCAGCGAACCCGGCGTCGCCGAGCGCCTCGGCGTCCGCGTCTCCAGGGCGGAGGGCGACAAGTGCCAGAGGTGTTGGAACTTTTCTTCAACCGTCGGCCGGAGCCGCGATTTCCCGGAGCTCTGCCGGCGCTGCGAGGATGTGGTCCGCGAGATGACATGAGAAGGAACAGTCCTTTTCTCGTCGTTGTCTTCGCCCTTGTCCTTCTCGACCAGATCAGCAAATGGCTGGTGGCGCGGTATCTTCCGCTCTATGCCAGCCGGACCGTTATTCCGGGCTTTTTCAACCTCACCCACATCCATAACAAGGGGGCCATATTCGGTTTCTTCTCGCAAAGCGGAAACCGGGCCGTCTTTCTCATCCTGACAGCGGCCTCGTTTCTCGCCCTGGCCCTGGTGATCTATTATTTCTTCAAGACCCCGGCGGCGGATCGCGGCCTGAAGCTGGCGCTTTCGCTGATCATGGCCGGCGCGCTGGGCAATCAGATCGACCGGGTCGGCCGCGGCTACGTGATCGATTTTCTCGATTTCCATATCAAGAACCGGCACTGGCCGTTTTTCAATGTCGCCGATTCCTGCATCACCATCGGCGCTCTCTTACTTCTCATCCTACTCCTCATGAGGAAACCAAAATGTTCCCCATCCTCTTCCGACTCGGCCCTTTGACCGTTCACACCTACGGCTTCCTGGTGGCCTTGGGAGTCGCCCTCGGCCTCTGGTTCGTCTATGTTCAGGCCAAGAAACAGGGTTTGGAGGCTCCCCGGATTGTCGACGCCGGCTTCTACATCATCCTCATCTCCCTCATCGGCGCCAAGCTGATCCTCCTCGTCGGGAATTTTTCCTATTATCTCCGCTATCCGGGTGAACTCCTGAGCCTGGCCCGCTCCGGCGGCGTTTTCCAGGGGGGGCTCGTTTTCGGAGTTGTCTTCGCCCTTGTCTATTTCCGCCGCCACCGGCTCCCGACCTGGAAGGTGGCCGACCTGGCCGGTGCCGCCCTGGCCCTGGGACACGGATTCGGCCGGATCGGCTGCTTCATGGCCGGCTGCTGCTTCGGCCGGGATTGCCAGGCCCCGCTGGGGGTTGTTTTCACAAGCCAGTACTCGCACGACCTCACCGGCATCCCGATCGGCCGGCCCATCTATCCCGTCCAGCTCTTCGAATCCGGCCTCAATTTCCTCAATTTCCTGGTGCTTTTCCTGATCCTCAGGCGCCGGACCTTCGACGGCCAGGTCTTCTCCTTCTATATCATGAACTATTCCGTTATCCGCTTTTTCACCGAGTTTTTCCGGGGCGACCATCCCGAGCGCGCCTTCCTCATCCGCGGAAGCTCGCCCTTCCTCAGTCTGACTCTTCCCCAGCTTTTTTGCATCCTCGGGCTCGGTGCCGGACTCTTTCTTCACTTCTGGCTGAAGAGAAAAAGAGTGTGACTGAGAAGACGTTCCATATCACTCTCTCACACGGATCAGGCCGCCGGCTGGACGTTTTTCTCTCGGCTCACCTTGCGGAGCTGAGCCGGGCCCAGATCCAGAAGCTCATCAGCGGCCAAAAGGTCCGCCTGAACAACACCTGGACAAAACCCTCCCATATATTGAAGGACGGAGATGTCATCATCGTTGAGGCTCGGGAAGCGGGTCGGAAAAGTTCTCTTCTACCGGAGAATATCCCCCTGGACATCATCCATTCCGACGAACACATCATCGTCCTCAACAAGCCCGCCGGGCTGGTCGTCCATCCCGGGGCGGGCGTCCTGGACGGAACTCTCGTCAACGCCCTCATCCATCATTTCCCCGGAATCGAAAGGATCGGCCATCCCGAGAGACCGGGGATCGTCCACCGGTTGGACAGGGAAACCTCGGGGATCATGGTGGTGGCCCGAAGCGCCAGGGCCTACACGGAGCTCAAGCGCCAGTTCAAGGAGCGAGAAGTCGAAAAAGTCTACCTGGGGCTGGTCTGGGGGCGGATCCAAACCGAGGAAGGGAGGATCGACTGGGCCCTGGGCCGGCATCCCCGGCACAGGCAGAAGATCTCGATCCGGACCAAGAAGCCAAGGGCGGCTCTGACCCTCTATTCGGTGAAGAAGGTGCTGGACGATTTCAGCCTGCTGGAGATCAAGCCCGTCACCGGGAGGACGCACCAGATCCGGGTTCACTTTGCCGCGGCCGGACATCCCATCGTGGGAGACACGCGCTACGGCGGCCGGGAAAAGGCGGGGAAATACAAGCGGCTCTACCTCCACGCCTGGCACATCGTCTTTGCCCACCCGGTCTCGAAAGCGCTCCTGGAGTTCTATGCGCCTCTGCCCCCGGAATTCCAGGCCATCATCCACCCCGACAATCCTGTTCAATAAGGGCGCGAGCGGGCCGACGAGCCACCTGCAGTGGCCAAGGCGAGGGGTATTGGCTCGGGAGGTCCGTCGACGACTGAGCGGGCACGGTTCCTCGACTGAAAGGAGAGGAGAGCGAAGGAGGAGTTCGGAGCGAGGTTCCTCGCTGGGGAGCCGAGCGGGCCGACGAGCCAATACCCCTCGCCTCATCTTGAGATAAATCCCTCATTTGTGTAATATATGCCCTGCTCTTTTTTCGCGTCCGGTTGTGTCAGAAGAGCGATTCCGGGCTTTTTAGCCATCCCCAGGAGGCTTCGAGATGAAAGATCATGCTCCGGACAAGGTCAGAAACGTCGCCCTGGTCGGACACGGTTCTTCCGGGAAGACATCCCTTGCCGCCGCCCTGCTTTTCGATTTCGGATCGACCAACCGGCTGACCAATGTCGATAAAGGCAATACCGTCACCGACTACGAGCCCGAAGAGGTCGAGCGGAAGATCTCGATCAATGCCGCCGTCTGTTTTTTGGAATCCAACGAACACAAGATCAACTGCGTTGATACCCCCGGCTACAGCAATTTCCTCTGGGATACCCGGGCGTCCCTGAGGGCGGTGGACGGAGCGGCGGTCCTGGTCTGCGGAGTCGCCGGGGTGGAGGTCGGGACTGAGAAGGTCTGGGCCATGTTGGAGGAGTTCCGGTTGCCGCGTTTGTTCATCGTCAACAAGCTTGACCGGGAGAACGCCAATTTCAAGCGGACCCTCGAGTCCATCCGCCAGTTTTTCGGCCGGGAGGCGGTGCCGGTCCAGATCCCCATCGGCGAGGAAAAGGATTTCGCCGGTGTTGTCGACCTCGTCCGGATGAAGGCGCTTCTCTTCGAAAAGGACGAGAGCGGGAAATTCAAAGAAGAAGACATCCCCGCAGCGCTCAGCTCCGAGGCGGCCAAGAAGAGAGAGGAACTCGTCGAGATGATCGCCGAGAACGACGAGAAGTTGATGGAGAAGTACCTGGAGAAAGGAGAGTTGACTTCCGGGGATGTCCGGGCCGGCCTGAAAAAGGCGGTCTTCAACCGCCAGATTTATCCGGTTTACGCCTGTTCGGCTCTGGCCAACATCGGTGCCCAGCCGCTGGTCGAGGGGATGATCGGGCTTCTGCCCTCACCGCTCGAGAGAGGCGAGGTCAAGGCGATCGTCAAGGGAAAGGAAGAGAGCCTCAAGTTGTCCCTCGACGAGCCGTTGGCCGCTCTCGTATTCAAGACGATCTCCGATCCTTACACGGGGCGGATCTCGCTGCTCCGGGTCTTTTCGGGCAAGCTCAATCCCGACAGCGTCGTCACCAACATCACCAGGGATTCCGACGAAAAACTCGGCGGGATCTTTTTCCTCCAAGGCAAGGAGCAGATCCCGGCGGGGCAGGCGAAGTGCGGCGATATCGTGGCGACGGCCAAACTCAAGGTGACATCGACGGGCGACACCCTTTCGGCCAAAGGGGAGGAAATCGCGCTGTCCCCGATCAAGTTCCCCGAACCCTCGATTGCTTTCGCCATCGAGCCCAAAACCCGGGCCGACGAGGACCGCATTTCCCAAGCATCGCACCGGATCATGGAAGAAGATCCGACCGTCCGCTTTGAGCGCGACCCGGACACGAACCAGCTCCTTATCTCCGGAAGCGGCGAGCTCCACGTCCGGATCATCACCGACAAGCTGAAGAAGCGCTATAACGTCGACATCGACCTCAAACCTCCCAAGATCTCCTATAAGGAGACGGTTAAGGGCCGGTCCGATGTCCAGGGAAGGCACAAGAAGCAGACCGGTGGCCGGGGCCAGTTCGGCGACGTCTGGATCAAGATGGAACCTCTCCCGCGGGGGCAGGATTTCGAATTCGAAGACAAGATCTTCGGCGGCGCCATCCCGCGCAACTTCATCCCCTCCGTCGAAAAGGGCATCCTGGAAGCCCGGAAGAAAGGCGTCCTGGCGGGATACCCGACTGTTGACTTCAAGGTCATACTCTACGACGGATCCTATCATGAGGTCGACTCCTCGGACATCGCTTTCAAGATCGCCGCCTCCAAGGCGTTCAAGCTGGCGATGCGCGAGGCCAAACCCACGATTCTCGAGCCGGTGATGACCGTCGAGGTGTACTCGCCCGAGAACTACATGGGTGACATCATGGGCAATCTGAACGGCCGCCGGGGCAAGCTCCAGGGGATGGAGCAGAAGGGCAATATGCGCATCATCAAGGCGACGGTGCCCATGGCCGAGATGCTGGACTTCGAGCCGACCCTGACTTCGATCACCGGGGGGCGAGGATCATTCCTGATGGAATTCTCGCACTACGAGGAAGTCCCCTCTCATCTCCAACAGAAGATCATCGCCGAGGCGGTCAAAGAAGGGCGGGCCAAACCCGAAGAGGAGTAGAATTCTAGAACCGGGCGCCCAGCTCGAGGTAGGCCACGGCCTGCAGGGTTCTCGGGTCGCTGCAGCCCTTGCTGCCCAGGCTGAAGACAAGATCCAGGGGACCGAGGGGGGAATTGATCACAACTCCGGCGCCCGCTCCCCAGAGAGTGCCGGGCGAGGGGGTGACCCCCGGTGAGCGTTGCTCGACGTCGAGGGCCACGTTCGCCATGACCTTGAACTGGACGAAGTTCGTGAATCCATACCTGAATTCGCCCCGCAGGATTTTCATCGTGTTTGCCTGCAACTGGTCATAACCCATCCCGACGAACGTCCCCGGGCGTCCCTGGTTGAGGCGCTTGTAGAAAGGAGGGTTTCCCCGCGAGGTTCCCCAATATCCATACAGACGGAGGGTGTTTTTCTCCCGGAAGGTCGTGTAAATATCCGCCCAGGCTTCGGCCAGTTCATAGGCCGTGGCCGATCCCAAGAAATTATAACTACCTTCATAGAGAGCCCGCAGAAAAAGGCCGTTCTGGGGAAGCCTCAGATTATCCAGTGTGTCGATCGTCGCCTGCAGTTCGACCTTGCGGAGCGTCGGCTTCAGTTCGAGGAGCGGCTCCAGCGGGGAAAAAGCAGGCTGGGATCGGATATCCATCCACTCCTGCTCGTAGGCGATTTCCAGATTCAGGCTCTTCTTGAGGAGGAAGCCCAACCCGCCCCCCAGAGAAAAGGACCGGTCGCGATAACTCGTCACAACCCGTCCATCGCCCCCGTAGAGCCGGGTGGGGACATTCTTGTGCTTCAGATAGAGCAACGGGTAAATGGGAAAATCCAGGGTCTCGGTCGGATAGAAGACCTTGGAGAATAAACGGGTCAGCCCGGCGACCTCGAGTTCGGTTTCCAGCCGCAGCCCGGGAAAGGGGAAATTGGTGGCATAGAGGCCGGCGGCGGCGACCAGGTTGTGGTAACCGTTATAATGCAAGCCCAAGCGCAAGTTCGCCCGCGGCCGCTCGCGCACGGTCAACCGCAGATCAATGGCGTCGCCCTCACCGGGGAAGATATCGTACTGGATATTCTCGAAATAGCCGAGGGCATAGAGTTCGTTGACCTTCTGGCCGATTCCGGCGGCGTCCACCCGTTCGCCCGTCTTCAAGCCGAACAGCTTGACGATAAACGCAGTGGGGATTTTGTCGTTGCCGGTGATCACGACGTGCCCGAGAATGCGCTTCTGAGCCGGATCGACCGATCTGGCGCGGGCTTGAGGTCGTCGCCCCAGGCCGAATTTTTCCTGCAGCGCCAGGAGCGAAGGCCGGGCCTTCCGGGCCGCCTCCTCGCCCCGCTCCTTGATCCGGGCCATCTTGTCAGGGGAAAAATAGTCGGTGCTGGACAGTCCCTTCATGTCCGGCCAGATGAGAATATCTTCACTGTCGAGTTTGTCCTTCTTCTGTTCGAGCTCGACAGTCTGAAGAGTCTGGCCGAGGATTTTTTCGGCCGTGGCGAGCTCTTCCCGGGGGCTTAAGGGGCTGGCGAGGTCAACGGCGATCACAATATCCGCGCCCATATCCTTGACGGCATCCACCGGCAGGTTGTTGAGCACCCCGCCGTCAACGAGAAGCCATTCGTCCCATTTAACCGGGGCCAGGAGTGTCGGGATGGCCATCGTTGCCCGCAGCGCCCGGGCCAGCGAACCGCTCTTCAGGACGACCTGTTTCCCGCTGATGATGTCGACGGCCAGGCAGCGGAAGGGGATGGGAAGACTGTCGAAATCGATCTCCCCGGTCATGGGAAAAGTCAGCGAAGAGAAAAGGTCCAGGAATTTCTGCCCGGAGATCAAGCCCTGGGGAGCCGAGGGAATGCCCCTGCGCGGGAAGAGGGCCAGCTGGTAGCGGCCGTCGAGCCTTTTCTCAAAATAAGGCTGGAGGTCTCGCGGCGGCCGGTCGGAGAAGAGGTCATCCCAGTCGGTTGCGGCGAAGATCTCTTCGATTTCGGCGCCGGAATAGCCGGCGGCGTAAAGACCACCCACAATCCCGCCGGCGCTGGTGCCGGCAATGAAATCGACCGGGAACTCGAGTTCGTCGAGCAGTTTGAGAACGGGGATGTGGGCGGTGCCCTTGGCCCCCCCGCCGCCCAGGACCAGGCCGATTTTGGGTCGATCCTCCGGACGGGCAGACGGAACTAAAAGGAATAGGAAAAAAGCGAATGAAAAAAAAAGCTTTTTTCGACCTGCCAATTTCCCCCCGGCCAACAGCTCCGATCTAGCGGCAGCGCTCCCAATCGGAATCGCTGGTGAATTGGTCCAGCTCTTCCCACATGTCGCCGAGCCGGCACATCATGATGATGAGATCCTGCGGTCTTCCGGAGAGGTCCCTGACGTAGTCCGGGAGAAGCGCTTCTTCCCGGAAACCGAGCCGGTGGAAGATAATCTTCGCGCTTTTTTGCGGCCTCATCATCTTGGCGACGATCGTCTCGACGCTGTTCGCCGCGGCCAGAAAATAGAGCTCCCGGATCATGACGGTCCCGAGCCCTTTTCTCCGGAAGACCCGGGCGACGATCACCCGGATCTCTCCCTGGTGCCGCCGCCATTCCTCGCCGCTGAGCTCCAGAGCGCCGTCGCCGACGATCTTGTCTTTGTAGAGGGCGATAATGCGGAAGACCCGGTCGTGTTCGGTGAGACGGATGCGTTCGGCGACCAGCTTGCGGTCGGTGACGTCGACTCGCAGGTATTTTCGGTCTTCGGGAGGCAGAGAGCGGTAGAAGGCCATCAGCTTGTCCAGGTCCTTGAAAGTGAGTTTCCTGATGACGACTTTTTTCCCGTCCTTAAGGGTTTCGGTTTTGTCCATGGGTGACGACCTCCTCCGCGCGTGCGTCCGGCCGGAATCGTGTCCCATATTAGGGGGGTCGGCGCTGGAAGTCAAGACGGCCCCTCAGCCCTTGAACATTTCTGTTTGTGTGATTCCACTCGGCGCAGGAGACCACCCTCTGCCCCCGCACCCCGGGGAACCAGTCCCG